>CAZSDL010000184.1:0-5088 GCA_964605635.1 uncultured Woeseiaceae bacterium
AATACGGACAAGTCACGAGAATTGTGGCTCAACTGGAAACGTCGTATCGATCCCGGCCACTACCTCACTCCCGAAGAACGTTTTCAGGCCGGGCACAAGGCTGGCCTCGATATGGTTCACGAAGGGCTCATCAACCGCGACGATTATTACGGCACCATCAATTGCAACGGCATCAACGCCAACGGCGACATCTGCGGCGTAACAACTACGAGCGGGCTCGCCTGGAAAATCCCGGGACGTGTGGGTGATTCGCCCATCCTTGGTGCGGGACTTTATGTCGACGGCGACGTCGGTGCTGCCGGCTCGACAGGGCGCGGCGAGGCAAACCTTTACGCGCTCTGTTCGTTTCTTGTCGTCGAGGAAATGCGTCGCGGCCAGCACCCGAAGGACGCCGGCATGGAAGCCCTGCGGCGCATTCGTGCCAATACCATCGAGCGGCGCCTACTGAACGATCGCGGTGAGCCGAATTTCAACGTCAATTTCTATATTATTGATCGCATGGGACGCTACGCGGGCGTTGCGCTTTATGCACCGGATGACTCGTCACGCTACGCGGTTTGCACCGAGAACGGCGCCGAACATGCGCCGCTGGAAGCACTGATTGAGGGTTCGGCCTGAGGCAGCACCCTACGTTATACTCCACCGTTCCAAAAATAAGGGGAGCTCCAGATGACCGCATCATTTCGCCCGATTATCAGCGCATTGCTGCCGATTACCGTTCTTTGCACGTTCCTTGTGGCGGCAGCTGCGGCACAGAATCATGCACCGAACCCGTATCGTACGATCGAAGGCTGGGCAACGCTGCCGGACAACCGCGAATGGGGCGCCAGCAGCGCAATATTTCCGGCACCTGACGGAAAACACATGTGGATCGCCGAACGTTGCGGAGCCAACCTGTGTGTCGACAGTGACGTGGACCCGGTGCTGCTGTTCGATGCGAACGGTAAAACAGTAAAAAGCTTCGGTGCCGGCATCATCGCCTGGCCACACGGGATGTTTGTCGATGCCGACGGCAATGTCTGGATTACCGATGCGGTCGGCTATGCCCCGGTACCGGACGGCTGGGGTCATGTGGTGTTGAAGTTCAGTCCGGACGGTGAGTTGTTGATGACGCTTGGCAAGAAGGGCGTTGCAGGGCCCGGGCCCGACACCTTCAACAAGCCTTCCGACGTCCTGGTCGCCCCGAATGGCGACATCTTCGTGGCCGACGGTCACGACAGCAGCGGCAACAATCGCATCGTCAAGTTTGCGAAGGACGGTACCTTTCTCGGGGAGTGGGGGTCTACCGGCAATGGTGACGGCCAGTTCCGCGATCCACATGCGCTGGCAATGGACTCACAGGGACGCTTGTTCGTCGCAGATCGCGGCAACAGCCGCATCCAGGTTTTCGATCAGGGCGGCAAGCATCTCGCCACCTGGACCCAGTTCGGGCGACCCAGCGGTCTCTATATCGATAAGGACGACATGTTGTACTCCACCGATTCTGAGTCCAACGCGACTCGAAATCCCGGCTGGAAGCGGGGTATCCGTATAGGCAGTGCGAGGGATGGCTTCGTCACCGCCTTCATCCCGGACCCGGAACCGGATCAGGACAACTCCGGAACCAGCGGGGCGGAAGGGGTCGCAATCGACTCGGCCGGCAACGTGTACGGCGCCGAAGTCGGTCCGAGGGCGATCAAGAAATACGTGCGCAAATAGGCACTTGCCGCCAGGTGGCCCATGCCGTAGGCGGCGGGCCACCGGACGGACGCATCAATGCTAAAATGACCGCCGGTAATTGCCAGAGGATTTAATCAGTATGAACGACCAGCTCAAGTACATTGCACCGGTTTCGTCACTGGCCGAGGCAAGCCGCTCGGATTTCATATGGAAATGCTACGCCCATGTAGTCGGCGCCATCGTGGCGTTCGCGGCGGTGGAAGTCTATTTGTTCCAGTCCGGCGTTGCGGCGGCGATCGCCGAGCCGATGTTCAACAACTGGCTGCTGGTACTGGGTGCATTCATGCTGGCAAGTTGGGGCGCTACTCATGTGGCACATCGGGTTCAGTCGAAGAATGCCCAATACGCCGCCTTCGGTGCTTTTGTTGTTGTGCAAGCCATCATATTTGCCCCTCTTCTTTACGTGGCAAATGCGACCGCACCCGGCGTCATTGACAGCGCCGCCGGTGTCACGCTGCTGGGCAGCGCAGGTCTCATCGCCACCGCAATGATTACGCGCAAGGATTTCTCTTTCCTGAGGGGCATGCTGGTCTGGGGCGGCATGCTGGCGATGATCGGTATCGTTGCCAGCATTCTGTTCGGCTGGCAACTCGGCACCTGGTTCTCGGTGCTGATGATCGGCTTCGCGGGCGCGGCGGTATTGTATGACACCTCGAACATCATGCATCACTACCCGGAAGACAAGTACGTGGCTGCAGCGATGGCGCTGTTCGCGTCGATCGCATTGATGTTCTGGTACATATTGCGCTTGTTCATGAGCCGCGACTGAGCAGATTTAAGCTTTCCGAGCTGCCTGCTGCTGTTTCAGCCAGCCGGTTCCAGTCGCTCGAGTCCACCCATGTATGACCGAAGGACGGCCGGAATGCGAATTCCGCCGTCCTTCTCCTGGTAATTTTCCATCACTGCGACCAGCGCCCGTCCGGCCGCCACACCTGAGCCGTTTAGCGTATGCAGCAGTTCCGCTTTGCCGGTCACCGGATTACGCCAGCGAGCCTGCATGCGTCGAGCCTGGAAATCGCTGAAGTTGCTGCAGGAAGATATCTCACGGTAGGCATTCTGTGCCGGCAACCACACTTCGAGATCGTAGGTCTTGCTGGCACCGAACCCGATATCGCCGCCACACAGTTCCATTACGCGATAGGGCAACTCCAGTCGCTGCAATATTGTCTCCGCATGTGCCGTCAACTCTTCGAGCCGTTGGCCCGATTCGTCCGGCGCGACGATTTGCACCAGCTCCACTTTCTCGAACTGGTGTTGCCGGATCATGCCGCGAGTATCCCTGCCGTGTGAGCCCGCCTCGGAGCGGAAACACGGCGTATGTGCAGTGAACCGCAATGGCAGCCGCTCCGCCGCGATAATGCTGTCACGGACGAGGTTGGTCAGGGGGACCTCGGCTGTCGGAATCAGGTAGTAAGGCGGATCGCCCGCGGTTATGAAAAGGTCCGCGGCAAACTTCGGCAACTGGCTGGTGCCGGTCATTGCATCGGCGAGCACGAGATAAGGCACGTAGGTTTCTTCGTAGCCATGCTCTCCAGTATGCGTATCCAGCATGAACTGCACCAACGCTCGTTGCAGTCGAGCCAGCCCCCCCAGCAACACACTGAAGCGGGCTCCTGAAATGCGGCTTGCCGCGTCGAAGTCCAGTTGCCGGAGCTGCAAACCGAGATCAACGTGATCGCGCACCGCAAAATCGAACGCGGGCAAATCGCCCCAGCGCCTGACTTCGACGTTGGCGGATTCATCGCTGCCCGCTGGCACGTCGTCCTGCAGCAGGTTCGGCAGTCCCAGCTCGATGTCCTGAAGCTCAGCCAGCACACTCTTCAGATCCTGCTCGACACTCGCCAGCTTATCGCCAAGGTTCGCAACCGCGGCGAGCAGCGGCGCTACATCCTGCCCGCCGGACTTGGCCTTACCGATGGCCTTCGCACTCGCGTTCCGCTCACTGCGCAGGGATTCCGCCTCGACCTGCAGGGCTTTGCGGCGATTATCGAGCGCGGCATAAGCGTCGGCATCGAAAGCGAAACCCCGGCGCGCGAGATTGTTTGCAACATCATTGCCTGCCTGCCGCAGCAGTTTAGGATCAATCATTTCCTGTTTCTTTTCCTTTTTCTTTTTCGAGCCGGCTGGTTGTCTTATCCTTCGACCGACCTGAACGGGTACCGCGATTCCTGGCCGCAATTCTCTCGAGCTTTTCGCCGATCTGTATCTCCAGGCCGCGGGTAACCGGATAATAGTATTTGCGGTCGGGCATGTCGTCCGGAAAGTAGCGCTCGCCCGCGGCAATGGCATCGGCCTCATCGTGCGCGTAACGATAATTCTCCCCGTACCCGAGCTCTTTCATCATGCGTGTCGGCGCGTTGCGCAAATGCAGTGGTACCTCGAGCGAACCGAATTCCGGCACATCCGCCTGAGCCGCCTTTGCCGCCAGGTAAACGGCATTGCTCTTGGCCGCACAGGCCAGAAAGACTACTGCCTGGGCCAGGGCGAGTTCGCCTTCCGGGCTGCCAAGTCGTTCAAGAACATCCCATGCATTGATAGCGATCTGCAAAGCACGAGGATCGGCATTGCCGATGTCCTCGGAGGCCACGCGCGTCATTCTCCGGGCAATGTAAAGCGGATCACAGCCGCCGTCGAGCATGCGCATAAGCCAGTAGAGCGACGCATCCGGGTCCGAGCCCCGCACCGATTTGTGTAACGCGGAGATCTGGTCGTAAAAATACTCACCCTGCTTGTCGAAACGGCGGCGACTGCCAGACACGACTTCGGTTGCTATCCCGGTATCGATTCGCGACGTCTGCCCGAGCGGCGGCGCCAGATCGGCAGCGAGTTCAAGCAAATTCAGCGCCCGCCGCGCGTCGCCATCAGCCGCGGTGACAATCAGCTGTAACGATGCATCGTCGGCTTCGACCGAACGTCCGTCAAACGCAGCTTCTGATTGCGCCAAAGCGTGCTTCAATATCGCCAGTAACGCAGCGTCATCGAGCGGCTTAAGCACATAGACACGAGCGCGTGACAAAAGCGCGTTGTTAAGTTCGAAAGACGGGTTCTCGGTGGTCGCGCCAATGAAGGTCAGTGTGCCATCCTCGACAAACGGCAAAAACGCGTCTTGCTGCGACTTGCTGAATCGATGCACCTCATCGAGGAAAAGAATCGTCGACTGGCCGCGCAAGTCTCGCAGCTTGCGCGCTTCCGCAACTGCCTGGCGGATATCCTTTACTCCCGCCATCACCGCCGACAAAGCGATGAAATGCGAGTCAGTCGATGCCGCGACAATACGCGCCAGCGTGGTCTTCCCGGTGCCGGGCGGACCCCAGAAAATCATGGAGTGTGCCCTGCCCTGTTCAATTGCGCTGCGCAACGGCCTGCCCG
>CAZSDL010000185.1:0-5057 GCA_964605635.1 uncultured Woeseiaceae bacterium
ACCATGTGCCGCACATGCAACTTCGCGACTTCGTTGTCACTCAGGTCCTGCAACGGATAGTTCAGTTCCGCAAGCTTGCGGAGGAGCCGATCACGCTCAGCGGCGCCATGGCGTAACTCGACGCCGACAAAAATGTGCGCCTTACTCGAGTCGCTGTAGCGATAGTTGAACTCGGTGACACTGCGCCGCCCGATGGCCTCGCAGAAACGCTTGAAACTGCCGGGTTGTTCGGGAATCTCCACGGCCAGCAGCATTTCACGCTGTTCCCCGATCGCCGCCCGCTCCGCGATGTGGCGTAAGCGGTCGAAGTTCACATTCGCGCCACACACAACAGCGACCATTGTCTGATCGCGAAGGCGATGCTGCGCGACGTACTTTTTCAGGCCGGCAACCGCGAGCGCGCCGGCAGGCTCTGCGATCGATCGGGTATCTTCGAAAATATCGCGAATTGCCGCGCAGGTCTGGTCGGTGTCGACCGTTACGACGTCGTCGACAAGATCGCGACAAAGCCGAAAGGTTTCGTCACCAACACGCTTCACTGCAACACCATCGGCAAAAATGCCGACATGATCGAGTGTCACCGGATAGCCGGCCGCTAGCGATTTCTGCATGGCCGCAGAATCCTCGGGCTCAACGCCTATTATCCTGACCTGTGGCCGCCGGCCCTTGATCCACGCAGCGATCCCGGCGATCAGGCCGCCACCGCCGATTGGTACGAATACAAATTCTAAAGTCTCGTCGGCCTGACTCAGTATTTCGCGACCGATGGTCCCTTGCCCGGCGATGACTTCCGGATCGTCGAACGGGTGAATGAACGTCAGGCGCTGCTGTTCCGCCAGTTCCCGTGCATGCTGTTGCGCATCGTCGTAGGTATCGCCGTGCAGCACCACTTCACCGTCCAGCGCCCGCACGGCATTGACCTTGATCGATGGCGTCGTCACGGGCATTACGATAACGGCGCGTGCACCGAGCCGTTGTGCGGCGAGCGCTACTCCTTGTGCATGATTGCCGGCCGAGCTGCAGATGACACCGCGATCGAGAACCGTTCGCGGTAAACGCGACAGCTTGTTGTAGGCGCCGCGCAACTTGAATGAAAAAACTGCCTGCAGGTCTTCCCGTTTCAGCAGGACCCGGTTTTTGAGTCGTGCCGAAAGCGTGGCGGCGGGTTCCAGCGGAGTTTCAACTGCAACTTCATACACCGAAGCAGCGTCGATGCGCTGCAGGTATTCCTCGATGCTGATGGGCGGTTTTGACGTGTCCGGACTCATAGCGGGCAGAGGTTAGCGCATCACGATCAAGTACGCCGATCATTTTGTTGGTTGCGGCGAACTGGCCCGGCGTTGCTTCGCCACTGGATGTGCGACACCCGGTGTGCGACACCCGGTGTGCGACACCCGGTGAATGCCCGCAAAGCGCCGGAAAAGTCGTATCGCGTTATCGGACATTGCGTGCTTCGATAGTGCCGATCGAGTGAATTGACACGCATACCTTGAGTGTCTGGAGGCTGCTGCATGGCATTGCGTCAGGAACGCGCATCGCAGGCATCGACTACCGTGACGCCGCTGTTCCGGAATGAGGTGCTGAAATCGCAACGTGAGGCGTTGCATGGAGCTGTCACCGTGGTCATGCCGCCCGGTGCGTGGGTGGCTGCGGTCGTCAGTATTCTCGCAGTGCTTTTGCTCGGCCTGTCGGCATGGCTCGTCGAGGTGCCACAACGGGCGCATGCGGTCGGGGTGTTAATGCCGCCTGACGGTTTCGTGCGCATCGTCGCGGCGCACGCCGGTCGCATTACCGACCTGCAGGTCGCTGAAGGCCAGCGCGTCAATGCAGGACAGGTGTTGGTCGGTCTCACGGCAGACAGCAACAGCGCGGGTCCCGATGCTGTCGTCGCAGCCAGGCATCGCTCGCTGATCCTCGAGTTGTCGTTGCGCCGGGACATCGAGCGGCAGGAACAGTGGGCCCGAGTGCTTCGCGCACGCGACATCGACCGTCGGATCAAGCATATCAATGCGCAACTGGCTCATTCGCGTAACGAGATCGAGCTGCTGGAAGCACGTAACGCCGTGTTGACCCGCAGGATCGAAGGAATGCACCTGCTGGTGGCGCGGGGCAACGCGTCCGACATGCAGCTCGATCAAGAGCAGTTGTCGCTATTGCAATCACGAGCAGCCGTTGAGGCGCTTAACGGCCAGGCAGCGCGCGTCGAGCGGGAGCGCACCGAGCTGCATCAGCTGCGTGAGGATCTGGACGACGAGGAAGCGCTGCGCGGCACCGAACACGCAATTTTGAGGGAGCAACTGCAGCGGCAACTATTTGAAGTTGCAGCCCTGGTCGGCACGGATCTGCGCGCGCCGCGTGAGGGTGTCGTTGCCCGAATCATGGTACGACCGGGGCAGGCCGTGCAAAGTGGGCAAACGCTGGTCACGCTCTATCGCGGCACGCCCGAGCTGGAGGCCTGGCTCTACCTGCCAAGCGCAAGCGCGGGCGCGCTGCACGAGGGCCAGGTCGTCGAGTTGCGCTTCGATGCCTATCCGCACCAGATCTTTGGTACGCAGTCCGCTGTCGTGTCGTCGATTTCGGCGATCCCGCTGCTGCCAGCGGAAGTCGACGTGCCGCTCGCCTTGGCGGGACCGGTCTTCGAGGTTCGAGCGGAACTCGGCAAACAGTCGGTCACTGCCAGCGGCCGCACGTGGACCTTGCCGGCCGGCACGGCGGTTCGTGCGGATCTCGTGCAACAACGTTATCGCCTTTATGAATGGCTTCTTCGCCTGCGTCGAGACGGGCAAGAAACACCTGACATGAGTACGGATGCCTGATCATCCGGGCATCGCATCGCGACGTCGGCTACCGCTGATCCTGCAACAGGAACGCGCGGAATGCGGACTTGCCTGTGTCGCGATGATCGCCGGCTACTTCGGTCGCCAGATCAGTCTCAACGTGCTGCGGGCGCGTCACCCGCCGTCGACTCGCGGAGCGACGCTCAATGACCTGTTGCAGGCTTCCGCCGGGCTCGGACTCGCAGCTCGACCGGTACGACTCGAACTGCCGGAGTTATCGCGCCTGACTCTTCCGGCAGTGTTGCACTGGAAGCTCGACCATTTTGTTGTGCTTTTGCGGCTACGTCGCGGCAAGGCCGTCATCCACGATCCGGCAAGTGGAAAAGGGGTCATATCGCCACGCGAACTGGATGCCTCATTTACCGGTGTCGCATTGGAGTTCGCGCCGGCGGCCCACTTCGAGCGCGGCAATGAGCGCGACACCCTTTCGATAGCGACGTTACTGCGATCCTGTCGACGGGTCGGTCGTTACCTGGGGCTCATGCTTTTACTTTTGGTTGTTATCCAACTTCTTTCGCTCGTCCCGCCGGTTGTCACGCAGTTGCTGATCGATGAGGTGATCCTCGGTTTGGATATGTCTTGGCTTTATCGCGCGTTGGGCGGTCTCGCGGCTGTGCTGTTTGTCGGCGCATTGCTGGAAGCGGTGCGACGCTGGATCGGCCTGTACACCGGTACGCAGCTCGCGGCGGATACGACGCGGAATGTCGTTGGTCACCTGTACAACTTGCCGGTGCAATTCGTCCACAATCGCCATCTTGGCGACCTCATGTCGCGGCTCGAATCGCTGGATCCCATTCGCAGGGTCATCACCGAGACCGGCATTAACGGAATTGTGCAAAGCATGGTCATTATCGCAACGCTGTCGATCATGCTGTTCTACAGCCCATGGCTGACGCTCGTCTCGTTAGGCGGCATGGTCAGTACCGCCCTGTTGCTGGCAGCGATACTGCCGACGACGCGGCGCTTGAGCGAGCAGGCGATTGTGCACAAAGCGCACGAGACCAGTTCGCTACTTGAAAGCCTGCGCGCGATCGATGCCGTGCACGCGCTCGGGCTTGCGCCGCTGCGCCTCGCGCAGTGGCAGAACCATTTCGTTTCGACCATCAACGCACGCGTCCGCGCTGGCAAACTGTCCATCTGGCAAGGCTTCGGCAGCAACCTGATTGCGGCGACGGAGCAGGTCTTGTTTCTTGGCATCGGCATCGCAGCCTTGCTCGACCAGCGACTGACACTGGGCGTGTTGTTTGCGTTTATGGCGTTGCGTGGCCGCCTGGCTCAAGCGGCACTGAATCTTTTCGTGGTTTGCCACGAGCTGTTCATGCTCAGACTGCATATTGGGCGCCTGTCCGACATCGTATTGGCTGAGCCCTTACCGGCCGTGCCGGATGGCGCTATTACGAGAACGGTGAACGGGTCGTTGCATGCCCGCGGCCTGTCTTTTGCCTTCACGGGCGGTCCGCCCGTGGTCCGCGACTTTTCCTGCGTGATCCAGGCCGGCGAATCTGTCGTCATAAGCGGGCCGTCGGGGTGCGGCAAGACGACCCTGCTGCGGATTCTGTCAGCACGGATGCTGCCTGATGCCGGGCAGCTACTCGTCGACGGCCGCGAGCTGTCGCTATGGAATCCGCATGCCCTTCGACGACAGTTTGCCACCGTGCTACAGGACGACGCACTGTTTAAAGGGAGTCTCGCCGCAAATATCGCCGGTTTCGACCCGGAACCAGACCTCGCGCGCATTCGTGACGCCGCCGACGCCGCCGAAATCTGGCAGGACATTCAACACATGCCGATGGGACTGGACACGCTCGTTGGCGATACGGGCAGCAACCTCTCGGGCGGACAGCGGCAGCGCCTTGCACTGGCACGGGCTTTCTATCGACGGCCGAGAATCCTGTTTCTCGATGAAGCAACCAGTCACCTGGACATCGAAACAGAACGCCGCGTCCTCGACCACATCGACACCCTTCGCATCACGGTAGTAAGTGTCGCACACCGCCCCGACGTCCTCCGCCGCGCTGAGCGCGTCATCCATCTCGACCCCTGACCCGTAGGTAGTGCCCGTAGGTAGTGCCGGGGTCGGCGATTCGTAGGTAGTGCCGCGCAGGTAGTGCCGGGGTTCTCGATTCGTAGGTAGTGCCGCGCACGCAGTACCGGTCCCGAATACTCATGCTTAGATAACCAACAAACCTACGAAGCGCCGACCCCGGCACTACCTACGCG
>CAZSDL010000186.1:0-5054 GCA_964605635.1 uncultured Woeseiaceae bacterium
AAGATCGATCAGTCGTTTATAGACCGCCTTGTGGACTCGCCCAACAACGAACGGGTCGTACAGGCCATCGTCGCGCTGGGCAAAGCGATGAATCTCGAAGTCGTGGCAGAGGGCGTCGAGACAGAGCAACAACTCACGCTCGTACGCGAATTCGGCTGTGATTTTGCGCAGGGCTACTTCATTGCCAGGCCCATGCCGGAGCAGGAATTCCTCGCCTGGTGCAACGACTTGAACCGGTCAAGCGCGGATTCGCTAATCGCCTCTACCGCCTGAGCCGCGGTCCTTCCATGTTGCTTCCCCTGTCTGCCTGCTATTATTGCTGTGGGGCCGCACTGACACAGGCGGTTGCTCGACCTGCCAACAATCACAATCAATAAGTTCACGTCAATAATAAGGGGAAGACAATGCTCAAGGAATTCAAGGAATTTGCCATGCGTGGCAATGTTGTCGATATGGCTGTCGGTATCATTATCGGCGCTGCGTTCGGCAAGATCGTTACGTCGCTGGTCAACGATGTAGTCATGCCGCCGATCGGTCTGATGATGGGTAATGTAGATTTCAGCCAGTTGTTCCTGAACCTGTCCGGCACGGAGTACGCAACGCTTGCAGCAGCCCAGGAAGCAGGAGCGGCCACGATCAATTACGGCATGTTCATCAATACCTTGCTCGATTTTGTAATCGTCGCGTTTGCCATTTTCATGGTGATCAAAGGCATGAATCGGTTGAAGCGCAAACAGGAAGAAACCCCTGAGGAAGCGCCGAAACCGTCGATGGAGGTGCAGTTGCTGACCGAGATTCGCGATTCCCTGCAATCGCGTGGTTGAGGCGAATAACGCGATCATGCGTCGCCCGGCGACAACAACTCCTTTCCTGTTACTTATAGCGGCAACGCTCAGCGTTGCCGCATGCGGGGGTGACGAGTCGGGCTCCGCGGAACCACGATCCGAGCGTGTGTTCGACAACCAGCAAGTGCAGAATCGCGGCGCTGAAAACGACCGCTGGTGGGACGAGCTGCCGCGGCCGGAATGGAGTCAATACACGCTTATCCCGCAGGATCAGGACTGGTTCGAGGTATACCGGGTTGCGGACGGCATCTTTGCCATATATGAACCGGGCCAGTTCGAGGAGGTTATTTCGTTTCTTATCGTCGGTGAGACGAGGGCGCTGTTATTCGACACCGGTCTCGGCATCGGGGATATGCGACGGGTCGTGGCCGGACTGACTAATCTGGATGTCATTGTCCTCAATTCTCACACGCATTACGATCATATCGGCGGCAACTACCAGTTCGACGTCATTTACGCGCTGGATACCGATTTCACGCGCCGCAATGCAGAAGGGAGTACGACCGAGGCTGTCGCCGAGTTTATCCAGGAAGGCTGGGTGTGGATGCCATTCCCCGATGGCTTTTCGGCGCAAGACTTTCGCAGCCGACCGTTTGTCATTTCCCGTTTTGTATCGAACGGTGAACGAATCGATCTCGGCGGCCGGGTTCTCGAAGTGCTGGCGACACCTGGCCATGCACCGGATGCCCTCTGCATTATAGACCGGGAAAATCGCCTGCTGTTTACCGGCGATACGTTTTACCTGGCACCCCTCTATACCCATCTGGAGGGTTCGGATTTCGATGAATACGCCAGGAGCGCAGAGCGAATCGCGGGGCTGTCGGGAGAAATTGACGCGTTAATGACGGCTCATAATGTACCGATCGCGGACAGCCATTACGCGCTCGCGCTCGGTCGTGCCTTCACGGAAATCCAGTCCGGCCAGGCGCAGAATTTCACGCTGAGCGACGGGCTGCGCGAGTATCATTTTGACGGATTCTCAGTGCTGATCAAGGCGCGGGACTGACGCTCTTCGGCGGACGGGGTCGCGATCGTAAGTTCAATCAATGTAATAAAAACAAATAGTTAATTGATATCGATGTCCATGCAGCTGTTGCATGACCGCTGCCGCTTGTCCGCTGCTTCGCCTGATGCGAAACTGACACGGGAGCGCAGTTCAGAATTCAGACCCAATAATACTGCGATCATTGAAAGCCGAAATTCAAAGGGGTGTTTTTCTTGAAAGTCGATGTCAAACGGCAAGCAGGCGTCAATGACCTGCAGCGCACGATCGCTAGTCGTTGCATGGCGTTCGTGGGCAATCCCCGAATCTCCCTGAGGCTCTGGGACGGCAATGAATATTTTTTTGCCGACGGTTCGCCGGTGGCGCAAGTGATAATTCATGACCGGAGCGTGCTTCCTGGCATGTTCAAATCACCGTCCCTTGGTTTCGGCGAGGGTTATGCCAAAGGCCTCATTGACGTCGAAGGAGATTTCTACGAATTCGTCAATGAAGCAAGCCGGGCGTATTCCAGGAGCAACACCCGTGGCTTGCGCTTTCAGCAGTTGCGATCATGGCTTGCAGCGCTGCGCTCAAACACGCTATCCCGTTCCAGGCACAACGTGCACCATCACTATGATCTCGGCAATGATTTCTACAAGTTGTGGCTGGATGAACGCATGGTCTATACCTGCGCCTATTATGAGCGCCCGGAGGCTACTCTTGCAGAAGCGCAACTGGCAAAGCTCGATCACGTTTGCCGCAAGCTGCGCCTGCGGCCCGGCCAAACGGTCATCGAAGCCGGCTGCGGCTGGGGTGCGCTGGCGATGCATATGGCCGAGCATTATGGCGTCACTGTAACCGCTTACAACAACTCGCATGCGCAGGTGACCTACGCAAGGGAGCAGGCGGTATCGCGCGGCCTGTCCGAACGGGTGACCTTCATCGAAGATGACTATCGCAGTATCACCGGGCAGTGCGATGCATTTGTCTCGGTCGGTATGCTCGAACATGTGGGATTGCGGAACTACCGTGCATTGGGTGCGGTAATCGAGAGATGCCTCAAGCCGCACGGGCTCGGACTGATTCACTCGATCGGTCGCAGCAACCCCCGACCGCCCGATCCCTGGATAGCACGCTATATTTTCCCAGGCGGGCACATTCCGAGCCTGGCGCAGATGTCAGCCATATTCGAACCGCTCAAGTTCTCTGTGCTGGATGTCGAAAATCTTCGTTTGCATTACGCAAAAACCTGCCGCAGCTGGCTGCAGAATTTCGAAGCTGAGGCGGACACGGTTCGAAAGATGTATAGCGAGGAATTCGTCAGGATGTGGCGCCTGTATCTGGCGGGCTCGTCCGCGGGCTTCCGCTCCGGCACCTTGCAGCTTTATCAGGTCGTATTCGCGCCGCGCGGAAACAATGACGTTCCGTGGACGAGACGCCACCAGTATCCTTCCGGCTACCCGTCGGAATAGCGCTCGAATGCGGCAAGCGGATGTACTGATCGTCGGTGGTGGTCCGGCCGGTTCTACCTGCGCCTGGAAGCTCAGGCAATCGGGACTCGACACTCTCATCCTGGATCGGGCCCCGTTTCCGCGTACCAAGCTGTGCGCCGGATGGATCACGCCGCAGGTCGTCGATGATCTCGAGTTGGACATCGATGTCTATCCGCATCGCTTTCTTACCTTCAAACGCCTGGAATTCAACTGGAAGGGGCTGCGGTTTCGCAAGAAGACCACCCAGCATTCCATACGCCGCTTCGAGTTCGATGATTACTTGTTGCGGCGCTCAGGTGCGGAATTGGTGACGCACAAGGTAAGGAAGATCGAGCGGCAGACTGACGGCTTTGTGCTAGACGGAAAGTTCCGCGGACGGTTTCTTGTCGGCGCTGGCGGTACGTCTTGCCCGGTGTACCGGCAGTTTTTTCACGACAGCAATCCGCGTGTCAAAACACTGCAGATTGCGACCTACGAGCAAGAGTTTGCGTACGACTGGACCAACGGCGAATGCAAGTTGTGGTTCTTCGCTGACGGTCTGCCGGGTTATGCATGGTATGTGCCCAAGGCAAACGGATACGTCAATGTGGGGCTTGGTGGCAAGGCCGACTCAATGAAATCACAATCAACACGTTTGCAGGATTACTGGGAAAAATTTACGTTCCGGCTCAGCGAATTGGGACTGGTAAAGGACAAAAAGTACGATCCGTCGGGCTATAGCTACTATCTCCGCGGACCTTGCGATGTCGCAAGGCAGGACAATGCATTCATAGTCGGCGATGCAGTCGGACTTGCATCCGTCGATATGGGCGAGGGGATAGGGCCGGCAGTGCAAAGCGCGTTACGCGCCGCGGAGGCAATCACGAGAAATGCGGGGTTCAGCCTGGCGTCAATCGAACGCTACAGCGTGCCCGGTTTCCTGCGCCGGTATCGTGGTCGACCTCAGCCGAGACTGTAGCGCAGCAACACCTGCCGGACGTCGAAGGGACTCCGGGCCGTAAAGGCCTGCATTCCAGTGGCTGCTGCGGCTGATACATTGCGCGGGTTGTCGTCGAAATAGAGGATTTGCCGAGGC
Source organism: uncultured Woeseiaceae bacterium (assembly GCA_964605635.1). Taxonomy (GTDB): domain Bacteria; phylum Pseudomonadota; class Gammaproteobacteria; order Steroidobacterales; family Woeseiaceae; genus IDS-8. The sequence continues at coordinate 4,396 of CAZSDL010000186.1, forward strand.
TGACAACCGAGGCCCTCGGGTACCTGCAGGAACGACTCCCGATCGGGCTTCAGCAGTCGCGTTTGATAGGACAGGAATTCGCGGTCAAATCGTCCCGCGAGGCAACCGGAAATATCGGTTCGACCCCAATGGATGGCGCTGGTGTTGGACAACAGGCCGCGCTTGATGCCGGGGGGAATCGCATCGAGCAATGCAAGCGTGTCCGGAAAGAGGGCCAGCGGCCAGGCATCGAAGCGTTCGAGAAAGTCCGGCCATTCCATCTGCAATTCCATTTCTTCGACAATCGATCGTGCAAATGCCTGTGCATCGATGGCGCCGCGCTCAAACGCACGTACGGAGGGCGACAAAAGCCAGCGCTCGAGGAACTCACTCTCCCGCATACGAAGCCTGAAATTCTCGATCGGGTCCCGCAGTTCAAGGAGTACACCACCCAGGTCGAAGACGATTGCCTTGACGGGATCGCTGACGGTCAACTTGCTGGAAGTCATGCACATTGCCCCTGCCAACCGGCACGCCGCGCTCGGCAGGTCATGCCAGACCTTTTAACATAATACTTCTCACCCGTGTTGCGGGCTGTCAACCGCTCTGCGCTTGCCGCGTTGTGTGGACTGCAGATTCGCTTTAACTGTACTGACAGGGAGAATGGTCATGAGGACATA
>CAZSDL010000187.1:0-5038 GCA_964605635.1 uncultured Woeseiaceae bacterium
TCGCCAATCCGCCTTCGTTCCTCGGGCGAACGATTTACTACAGCCCGGTCGACGGCAAAAACCTGAACCGCGTATACCCTGGGCGGGCCGACGGTACAATTAGCGAACGCATCGCCTATGTCATTACGCAGGAAGTCATTGAACGCGCCGATTATGTGGTCGACTTGCATGCCGGTGATGGCAATGAAGCGCTTCGTCCTTACGTATACATGCCAGTGACCGGCAATCAGGACCTCGACGAGGCTTCGAAAGGCATGGCGATAGCTTTCGGCCTCGATCACATCGTAATTGACGAAGCCCAACTGCGCGATCCGGAAGATTCCCTGTACGTCGACCAGACAGCATTGACGCGCGGCAAGCCCGCCATTACCACTGAGACCGGGCAGTTGGGTTCCAACGAAGAGCACTGGATCAAGATGGCGGAGGACGGCATCTACAATTTGCTGCGATATCTGGAAATGCTGGACGGCGAGTCAATTCCAATCGAAGGTATCGTCTGGCTTAGGAATTATCAGGTGGTGACGAGCCCAGAGACCGGCGTATTCCGTGCAGCGGTCCGGGATGGGTACGCGATCGCGGAAGGGGGGCTGTTAGGCGTACTGCTGGATTTCTTCGGCGATGAGATTGCCGAGATTCGCGCGCCCTTTGCCGGTGTGGTGAATTACGTGGTAGCTACCCCTCCGGTCAGCAAGGGCGAACCAATTGCAATGGTAAGCCGGATCGACTGAATCCCGTGCTATATGGGTACTTGATGAACAGCGTGTAAGCGATTGAACAACAAAATATGTGTAGCACCGATGATGGACCGGACGGAATTGAAATTGCGTTTGTAACATCTCGTAACATGCATTGCATCGACCGTAGCCGAACTCTAGCCTGTGCGGTATGGAGAGCCGTCCGATTTATTCCACGCTGATGCTGCTTGGGGCGCTGCCCTTCCTGGCCTGCGCTTTCCTGCCGCTCACGGGGGTGGAGGAACTGGCCCGCCTTGGTGCGCTGGACCAGCTCGCCGCCAACTACGGCCTCGCGATTCTCTGTTTCCTGACCGGAATCCACTGGGCTACACAGTTGTATGCGCCCGAGGCGGCGCCTTTCAATCTTTTTATTGGCAGTAACGTGGTCTTCCTCGGCGTCTGGATTGCGTATGTCGCCGCCAGCCATAAGTGGGCTATTGCAGCGCAGCTGGTGGCGTTTCCACTGCTGCTCGTGATCGATCATCGCTTGCATAGGAAAGGGCTGATCTCGCAGCAGTACCTGAACCTGCGCAGCGTTGCTACAGCACTGGTCTCCTTCTCGCTGCTGTCCATTCTTCTCGCCTGACGCCCGCAAGGGCGCTTGCGCAACCGCATGCTCGTCATTCTCGGCAACCAGCTGTTACCGTTGGATCACCTGCCTCGTCATGGGCGACTTCTACAAACAGCAGCGCCGCCGCCTCGGTGTCCTGGTCGACAAGGAAGGCGAACCCGTGGGTGGGCGCTGGAGCTTCGATGAGGACAATCGCAAGAAGCTGCCCCGTTCGATTACGTCGCCCGACATCCCGGCGCCGAACAAACCTGCGCACGTCGAGGACGTGATCCGGCTCGTCGAACGCGAGTTCGGCGAGCGGCAGGAAAGCGAAAATTTCTGGTCGCACGAGCGCGAGCTTGCGGCTTCATGGTACGAAGGCACGACCGGTATTGTGCCGCTTGATGACACCATTCAAACCGCCCGGCGTCTTGGCTGGACGCATCACATACCGAGGCTCATGGTGGTCGCGAACCTGATGACACTGAGCGAGATTCGCCCGACCACGGCGCACCGCTGGTTCATGGAGATGTACGTCGACTCTTCCGAGTGGGTCATGGGGCCGAACGTATATGGCATGGGGCTTTACAGCGATGGCGGTATCTTCGCCACGAAGCCCTACATCTGCGGCTCGAGTTACCTGCTCAAGATGAGCGACTACAAGAAGGGGCCGTGGTGCGATGTGGTCGACGGACTCTACTGGCGCTTCATCGACAAGCACCGCGAGTTCTTCGCATCCAACCCGCGGCTCGCGTTGATGCCGCGCGCGCTCAATCGCCTCGACGACGACCGGCGCAAGTGCATCTTCGCCGCGGCCGAGAGTTTTCTCGCCGAACACACGAAATCTTGAGTTATGGAACTTACGTCATTTCACCAGGATGCAAACGTCGTCGTCATTGGTGCGTCCGGCGGCATCGGCGAGTCTTTCAGTCGCACGTTGGCCGGCAGCGATACGGTTCGTGTCGTGCACGCATTGTCGCGCTCGCAGATGAGGTTCGATGATCGTGCGATCCGCGTCAGTCAAATCGATCTGCTCGACGAGGCGAGCATTGCCGTGGCTGCAAAACGGGTATCCGAAGAGGGGCCGCTAGATCTCGTCATCGTGGCGACGGGCATTTTGCACGACGGCGACCTGCAACCGGAAAAGGCACTGCGCGATATCGACAGCTCCAACATGCTGGATGTCTTTCGTGTGAATACGATCGGCCCTGCGCTCGTGGCGAAACATTTCCTGCCGCTGCTGCGCCGCCGCGGCAAATCCGTATTTGCTGCATTGTCGGCCCGGGTCGGCAGCATCGGTGACAACCGGCTGGCCGGCTGGGTATCGTACCGCGCATCCAAGGCGGCCCTGAACATGACGATCAAAACGCTGGCCATCGAGCATGCGCGGCGATGGTCAGACGGAGTCATCGTCTCGCTGCACCCGGGCACGGTCGCGACCGGACTGTCAAAGCCGTTCAGATCGCGCGTTCCTTCGGAACAACTCTTCACTCCCGATGTGTCGGCGGCGCACCTGCTAAAAGTTATCGATGGTCTGACGCCGGATGATACCGGTGGGTGCTTTGCCTGGGATGGCAGCCGCATACCTTACTGACGTGCACTCCTATTCAGCATCGGGGAGCAAGGCGAGAATCCGCGGATCATCGCGAAGTGCATGCAGATCCGGGTCCGAAGTGGGAACGCCGCAGGCCGTTCGGCTTCTAGCGCGCAGGCTGGTGACCGTGTCTACCGCAAATCTGTATCGCGCAGGTCGTTCTTTCCTCCGGATCGATGCAACTTGCTCTGGATCCCTCTGGCTTGACCGAACCGCTGGTTCAGACGAGTCTTAACGCAAGAGACATGTGCCTTGCAGACATCAACAGCACGCTGGCGTGATTTTGTTCTAAGGAACCCCTGATGCGATCGAGTCGAACGATGCTACGGAACAAGGGAATGGGCAGGGTAAGCTATCGTGGCATGCTTGCATTTGGCATTGGCCTGATATTCTTGTGGTTTTCTCTCATGCCCGAGCATTTTGACGAGGCTCCACCATTTTTCATCCGTGTCATCATGTTCGTGACAGGCGCTGGACTCGCTCTTGGTGGGATCCTTTCGATGCGCTATGTCTGGAAGCGCGGCAACCTCGTTCGCTCAAATACGCCGGTACCCGCCGAAATCTGCGTCCTTGAAGACGACGATTCTGATCGAGGAATCGAGACAGTTCATGTTCGCATAAACGGTCGTTGCCAGGCCCTGGGCGTTGATCGCTCTGGCGTAGTTCACAAATATGTCGACGGAATGGTTCGCTGGGGCGAGGTCTGGTTAGATGACAAAGGTACCGTTCATGCAGTCTCCATTTCGGGGGAGCATTTCAACACCCTGATCGGTGGAAGGGAAATTCCGGCAGATCGTTTTGGAGCAAAGGAATAGGGCTAAGGCATTCTCTCTTGTGGGCAGGGTTATGCAAAGCAAGCAAGTAAAATCTCCCAACATGCACGAAGATCATCGATTGCTCTCCGAAATCACTGCCGCTGCCGTAGGCTCACTCTTGCCAAGCCGACCGGCAGCTCCGCGCGCTGATCCAGAGCCTGCATGTCAAGGCTGCTGCAATCGAGCGGCGCTCGACGGTCCGGTTCTCGCGAAGTACGGTCTTTCCATCGCGCCGGATCGCATTCTGAGCGAGCCAGGCGACAGAGCCGTCTTTGCGTTTTCTCTTGATGATGGTACCCATGGAGTTACAACACTATGGCCCTGATTTACAACATTTGTTGTAACCTCTGGCGGAAACGGGCCGAAATTACAACATACGAGACAAGAACGGGACAGACGGTTGGGCAACAAGGCGCTGATAAAGAACGGAAAAGACAACGCCTTCAAAGCGTCGATTTTAAGCGTCGCGCCCATGCTGGACTGGAACGGCTGGTTCAAATTCCCGGCATGAATTCAGCCAGTTAAGAGATTATGGCCGAGCAACGCAGCACCGTTGTCGCACGGTATTTCGGGGTGGAATCGAGAGCATAGAAGCTTGCCGAGCCCCTGGTTCCCGAGCTTGAACACGCTTTCGTACTGTGTAAATATGTGTGTGGAGGTACACACATATGGCTACGAATCTGGCGGTTGACCCCGATCTCATCGAACGCGCGCTGGAGGTCAGCGGTGAACGCACCAAAAAGGCTGCGGTCACAAAAGCTCTTCAGGAGTTCATCGCGCGCCGTGAGCAGAAGGAACTGGTCGGACTTTTCGGTAGCCTTGAGTGGGCTGCCGACTTCGACTACAAGTCGGAACGGTCACGCGATTGAATGTTTTTGTAGACACATCCGTTTGGTCGCTGGCCCTGCGGCGCGATGCGCCGCCCGATGTTCCGGAGGTTCACGAACTTCGACGTTCACTCGAGACAGGAGCGGTTTATTGCACGGGGCTGGTGCTGCAGGAACTCCTGCAAGGTTTCTCGAAGCCGAAGGCGCACCGTCAAATCATCGACCGTTTTTCCGCATTGCCGCTTCTGGTTCCGGATAGAGAAGACCACATTCATGCGGCTGAGATGCGAAATCGCTGCCGCCGGAAGGGCGTCCAGGCTGGAACCATTGATGCTTTATTGGCGCAGCTTTGCGTGCGATACAAGCTGATGATGCTTTCTACCGACAGGGATTTTCGAAACATGGCATCGATCGTTTCTTTGTCTGTCTGGAGTCCGCATTCGTTCTAGGCCGTCTCGCACTTCGGTATGAATATCTCTCCTGATCATCCAAGAATCGCGGTCGCGCCCATGATGGAC
>CAZSDL010000188.1:0-5009 GCA_964605635.1 uncultured Woeseiaceae bacterium
CTGCGCGGCGCACGCTCGGCATGCGGCCCTTCGACGTACAGCTGATCGGCGGCATCGTGTTGCACGAGGGCAATATTGCCGAGATGCGTACCGGTGAGGGCAAGACGCTTGTCGCAACGCTTCCGGCCTACCTCAATGCGCTTGGTGGCAAGGGCGTCCATATCGTCACGGTAAACGAATACCTGGCTGCCCGCGATGCCGAATGGATGGGGCCCGTCTATCGATTCCTCGGTATGACCGTCGGAGTAGCCAAAAGCGGACAGACGTCGCAGGAAAAAATGGACGCCTATCGCGCGGACATCACCTATGCCACGAACAACGAACTCGGGTTCGATTATCTTCGGGACAATCTCGCATTTTCGCTGGGAGACAAGACGCAGCGCGAGCTGAACTTCGCCATTGTCGACGAAGTGGACTCGATACTCATCGACGAGGCCCGTACGCCGCTCATTATTTCCGGACCGACCGAAGAAAGCACGGATCTTTACCAGAAGATCAACAAGCTGATTCCAAAGCTTACTGAGCAGCAGGAAGAGGACGGCCCCGGCGATTATACGAAGGATGAAAAAGCCAAGCAGGTTCACGTGACCGAAGAGGGCCATCAGAAGGTCGAAGAACTGATGACGCAGGCGGGATTGCTGGGTGAGGGCGAGAGCCTTTATGACGCCACGAATATTCGACTTGTGCATCACCTGAATGCCGCGTTGCGCGCGCATGTGATGTTTCACCGCGACGTCGAATACATTGTGAAGGACGGTGAGATCGTCATTGTCGACGAATTCACGGGTCGCACGATGCCGGGACGACGCTGGTCGGACGGTTTGCACCAGGCCGTCGAAGCGAAAGAGGGCGTTGCCGTCAAGCAGGAAAACCAGACCGTTGCCTCGATTACGTTCCAGAATTACTTCCGCCTGTACCACAATCTGTCCGGCATGACGGGTACGGCAGATACCGAAGCATTCGAATTCCAGCAGATTTACGGGCTTGAGGTGATCGTGATCCCGACCCACAAACCCATGATCCGCAAAGATATGGCGGACCTCGTCTACCTGTCGCAAGAGGATAAATTTAACGCCATCATCGATGACATTACCGATTGTCGCGAACGGCAGCAGCCGGTGCTGGTCGGTACAACGTCAATCGAGACGTCCGAAAACCTGTCGTCGCTGCTCAAGAAAAAGGGCATTCAGCACGAGGTGCTGAATGCGAAACAACATGCCCGGGAAGCGATCGTGGTGCAGCAGGCAGGGCGTCCCGGAGCTATTACGATTGCGACCAACATGGCGGGACGCGGAACCGACATCGTGCTCGGCGGCAACCTGGATGCGGAACTGGCAGCCGGGGGCGAAGACGCAGACAAGGACGCTATTCGGGCGGAATGGCAGAAACGCCATGATGCGGTCCTGGAAGCCGGTGGCCTGCATATCGTCGGCACCGAACGCCATGAGTCGAGGCGCATCGACAACCAGCTTCGCGGCCGTTCGGGCCGCCAGGGTGACCCGGGCTCGAGTCGCTTTTATTTGTCGATGGAAGACAACCTGATGCGAATTTTTGGTGACCCCAATCGCACCAAGTCGCTCCTGTCGCGTGCCGGCATGCGGGAGGGAGAAGCGATCGAAAGCAAGCTTCTTACGCGGCAAATCGAACGCGCGCAGCGCAAGGTCGAAGCGCACAACTTCGATATACGCAAGAATTTGCTCGAGTACGACGACGTCGCCAACGATCAGCGCAAGGTTATCTATCATCAGCGAACCGAGCTGATGGCTGCGGATGAAATCAAGGATTCCGTCGTTAACATCCGCGAGGAAGTGGCGGAAACGCTGGTTAACCAGTACATGCCGTCCGGCAGCCTTGAGGAGCAGTGGGATGCGGAAGGCCTGGCCCAGGCGCTGGAACGCGATTTCGTCATTCGCCTGGACATCCCGGGTTGGTTGCAAGCCGACAAAAAACTTAACGAAGAGGGTGTTCGTGAGCGATGCCTGACGGCCTTGCAGGCTGCCTACGACCAAAAGGAAGAGACAGTCGGTGCGCGCCTGATGCGGCAGGTCGAAAAGGAAGTGATGCTGAAGCAGCTCGATCATCATTGGAAAGAACACCTCGCGGCAATGGATTACCTGCGACAGGGCATTCACCTGCGGGGCTACGCGCAGAAAAACCCCAAGCAGGAATACAAGCGCGAAGCCTTTGCAATGTTCGGTGTGATGCTGGACCAGATTAAACACGACACGATCAGCATTCTGTCCCGGGTGCGAATCCAGAGCGAGGAAGATTTGCAGCGTATGGAGGCGCAACGTCGTGCAGCGCAGGCGATGGAGTTTCGCCATGCCGAAGCGTCAGCGTTGGCACAGGCCTCCGCAAATCGTCCGGCATCGGGTGGCGGAGCGACGCCGCCGGCAGCCGCAACCGCCGCCGCGGCCTCCGACACGCCTTTCGTGCGCAATGAGCGCAAGGTAGGTCGCAACGAGCCTTGTCCGTGTGGGTCGGGGAAGAAGTTCAAGCAGTGTCACGGGCGCCTGAGCTGACCGACGCTGCTCTCCCTGCAACCCGTATCGGCGTCGCCGCCGGCATCCTTCGCGACAAAAATGGCCGCATCCTGCTGGCGGAGCGACGCGATGATGCGAGTTTTCCCGGTCTGTGGGAATTTCCCGGGGGCAAGATCGGCGTCTCTGAATCAGTCGAAGCGGCACTAGGCCGCGAGCTGCGCGAAGAGCTGGGTATCGAGATCAGTACTTTCAAGCATCTGCTGAGTATTGATCATGATTATGACGATCGACGCGTGCGTTTGTATTTTTATTCGGTAACCGCCTGGCGTGGCGAAGTGCGCGGCGTGCTCGGCCAGCATTTGCGCTGGGTGCCGTTGCACGAACTCGATGCGAAGGAACTATTGCCGGCGGATGCGGCGGTGATCGATGCCCTGCAACGCCCGTAAATTCAAGCCCCGTAGGAGCGCGCCCTGCGCGCGAATGCGCTAACTACCGACCTTTTCCCATTCGCGCGCGAGGCGCGCTCCCACGGCGAACCGCGTCAGCAAATACTTAACTGAAACGTCACATCATGCCCGGTCTGCACCGCGCGCCGATCGATCGATGACCATTCAAGAAAACGAATTGAAAATCGATTCTGGCTGCCACTGATTTCCGGGTACAGCAAACTGGCTTCCGGCAACGACACGCGCAAGATCCGGCAATTGACACCCTTTTGCACGTTGTACTGGTACATGCCGTTAATGGCGAGCTTGCTCGACGGTTGCGCACTCTCACGCGTGAGCCATAGCAGCTCGACGACCGCATCGCACAAAGGCCGTATGGCGTTGATCCAAACGGACAAATCCTTCTGCCGCCTTTCATAGGGCTGGCGCAGCCAATGGCTGTAGACCGGCAGGTCGAACTCGCAGGTACCGCCCGGAATGGCGCTGCGATGCTTGATGGCGCTCAGGAATTCGCAATCCTTGAGCGGCTGCAGGAACTGCGGGCCGACGGTGCCGATATCCTTGCGGCTGATCACAAGATTGCCCAGCAAGGCGTCCAGCCGCCGAGCATCCACCCCGGGCTGGCTCTGGTAGCGCTGCAGGGACTCGATCTGCCGGTCCAGTTCCTTGTGCACGTCGCTGCGAACGTCGCCCCGGCCCAGTATGGTAACGATATCGAGCAGGGTCGACACAGCCGCCCGGGTAGCCCAGTCGGGCTCGAGTTCGCCGTTGTAAAGGAGTTGCTGGTACAGGAACTCGATGCGCATAAAAGTGCGCATGCGTTCACTCAGCGGTTGTTCGTATTCCACCAGGCTCATGCCGGCGACGGGTGCGGGGATTCTGGAAGCGGCTCTTGCCATGCGCGTATTCTGCGCCAGCGTTGCAGTCAGGGCAAATGGCGCTTATTGGCGACAGTCTGCGCCGCGATTGCCCACTTCAGTTACCGCGTTCGGCCGCCGCCTGTCGGAGATACTGCCAATGCAAATCGTCGACCTGCCGGGCAGTCTCACCGACCGAGCCAACGTTGACGATGACGTCGTCCGCAATCGCCAGTCGCTCAGCCCGACTGGCCTGCGCGGCAAGAATGCGCCTGGCTTGCTCGGCATTCTCGCTGTCCCTTTGCAAAAGACGTGCGAGTTGCACCTCCTCGCTGCAATCGACCACCAGTATGCGGTCCATCAGCTTTTTCATGGGCGATTCGACGAGTAAGGGCACGACGATGATCTGGTACGGCCCGCCAAGCGAGTCGGCCTGCGCGATGGCGGTATCGCGGATCCGGGGATGGAGAATGGCTTCAAGGGCCTTCCTCCTGGCGTCGTCGGCAAAAACGAGATCCCGCAGGCAGCGTCGGCGCAGGCGGCCGTCGGTGTCGATCACGTCGGGGCCAAACAGCTTTACTATTTCGTCGAGGGCAGGTTCGCCCGGCTCGACGACCTCCCGCGCAATGACATCCGTGTCGATCACCGGTACGCCCTTCTCCGCGAACATGTCAGCGACGGTGGACTTGCCGCTCGCGATGCCCCCGGTCAGACCGATGCGCAGCAGTCGGTCCCCTGCCATCAGGCCATCAGCCCGAAGTACCAGTCCGTGATGTCGCGGCCATAAAGCATGGCAATCCAGCCGGCCGCGGCGAGATAGGGGCCGAACGGTATAGGTACGTTCCGGTCATGGCGGCGAATCAAAATCATGGCAATGCCGACGGTGGCGCCGACGATCGCCGACAGCAGAATTATCAACGGCAGCATTTGCCAGCCGAGCCAGGCACCGAGCGCCGCCAGCAACTTGAAATCGCCGTATCCCATGCCTTCCTTGCCGGTCAGTAGCCGGAACAGATGATAAACGCTCCACAGCGACAGGTAGCCGGCCAAAGCGCCGACGATGCTTGCCTTGGGTTCAATGAAAAGGGACTCGGCCCCCGGCATGGGGTTGAACAGGCTTAGCGACAATCCGATCCACAAGAGCAGCAGCGAAATCGAGTCCGGAATTATCTGGTGATCGATGTCGATGACGCTGACGCTGATCAGGCAGAAGGTCAGCAAGA
>CAZSDL010000189.1:0-4959 GCA_964605635.1 uncultured Woeseiaceae bacterium
AATCAGGTTTTGTTCGACTGTGCCTGCTTTTGCGACCACTTGCATCACCACCCGTTATTCACTTTGATCAATCGGTGCATTATAGCAACGGGGCGATAGTGCCAGCCAACGCCGATTCGCGGCCGCGGACAGAAAAGGCTGGTCGTCACCGCATTCGCCCGCGGGGCGGGCTCCTACAAGGGGCTTTTCACCGCGACCGTTGACGGATTCAGCGAGTTGCGCCTTGTTCTATTGTCCGCTTCCATAATTCCGTTACAAATTGTCGCTCGTCGCTGAATTCCCGATCGTCAACTTCGGCAGGCTTCTCATCCAGCGCCAGGCGGTGCAGCTTGAGCCGGTACGCCTTGTAGATCTCCTGCAAACGCAGCACCTCGGCCTCTGTAAGGCAACCTGCAGCACCCAGGGTACCCAACTGACGGATGTTATCAGGGTAGTGGATCACCGCAGGGTGTTCTGCGGCGTTTGCCAACACCAGGTATTGCACAATGAACTCGATATCACCTATGCCGCCCGCACCTTGTTTGAGGTCGAAGATCCCTTCCCCACTGCGGTCGAGCTGGCGGCGCATGCGGTTGCGCATATCGGCGACATCGCCGCTCAAGCGATCGCGCCGCACGCGGGCTTTCAGGGTCTGGCTGCGTATTCGCTCGAATTCCCGGAGCACGGTGGCGCTGCCGGCGACCGGACGACTGCGCAGCAGTGCCTGATGCTCCCAGGTCCACGCATTCTCCTCCTGGTAGCGCTCAAAGCCCTCGACACTGATCACCAGCAATCCGGAGCGACCGCTGGGACGCAATCGCGTATCGATCTGGTACAAGGCGCCGGATGCCGTGCGCGTAGTAAGAAAGTGCACCAGCCGGCGCACCAGCCGGGCAAAGAACATGCTGTTGTCGAGTGGCTTGTTGCCGTCCGTCTGCTGCGCCGTCCCGGAGGAATCATGCAGAAATACCAGGTCCAGATCAGAACGATAGGACAACTCGATGCCGCCGAATTTTCCGTAAGCAATCACTCCGAGACCCGGGTTGTACGTTGCGTCTTCGTGCACGGCTCTCGGAATTCCGTGCTTCCCGGTCAGGTCCATCCATGCGATATCCAGCGCCTTGTTCAATACTATCTCTGCAAGTTCGGTCAAGCGGTCGCTAACCTTCATAATGGGCAAGCTGCCGGCGATATCGGCAACAGCAATGCGGAAGATGGTCGCTCGCTGGAACTGTCCCAGTATTTCGATCTGGCGCTCGCTGTCATCCTCGGCCAGTCCATCGAGGCGCTGATACAGGTCCGCCTGCATTTCCTCGCGTGTGACCAGCGTGGAGTAAATGCGCAAATCCAGCAGTTCATCCAGCAACAGCGGGTAGCGACCGATCTCTTCCGTCAGCCATTCGCTGCGGCCACAAAGATTAACCAGCCGTTCCAGTACGACCGGATTCTCGTTGAGCAGCGCTACGTATGCGCTTCGCCTGAGTACCCGCTCGACGATACTTAGCACCCGCTTCAAAACCAGCGCTGGAGTTTCTTTTTCTTTCAGTGTCAGCAACAGGTCGGGGATGAATTGAGCAAGCCGTTTGCTGCCGGTCTTGCCTATCTGCCCGATCGCAGCGCTGCGCTGAAACTCGATCAGCTGCAGGGCCAGCTCACCAGCATCGGGAATACCCTGGGACGCGAGTGCCGCCGTCCAGTCTTTTTCGCCCGCGTCGGAATTCCATGCATTTGCCAGCTCGCTGGCAACTTCGGTGTGCGTGGGCTCCTCGCTGCCACGAAATACTATGGCCGCAAACTGTTCGCTGACATTACGACGATGCCGCTCCAGCTCTGCGGACAACCTGTCCCAGTCCGCGTACCCCATGCCCAGCGCCAGGCGCGCCTGATCCAATCCGTTCTCCGGCAAATCATGGACCTGCTGGTCGCGAATAGCCTGCACGAAATTTTCCAGGCGCCGTAAAAAGCGATACCCGTCCGCAAGAACCGCCCTTGCCGCCGCGGTCAGGTTTCGAGTTTGAGCCAGCCTGGCCAGCGCTTCCTGAAGTCCGGTAGTGCGCAGCTTGCCGTCGTTACCGCCTCGCACAAGCTGCAGTGATTGCACGATAAACTCTATTTCGCGAATGCCACCGGGACCGAGCTTCAGGTTGGTCAGCACCTGGCGTTTTCGCGCTTCGGCGGAGATTCGTGCCTTTATGTCGCGCAATGACTCAAACACACCGTAGTCGAGATACTGGCGATAAACAAACGGTTCGATTGTTTCGCTCAACAGCTCGCGCACAAGGCGTGCGTCGGCACCGGTATCGATGACCCGCGCCTTGACATAGGCATAGCGCTCCCAACCGCGACCGTGACGCAACAGGTAGGCCTCGAGCGCTGCGAAACTGAGAACAGGCGGCCCACTGTCTCCAAAGGGCCGCAAGCGCGTGTCCACGCGATACACAAAACCGTCTTCGGTTACGTCGTCCAGAAGCGCAACGATGTGACGCGTCAGTCTCGTAAAGTATTCTTGCGCACTCAATCGGCGAGCGCCATCCGACTCACCGTTGCCCGAGAACAGGAAAATCAGGTCAATATCCGAGGAGAAGTTGAGTTCCCCGCCGCCCAGCTTTCCCATCGCCAGCACTATGAGTCGGGGTTCGTTGCCCTCTTCATCGCACAGCCGGCCGAACCCCTGGTGCAGGCACTCCTCGGCGTAACGGGTAACTTCGCGCACCAGCTGGTCGGCCAGTTCGGACAGGGAACGCAAGGTTTTTTCCACACTTGCGAGGCCCGCGATGTCCCGCCAGAGGATGCCCAACAGGTTCTGATTGCGATACTGACGCCATTGCGCCTTGACCGCACGGTCACTCGCGTCCCCGCCCGCAGCATTCGCCGCAAGAGCCGCTGCTTCCGTCCCGCGCGGAATATTTGCATCGCCGGGTAGTGCGAAGTCGCGAAACCAGGCCCACTCACGCATAAGTACATTGCCCGCGAACTCGCTGCATGCAACCAGTGCCAGGAGTGCGGGATAGTGATTCACTGCAGCAAGAAATTCCGCGGCCTGCTCTTTCTCACGCTCCGTGAATCGATCGATCCACAAATTAACCGGCGCTCGAAGTGCTTCGGGGAGGGCTTCAATTGCGGCGCTCGCCCCTTTGTCAGACCTTGCGTTCATCCGGCAAGTCTATCAGGGACAGGATGTCGCCCCCGGCCGCCGGGGAAGCCGGTTTGTAAAACGCGTCAGGCGGTTGATCGCCGCGGCGAGGTGTCGAACCGGGCGAGTACTTCTTCGAGCGGTACCGGTAGCCCTACGGCATGTCCCTGCGCATAGTCGACACCCAGCTTTGCGACCAGTGCCTTCGTTTCTTTGCTTTCGACATACTCGGCAACAGTTTCGAGCTCCATGACCTTAGCCACCTGTGTGATGGCGGCAACCATCGATTCCGAAATCCGGTTCTCGGTAATGTCCCGGATAAAACTGCCGTCGATTTTCAGGGTATCTACTTTAAAGTTCTTGAGGTAAGCAAACGAGCTTAGCCCGGCCCCGAAGTCGTCGAGGGAAAACCTGCAGCCGCGCTTACGCAGCTCGTCGATGAATGCCTGCGCTTTGGTGCGGTTGGATACTGCTGCCGATTCAGTTACCTCAAAACAGATCGATGTGGCGGGTACGCCGCTGGAATCGATCTCCCCCTCGATAAATCGCTGGATTTCATTGTCGCCGAGCGACTGGCCCGAAAGGTTGATAGCGAATACCGTTCCGCTTTCCTTCAGAAACCGCGCATGCCGACTGATTCGCTCGAGTGTTTGCGAAACCACCCAGCGATCGATCGCAGGCATCATCTGATAGCGCTCAGCGGCTGAAAAGAAGGAGTCGGACGAGATCTTGTTGCCCTGACTGTCTTTCATCCGTAAGAGAATTTCGTAGCGCTCGGATTTCAAACGCTTCTTCAAAGCAACAATGGGCTGTGCCATCAACTCGAAACCGTCGGCATCCAGCATCTTCTGGATCTCGGCAACCAGGTGCATGTCGTCAAAGCGACGTACGATGCTTTGGTCGCCCTGATCGTAGACTTCGACCCGATCCCGACCGTGGTCCTTCGCGGCATCACATGCGATTCTGGCTGTTGTCAGCACATCCAGTTCGTTGGTCATTCGCGAATCGAATGCGGCGATACCGATACTGACGGTAACCTGTAGCGACTTATCCCCTTGCAGGTACCTTAGTTTGTCACTGTCGTCCCGAATCAGCGACGTCAGGTCGAGCGCCTCTTCGACGCTACTGTGCGTCAGCAGTATGGCGAAATCGTCGCCGGTCAAGCGTGTCGCAACTGCATTTCGTGGCAGGTGCTCCTCGATGATCTGGGAAAAGCGGGTAATGACCTCGTCGCCGGCCTCGTGACCGAAGGTATCGTTGACCAGTTGCAAATTGTCCAGATCGAGATAAATGACCTGATGAGCATCGCTACCAGTACTCAAGGCCTTCATCGATTCGCTCAACTGTGCCTCGAACCCCGAGCGGTTCATCAGCCCCGTCATCGAATCGAAGGACTGTTCAATGACATACTCTACTTTGCGCACGATATGCGACATGAAGCGGAGATGTGACGCACGAAATGCGTCGCGATTTACCCGGCCCAGTTGCGCAAGAATACCTTCGACATTGCCCATGCGATCGACCAGCGGGCAAACCATGATCTGATATCCCTGGTCGGCAATATTGTCAGAGCCTGCCACCGGCGGTATTTCGAAAGTAACCGGGGCCCGCTGTCCTTCGAGTTGCGGGAAAATCTTCTCGATCAGGTATTTGTCGAGAACCTTGCGGTTGACGTTCTTCCAGCTGGAATGGGTTGCGCTGATTCGAATGCGTTTCCAGGGCATCAACAAAACACTGTACGCAATGCCGAGAAAACGACCACTGTTTCCGACCAGCTGCGCGAGGCTGGCATGACTTCGCGATGTCCCGTGAATCTTTTCGTCCACCTGGTAGACGAGTTTGAGTTC
>CAZSDL010000190.1:0-4957 GCA_964605635.1 uncultured Woeseiaceae bacterium
TTCAAATGCGCGCCCGGAGAGATTCGAACTCCCGACCACCTGGTTCGAAGCCAGGTACTCTATCCAACTGAGCTACGGGCGCATTGATTGGGGCCGGCATTGTAACCGCAACTTGCGGCAACCCCCACTGGCTGGTGCGATGGTCCCGGGCGATGAAAGGCCGGTTTTGTAGCAGGTCTCGCGTCCTAACGAACGATTACGACGTCGCACGGGGCTTCCCGTGCAAGCGTGGCGCTGACCGAACCGAGCAACAGGCTGGCTGCCGCGCCGCGCCCGCGCGAGCCAACGACCAGAAAGTCCGCCCCGGCTTCGTCTGCGGCCTTCATGAGCGCCTCGGCGGCGTTTCCGCTGAGCTCGAGCATTTCTACTTCGCGCTTGCCGGCAAGGCCCTTTGCTTCAGAAAGCAATCGCTGCTGCGCCACCATGTCGGAGGCTTGCGCATCGGAAGCGATCACGCTTGCTACCGTCACTTTTCCCTTGGATCCCGCTAACGTCACGGCCCTGGCAAGGGCTCTTTTTGCAAACTCCGAGCCGTCATATCCTACGAGCATCTTCATATTCCTGGTCTCCTGTGACCGGTAGCTACGGGTGCCTGCGATGGCGCGGCGGACAG
Organism: uncultured Woeseiaceae bacterium; assembly: GCA_964605635.1. Taxonomy (GTDB): domain Bacteria; phylum Pseudomonadota; class Gammaproteobacteria; order Steroidobacterales; family Woeseiaceae; genus IDS-8. The sequence goes on from CAZSDL010000190.1 coordinate 614, forward strand.
AAGACTAGGCCGCGCGCCTTGTGCTGTCAAACCAGCCGACCTGTGACGCGATGAAACGCTACGTTTGACGGAGGCAATAATAGTCATTGCGAAAACTCGCCGATTCGGGCGTTTTCCTTTTCGCGCGCAAGGCGCGCTCCTACTAATGTTTACCGGGTGCCAGGGGTACGCCTTTGCGTTCGCGGTGAATATACGCCTGCATTGCGATCATCTTCGGATCGTCGGCTGCAAGGTCTTCGCCCTCCAGCGGATTGCGGATACACCAGTTAATCATCTCCCACAGTTCCGCCACCCGCCCGAGCTGTTTCTGAAACTTCGGATATGTTTCTGGATGCGTATTCGCCGCATTCGGATGGCATTGCGCGCAGGCGACCGCGTTGGTGCCGAGCTCCGGGTCGGTCCACAGTGCGCGGCCTTGGTCAGCAACCGTCTCGAAGTGCTGTTGCCAGCGTTCCACCTCAGTCTCGGTGAATTCGTCCGCAATCAGCGGTCCTGCCACGCACGCAAGAAGTGCAACAGTGAAAATCTTTTTCATTATTCTCGTCTCCTAGAAGTGCGACTGCGGCAGCGTGCGATCAGTCGGATCGGCATGCACTGTATCTTGTGGGTGACCCTTTTCTTCGTTCCAGGCCACCGTACGATTCGTGTTGTCGTACAGGTTGAACGCCAGATCAACACGACCCGTGTGCACATTCATGAACTGCCAGCCGGTGGCGTCACGCTCGTTGAATGGGTCAGCGCGATTCATCGGCACGGTGAGAATCGGCAGGTGGCTTTCGGCAAGCGCATAGCTCTCCGGATATGGCCATGGCCACGCCGTAGACATCACAGATGTGAATGCGATGTTGCCGATCTGGTTGTACTGGATCTGGTGCACGTGGCCGTAAATCACATTGACTTTGTCGAACGGCTTTAACAGGTTTTGCACTGCTTCCGCATCTTCGGTCCAGAAATTCCAGTTCTTGAAAATCTTTTGCAACGGCGAATGCGAGAACACCACAATCGGCGTGTCATTTTTCACTTTCGCCAAATCCTTTTTGAGCCAGTCGAGTTGCTTCTTGCCAACCATGAATGGCGAGCCATTGGGATTATCCAGCCCCGCCATTTCGTTCATGCGGCGCTCCGGCGTCTCCCAGCGATCGAAAGTCCACTCGTCGTAGGTGAGGATGCTGTTGAGCGTAATGAAGTGCACGCCCTTGTGATCCCAGCTGTAATAATGCTCGCCATACAGCTCGCTCCAGTACTCGCCGAGGTCGAGGTAGTAATCGTGCTCGCCCATGACCGCGTAGACCTTGTCGTAATTCAGGCCTGCTAGCATCGCGGCGCCGTGGTCGAGTTCCGGCTTGTTGCCGAGCTGCGCCAGGTCACCACCGAAGACCACGAAATCCGGCTTCGGCAACAACAGGTTTGCTTCGGCTACCGCACGTTTCAGACCCTGGTCCCAGTTGCGCACGAAGTTGTTGCCCTTGATCTGCTGGATGTGCGAATCGGAAATGTAGGCGAACGTGAAGTCAGGTCCGTTTTCCTGCGCCGAAGCAAGCCGGATCAGGCTCACTGGCAGCATGCCAGCGAGCAGGCCGGTGGTCGTTGCCTTGAGGAAATCTCTGCGATTGTTCATTCGGTATCTCCCGAGTTGCTCGCCGTGGACTGGGTCGTGGCCTGTTCGGCGAATTGCGGGCTGGTCAGCGCTTCCATGAATGCAACCAGGTCATCAATCTGCTCATCCGTGAGATCCAGTGGTTTTATGCCGCCGGAAAGAAACGGATTGATCTTCTCTTCGGGCGTCGTGGCACCACCGTTGTTGTAGTGCTCGACAACCTCACGCAGTGTCGCGATGCTGCCGTCGTGCATGAATGGTGCAGTGACGGCAATGTTGCGCAACGTCGAAGTCTTGAATGCGCCCAGCGAATCGAGCTGGTCGTCCACAGCGAATCGGCCGAGATCCGAGGTGTCTGCGTCTGTCAGCACTGCAACGTCAACATCGATACCCTGTTGCTTCGCCTGCATAAACGCCACAGCCAGTTCGGGAACCCGATCCTGCATGGCGTTGATTCCGACTCCAATATTGTGAAACTGGTTGTCGGTGAAAATCGCGAAATCCTGTTCTATCATATGGCACGAAACGCAACGGCCATCGCGAAGAAATACATCGAAGCCGCGCTTCGCGGATTCCGAGATCGCATCTTCCTCACCAGCGAAATACCAGCGATCCCACGGCGAGTCGCCACTGATCAGCGTGCGTTCGAAAGCCGCAATCGCCATGGTGACATGATCGATAGTGATGTCGTTCGCGCGCACATCGAACACGTCTCGGAATGCTCTCACGTATTCACGGTCATCGCGAATGGTCGCAAGTATCGGCTCGTGATCCGGCAGACCCATTTCAATCGGGTTAACGAACGGATGCAGCGCCTGGTCCTCGAGGCTCGGCGAGCGACCGTCCCAGAACAGGGATTCGTAGTAGGCCGAATTCACAACGGTGGGCCCGTTACGCGTGCCGGTCAGCTTGCGAATACCTTCAGATGTCGCCAGCGGACTGTCGGAGAATGCTTTCTCTTTATCGTGACAGGTCGCACAACTGACATCGCCGGTCGAGCTGAAGCGCGGGTCATCGAAGAGTTTTTCGCCCAGTGCAATCTTCTCTGCACTTTGCGGGTTGTTCTCAGGGATCGGCACTTCAGGGAGGCCTAAGGGAATTTGTGCCTGGGGAATTTGTGCCAGGCAGGTTGCGCCCATCAGCAGGCTGCCCACTATAGCGATGTGGATCGTTTTCATCGTGGATTTTCCTCCTCCCGCGCATCAGCGGTCGTAGCTTTGTTCGCGATCAGGGATTGCTTTTCCGGCACCCCGCAGTTGAACACCATCAGGTTATCGCTCGTGAAAATCTGTTCCGGTCGCAGGACGCGGACATCGGTGTAACCGAGTTGCGCGAGCTGTGACTGGAGCTGTCCGGCGCGCTTCCCGGTTCGGCAATAGACAACGACTGGGGTGTCCAGTAACGCTGGCAATTCCTCTTCGTAATCAGCGAGTTGGTCGTGGGGTATGTTGACGGCGCCGTCGATGTGGGTCGTTGCGTACTCCTCGGGGCTGCGCGCGTCGATCAGTGTGAATGCGGTCTTGTCGGCGAGGAATTTGAGCAGAAGGGACTGTGGGACGGCGGAATCGACCGGTGACATCGCTGCCGTCTCGTCGGGCGAGGTGGCGTAAGCGGCACCCATCGCGAGGGCTGTTGCGATAAGGACTACCGGCCAAATCGATGCAGACGATCGCTCCGTCACTCGTTCCCCCAAACCCGTTCGCCCGTGATGAGATTTAGAATTGGTCTAATTTGGATTTAGTCTAAGCGCGGGTGGCCGGCCTGTCAATTTGTAGACATACCTATATCGGCGGCAGCGGGCCCGTTGCGACGAATCGCCAAGGCAGTGCGGCATCTTTGCCCGCATAGTCAACCCCGATGCGGGGACCGGTGAAAACAGTCGAAGGGGCAATGCCGATACCGTGGTCCTCGATCCAGATCCTGTCCCCGGTGAGACTGGTGCCGGTAAGGCGCGTGGTAATGCCGAGCGCTTTGGCCAGCGAACCGGGCCCCGCGAGCAACGACTTCGTTGTCGCTGACCGGCCGCGGCGGCGTTTCATCAACACCACACCGTCGCGAGGCTGTCCCGCGCGCACAAGAATTGCGTGTGGCGTTCCTGCATCGGCCGTCACCACATTAAAGAGATGATGAATCCCGTAGCAGAGATACACGTACGCCGTGGCGCCGGGACCGAACATAGGCTCGGTGCGTTGCGTGCGCCGGCCACCGTAAGCATGACTCGCCTGATCGTGGATGCCTGCGTAAGCCTCTGTTTCCGTAATCACCGCCCGCGTCGTAGCGCCGCGCACGCGCGTGCATAACACCTTTCCCAGCAGCTCGCGGCTGATCGTGAGCACATCGTCGCGGAGATAGAAAGATCGCCCAAGCATTGCACTCATGGGGCTGTCAGCACCTTTCCAATTTTGTGAATTTCATGCTTGGCATTTGCGGCCATAGCAGGGATACTCCGCCATGGGCCAACAACTTTTCGAGGAGGTGATCCAATGTCTAGTGAGATTTCGATGGTATCGATGCAACCTTTGGGTCTTGATTGGATGATGGAGCAACCTTCGTCTTTCAGTTAGGAATCCGGATCTTTTATCGATCCTGAGGTTGAAGATATTCGATCTCACGGAAGGCCGCGGAAACGCGGCCTTTCTTTTTCGTAGGTAGTGCCGGGGTCGATAATTCGTAGTTTCGAACCAAAATGCACCAATTCGTTAGTCCTGCCACTACCTACGAATCGCCGACCCCGGCACTACCTACGA
>CAZSDL010000191.1:0-4880 GCA_964605635.1 uncultured Woeseiaceae bacterium
TTGTCGCGAGCCTGCCGTTCGCGCTGACCGGCGCCCAGGATCGCGTGATCAACGAGATCACGGATGATCTGATGAGGCCGCATCCGATGATGCGGCTTATCCAGGGCGATGTAGGCTCCGGCAAGACTGTCGTGGCCGCCGTTGCCTGCCTCAGGGCCGTCGCCTGCGGCGTGCAGGCCGCGATGATGGCGCCAACTGAATTGCTCGCCGAGCAGCACTGGCAGAATTTTGCCGAATGGTTTCGCCCGCTCGGCATCGAACCCACGTGGCTGACGGGCAGCTTGCGCGCCGCGAAGAAACGCCGCGCGCAGCAAGCAATCGCGGATGGCGAGGCCAGGATGGTTATTGGTACCCACGCCCTGTTCCAGGAAGGCGTCCATTTCGCGCGCCTCGCACTCGTCGTCATCGACGAACAGCACCGTTTCGGCGTACACCAGCGCATGGCCTTGCGGCAGAAGGGCATCAATGACGGTGGCTTTCCCCACCAGCTCGTCATGACCGCAACACCGATCCCGCGCACGCTGGCCATGGCCGCGTACGCGGATCTCGATTCCTCGATAATCGATGAGCTGCCGCCAGGGCGGCAGCCGGTGCAGACTGTTGCCCTGCCGGACATCCGTCGCGGCGAAATAGTTGAACGCGTGCGCGCCGCGTGTGAAAGCGGGCAGCAAGCTTACTGGGTGTGTCCGCTGATCGACGAATCCGAGTTGCTTGACTACCAGGCAGCGGAGGCGAGCTTCGACATGTTGCGGCAGGCATTGCCGACGCTGCGCATCGGACTGGTACATGGGCGCATGAAACCGGCCGAGAAGGACCGCGTGATGCGCGCATTCAAAGCGGTCGAGATCGACGTGCTGGTCGCGACTACGGTAATCGAGGTTGGCGTCGATGTGCCCAACGCGAGCCTGATGATCATCGAGAACTCCGAGCGCATGGGACTATCGCAATTGCACCAGCTGCGCGGACGCGTCGGACGTGGTGCCGCACAAAGTCACTGCGTCATGTTGTACCGAGCGCCGCTCGGGCAACTTGCGCGCAGCCGGCTGGCAGTTCTTCGGGAGACCAACGACGGTTTCGTCGTTGCACAGCGCGATCTTGAACTGCGTGGCCCGGGCGAATTGCTGGGCACGCGGCAGACCGGATTGCCGCAATACCGCATCGCCGATCTGCTCCGGGATGCCGACCTCTTGCCGGGCGTGCAGATGGCCGCGGAGTCACTCAGCCGTGACGCGCCGCAAAGCGCAGCCGTCATTGTCAGGCGCTGGCTCGGCAACGAGTCGCATTTCAACCGGGTCTGAAGCTGCGCGCGCGGGATTCGATCTGTTACTTTTAGGACCCGTTGAGTCCATGGTCGAACAAACGTGAGCCGAACACAGAATTCCGCAAGGCCCGGCAGCGGCGTCGCCAGCCAGTTGCGAAACTACGCCCAGCTAATGCGCCTGGACAAGCCGGTGGGCATCTGGCTGTTGCTCTGGCCGACGCTCTGGGCACTGTGGCTCGCCGGCGTCGGGCATCCCGATGGCGGCGTATTCATCGTGTTTGTCGTCGGCGTCATCGTCATGCGCTCGGCAGGCTGCGTGCTGAATGACTTTGCGGATCGCAAGATCGATCCGCACGTCGACCGCACGCGCGCCCGCCCATTGGCAACCGGCGCCGTCGCGCCGATCGAGGCAATCACTCTCTTCGTAGCCTTGTCACTGATTGCTGTTGGCCTGGCGGCCATGCTCAACCGGCCGGCCCAGTTACTGGCCGTTGTTGCCGCCGGCCTGACCGTCATCTACCCGTTCATCAAGCGCTTCATTTCGATTCCGCAATTCGTGCTCGGCGCCGCGTTCGGTTGGGCCGTACCAATGGCCTTTGCCGCACAAACCGGGCAAACGGAACAGCTCGCGTGGCTGGTATTCGGTACGGCGTTGATCTGGGCCGTTATATACGACACCTTCTATGCAATGGTTGATCGCAAGGACGACCAGCGCGTCGGCGTGAAGTCCACTGCTATCCTGTTCGGCGACGCCGACTTATTCGTTATCGGCGGACTGCAACTGCTGATGCTTCTCGCATTACTGTTGATCGGCAGCATGGCGGAGCTTGGCGCGTGGTACTTTTCGTCGGTTGCGCTGGCCGCCATGCTGATGGGCTGGCACCAGTGGCTGGCACGTGACCGGCAGCCCGATGGTTGCTTCAAGGCGTTTCTGCACAACCACTACATCGGTATGGCCATTTTTCTCGGCATCGCGCTCGACTACACGTTCCGCCCGGCAGCCGCCGCGGTCAGCACGCTCACGTCCTGAGCACCGCCTTTCAGCAATACGTACGCAAGCTGGCGGCAGGTCTCGCCCGTCGTCATCACATCATCGACAATGAGCGGGTGACGGCAGCGCAGTTTGCCATCCAGCGCAAAGGCCTCACGCAGGTTTTGCCGGCGCGCCGCGGCATCGAGGCCCGTTTGCGGACGCGTACGGCGCACACGCCGCGTGGCGTACACAACAGGCAGGCGGCTTCTTCGTGCCAGTGGCCGGCAGAGTTCCAGCGCCTGGTTAAAGCCGCGAGTCGCGTGCCGCCATCGATGCAGCGGCACCGGGACGAGCGCATCGACATGCTGGAAATGCCGATCGAGCTCGACCATCATGAGGGACGCGAATGCGGGCGCGTAATAAAGGCGTCCATTGAACTTGAGGGCCTTTAGCGCTGAGTCGACCGGAAAGTCGTAGAGCAGGGCGGCGCGCACCAGGCGAAACGGTGGCGGGTGCGTGACGCAATCAGCGCAGCCGGTTACTGCCGGCACAGGCACGGTTACGGGCTGGCCGCAACGCTCACAGGCGAACGGAATGCGCGGCAGATCGTCGAGGCATGCGCTGCAGAAGTATCGTCCGGCTGCTGCGTCTCCGCACAGGACGCAATTATCGGGGAAAATAACGCGGGTGGCGTCTTGCAGGAGCCTGCGGCCTTGCATGAGAGCGGCGCCCACAGTTCTCAGTTGTGCCGCCGAAGTACGAAGGATTTTTCCGATAACGGTTCCCCCGTTCATGAGGCCGAGTCTGCGGCAAAGCAGGCATTGCGACGAACTTCGAAACAGGGCAAAACTGGGCGAATAAACGGTGGCGGGAGACGATGACGAAGGGGTCGGACAAACTGGGACAACTCAGCCGCAGCGACGTTCGCCGGCGCTTCGATCGCGCTGCGAGCAAGTTCGCTAACGCGGATTTCGTCCATCGACAGGCCGCGGACGGGTTGCTCGAGCGCATGTTGCCGATGCAACTCGAGGTGAAACGTGTACTCGATGCCGGGGCCGCCTGTGGCCACGCAAGCCGCGCGCTGCGACGACGGTTTCGCGGCAGCCATGTCATCAGTCTTGACCTGTCGCTCGATATGCTGCGGGCAGCAAGACGCGCACGCTCGCGGTTTTCGAAGATTTCAGAATTGCAGGCGGATGCTATGGCGCTGCCGCTTCGCAGTGACAGCATCGATCTGGTGTTTGCCAACCTGTTGCTGCCATGGATTGACGACCTCGGCAGTTTTCTCGCGGGGGTCGCGCGGGTACTGCGAAAGGACGGGCTCTTCGTGTTCTCGACGCTGGGGCCCCACAGCCTTGCAGAGCTCCGCGACGCCTGGCGGGACATCGACGATGCGGAGCACGTTAACCTGTTCATGGACATGCATAACGTAGGCGATGCACTCATGCAGGCTGGATTGCGCGAGCCTGTGGTGGATGTGGAAAACCTGACGGTGACCTACGGCAGCGTTCAGTCGCTGTTCTCGGACCTGACCGACGCAGGTGCGCGGAATTGCCTGCGGGGTCGGACGCATGGACTGACCGGCAGAGGGCGTTTTGAGGCCGTGCGCGAGTCCCTGAAAACGCGCTTCACCAATGGCAAGCTTGGAGTAACGCTGGAACTGGTATTCGGGCATGCCTGGGGCGGCGGGCCGCCCGGACTTGCCGGTGAATTCCGGCTTGCGCCGGAAAGCATTGGACGGAGGCAAGCTTAGACTCAATCTAACACGCTTCCCTTCCAGATTAAGTTATTGTTCTAAAAGAGGTTTACAGTGTGAAATCGTTGCGAATTGTTTGCATGCCGTGGGGCATTTCAGTACACTTCGCTGGCTTTTGACCGGCGTGCCCGATTGATCCCAATCGATCCCTGATGGATTCCTGATCAATCCAAGCGACGTGCTTTTGCGGGGGCGAATTTACTCGATATGTCAGACCACGGGCGCAGCTTGCGGCGGTTACCAGCGCCCCGATTTGACACCCCGAGGAGGACTCTGAGGAACGCGTCGGTTCCGGCCGGCGGCTGGAGTCACTACCCCGGTCGCGTCAATGGTATGTTTTCCTGGTAGCAACTCCTGAGAAGTTGGACTGAACGAGAGTAACTGCGGGTGCTGGCACGCCGCTGGGTGAAATGTTGATGATTCGAAGACTGTCTGTATACGCAGCCGGCATATTCGGTGCGAGTGCGGCCTCTGCGGACTGGGCGCTGAATATGCCGAAAGGCGTTACGGAACTCAGCGTCGAAACCTACAACCTGCACATGCAGGTATTCTGGTGGTGCGTCGCCATCGCAATCGTGGTGTTTGGCGCCATGATTTACTCGTTGGTCAAGCATAGGAAATCCCGCGGCGTAACAGCCGCGCAGTTTTCGCACAGCATGACGGCCGAAGTCATTTGGACAGTCATTCCAATAATCATCCTGTTGCTGATGGCAGTGCCCGCAGCGGAGACACTCATCAAGATCGAAGACAGTCGCAATCCCGACCTGACGGTTGTCGTTACCGGCTACCAGTGGAAATGGCACTACGCCTACCAGGGCCAGGACGTTGCCTTCTACAGTAATCTTTCGCGCAGCAGTAACGAGGCTCGGCGCAGGAATTCAGGCATCGAC
>CAZSDL010000192.1:0-4870 GCA_964605635.1 uncultured Woeseiaceae bacterium
GAAATCAGCCAAAGGAGACGACAACTCGATGGCCATCAATTCCTCGACCAAGCGCGTACCCAGTAGTTGCGCTTCGATTTCAATCGCTCCGGATGCTGCGAGCTCACGCAGGACTTCCGCCTTTTTGGGTGCGCGGATACCCGACGTCAGCGCCGCAAACTGCTGTTTTCTGAGCAGGTCATTCCAGTACTTGCCGCCATCAACGACCGGTGACAGCAGTGCCAGGGCACGGATGCGCGTCTCTCGTTCGGCTGCCAGCGTCGCAATGGAAGCACCCAGCCGTAAACCGATGACGATAATATTGCGAGTCTGGAACTGCGTTGAAACCAGGTCGACTGCGTCACGCAGGTCCGCAATATGCGATGAAATTGACGCTGCAGATTCGTCGCCCTCACTGTCGCCCGAGCCCATGAAATCGAAGCGCAATGACGCGATTCCGGACTTTGCCAGGTGTCGGGCAAATGCAAAGAAGGGCCGGTAGCAGGACTGCTTTTCGTCGCCGAACGGATTGCAGAAGACAGCAACCTTGTCCGGGGCTCGCTGCGGGGTATGCGTCATGCCGAACAAATTGTGTCCCGCAGTACTCCGAAAATAAAATGCATCCGTTTGCACAGCCGCGTCCGCGGCGTTGTTACCAGTAGGTTTCAATCGGATTTTTCAGATTGGCGCCAAAAGCCGCTTTGCCGAGATACGTCAGGCAATCATCGCTTTGCGCAGGCATTAACGCACCACACCGCGATTCCCGGTAATAGCGCTCGAGCGGCAAGCGCTTCGAGATGCTGGTCGCGCCGCACAGGCGTATTGCACTGGCTGTCAGGGTTGGTCCGGTTTCACTGACAAGATACTTTGCGTGGTGAATGGCTGCGTTTGCTTCGGGGCTACCGCGAGCACTGTCGACCAGGCTTGCCGCATGGTAGGTGGCGAGCCGCGCCGAAGTAATGTCCGTGTACAACTTGCCCATTTGGTACTGCACCAGGGGATCTTCGGACAAAGACTTTTCCGATCCCGGGATCTTTTTCTTTGCAAGAAAATCAACCAGAAAGTCGAAGGTTGCCGTAAGTATGCCCAGGTAGACACCGACATACCCGCCGACCAGCCAATGCGGCTCCCGAGCGATTTTGTACAGGGCAAGGCCTTCCGATGCGAGATACAGTCGGTCTTTGGGGACCAGGCAATTCTCGAAGAACACCGGGTTCGTCGACGTCGAGCGCATTCCCAGAACGTCCCAGACATTCTTCATGGTGACACCCGGGGCGTCCCGATCGACCACGAGGAACGAAACGGCCGCCTGTTTGGACTTGGAATGTTCGGCCTTGGCCGCAACCACGTAATAGTCAGCATAGCCCGCCATCGACACAAAGGACTTGGCGCCGTTGATTACAAACCCCTTCTCGGTTCGACGGTACGTGGATTTCAGTTTGCTGATATGGGCGCCGATGCCGGGCTCCGAAGTCGCTGAAGCAAACAGCTTCTTTTCTTCTACTGCTTGCTCGAAAACCCAGTTGCGGAACGCGTTTACAGTATTGGAACGACGGTCGTTACCGGCTGCTGCCGGTACCTCCGCAAGACTGCCGACCGTAATGTTGTGCATGTTGAACGCGAGGCTGGTGGCTGCATCGCCCGTCGCCAGCAGTTCCAGAGCCTTGGTGTAGGTCAGGAAATCCGCACCCCATCCGCCGTTTTCACGCGGCACCATGATTCCAAGCAGCCCGTGGCGCTTGAGGTCGGCGAAATTCTCGACCGGAAAAGAGCTGTCGCGATCATGCGCTTCGGCCCGTTCGGCGAAGACCTTTGCCAGGTCTTCGCAAACACTCATCAGCCGCTCCCTGGACTTGTCGCCGGCGCCCGGATTTTTTAAAGCGACCTTTTGCATTTCACACTCCTTGTAAATGACCGGCATAAGTTGCCGGAGATCGCCTTACTTCGAAATCAATTGGGCAATCGAGTTTACTGTGGAAAAATTTTCCGGAAGCAAGTCTTCGTCGTCAATCGCGACGTCATACTTATCTTCGAGAAAGGTAATCAACTGCTGCAAGCCCAGAGAATCCAGGATTCCTTCTTCCAGCAGGTTGAGATCAGGGTCGAGGGATCCTTTTACGCTTCCATGCATTATTTCGCTCTGGATAAACTTCCTTATCGTCTCTAGTATCGCATCCATCTGGATCTCCGGTCTGGTGCTGTCATTCGGTTAGTTGTGTCATCGCACGGGTAAGCAGTTCCTGCCTGTCTACTTTCCCGTTCGACGTTTTCGGCAGGTATTCCTCGATCCTGACGGTTTCCGGCAGCATGTATTTTGGCAGAAACCCGCCGATGCAGGACAGGATGTCGTTGGACGTCTGCCGTCCGGCTGCGCCAAGTGCAACGTATGCGACCAGCCGGTTGCCGATTTCTTCATCGGGAACCGGGATCACGGCCGCTTCCTGCACGCTGTCGATCCGGAACAATGCAGTCTCGATCTCGCCAATTTCGATTCTGTATCCGCGGCACTTGATCTGGTGGTCGATGCGTCCCTGGTAGACATAGTTGCCATTTTCATCGCGGTGGACCAGATCTCCCGTCCTGTAGACCCGGTCTCTCAGCCAGGGTTGCAGCGGGTTGCCAAGGAATCTCTCGTTGGTTCTCGCCTCATCGCCCCAGTAGCCAAGCGCTACACAAGGGCCACGCGCGTAAAGCTCGCCGGTTTCCCCCGTTGCCGTGACAACCTCTCCGTTCTCGCCGATGCAATACAGGTCGGCATTGGACGTGGGCTTGCCTATCGGCACCGGAGTTTCCAGTTCTGCCGGGGATTCGCGTACGACGTAGCTCGTTACCACGTTTGTCTCGGTCGGTCCGTACCAGTTCATGAACGCGGTCTGCCGGGCGATCCGGAGCCAGATCTTCAGGTACTTTACCGGAAAGACTTCGCCGGCGAACAGAACCAGCCGCAGCGAATCGAACGTATGCGATTGAAACGTGCGCTGCTTCGCCATCATTGTGAGAATTGACGGCACCGAATACCACACTGTGATTCGATTCCGGACCATCCAGTCTGTCAACACGGTGGGAAAAGTGGACGCGCCGTCCGCTACGGGAAGCAAGGTAGCCCTGGCCCGTGCCGTGGCAAATATGTCGAATATGGAAAGATCGAAGTGCAACGGCGCATGCCCGGAGACCCGATCGTGTTCTGTAAGTCCTGCACAACCCGTCGCCCAGCCAACAAAAGACATGGAAACGGCGTGGCTGATCATGACGCCTTTCGGTCGGCCGGTCGACCCGGATGTATAGAGAATGTACGCGAGATCGGTGTCCACAATATGCGGCCCCGCGCACGGTTCGGTAGCGAATGTCTCTGCAGCGCCGAAGACCGTCGCACCGGCTGCATCGAAGTCCGGCTCTCCGTCGAGCAGAATGACGTAGCGGATGCCCGGGCTGGACTCGAGCAGCTGGTCGAGCTGCCGAGTTGCCTGTGCAGTTACGACGAGAACGGAAATCTGGCAATTGTCGATTATGTAGGCAAGCCGCTCCAATGGCGCCTGCCGATCCAGTGGCACGTAAGCGCAACCGGCTTTGAGTATTCCGTACAAGCCGACGTAGGCATGCATCGATTTGCGTACCAGGAGACCGACCCGTGAGCCCTTCGGGAGCCTGCAATGCAGAAGGCGGGCGGCAAGCCGGTCTGACAGATGATCCAGCCGCGCATACGATACTGACTCGTCCGCTGTTTCGACTGCAACCTGATCCGGCGCTAGCGCGGCGGCATTGACCAGCAATTCGTGTAGAAGCGTCGTCATTGGAGTGAACTGGCCGCCTGTCGGCCTCAGGCGATCGTAGCCAAATGACGGGAAAACGGAGACCGATGCTGCAATCGCAGATTCTCGACCAGCTCTCTTTGCGACGAGCAATTCGAACTCGGGTCGTCCTCCTGGCAGGCCCTGAGCAGCGCGTAAGCACCCAGCATGTGTCGCGGATCCAGTTTGAGCAGTGCGAGGTAGTCGCTTTCGGCGCCTTCCCGGTCTCCGAGAAAATGTTTGTAACTGCCCTCGATAAAACAGCGCTCTTCGGCGGTGAGATGCGCGGCGTCGTTCCTGGCGAGCTCTGCGACCGCGATGTATTCGTCGCGCGGGGCATTCGTCAATTTGAGGATCCAGGCCTGAAGAATTCGGGCGGACGCAAAATTGCTGTCATGCTCCAGGGCAAGAGAGACGAGCGGCATGCCGGCTTGCGGATTATTGTCTATTAGGAGTGATTCCGCGTTAGCGTAAAGTTGCAAGGCGGCCAGCGAATTGGTGGTGACCAGCGGCAGCGATGCTGCTGCCCGACGGTGAGGATATTGCGCGAAAATCTCGAGCACCTCGGCGGACAGATTGCGGAACCTGGGCAACAAATCGTCGAACTCGATAATTTCGATACTGCGGCCGCCGATTCGCACGTTGTTTACGGGATCCACGATCTCGATACTGACCAGGTACCTGTTGCCGATTTTCTGTGCGGCAGGAATCAGGATGGCGCTTACGGAGCCTTCCCGCTGCCCGATTTCGACGGCAAGGTCGCCGGACAGGGGAGCATCCAGGTCACGTCGCATGCGCTGGAGCGCCGCGGATTTCTGGTCACTCGACAGGTTTCGCAAATGCCGGGAGTTGTCGATCTCGCGCTCCAAAATGGCATTGAGACGCTGGAAATCCGTGACATCCGTGTCGTCCGCGACGGCTGCAACCAGCGCCAGGCGCATGTCGGCCTTTACCGGCGGCTGCATTCCGTAATCGCGAATCGTCCAGCCAAAAAAGCCCCCGAGGATCGCGCTGGCGACGCCCAGGCCGACGAACCAGCCGAGCCGACGGGCTGCCGGCATGACCTGGGTGGACTCTTTCTTTTCCGGCTCCGTGGCGCCGGG
>CAZSDL010000193.1:0-4854 GCA_964605635.1 uncultured Woeseiaceae bacterium
TAGGACGGTTGCGGAGAGGGACTGCGCCATTGGCGCGTCCAGCCGGTGTGACCCGTGAACGCGTTGCGCGCGAGTGCCCATGCGGAGAATTTTTTCAATGGTGGCGCCTGAAAGGTACGCTGTAGGAGCCCGCCTTGCGGGCGATATTGGGCATCTTCGCATTCGCCCGCAAGGCGGGCTCCAACAGGGATTTTGTGGGGGTGGGGTGCTTCCGGCATAGAACAGGGCCGACAGGCTTGCCGGTACAATTGCGACACGCCGGCCATGATTGACACCCGGAGACGGCATAAGCAGACTCACTCCGACATCGCTGTGCCGGAGAAATAGCCATGAGCAGCGGCCCGCCGAACGGGATCGCCGCATCGAACGCAGAGCCGCCGCACCTTCGCGTCGGCTTCGTCACGTTGCGCAATTTCACGCTGCTGCCGTTTGCAGGGTTCCTGGACGTTTTGCGGCTGGCGACCGACGACGGCGATCGCAGCCGGCAACGCGCCTGTCGCTGGACGGTCATGAGTGCGGACAGCAGCGAAATGCGTGCTAGCTGCGGCACGCGCGTCGCAGCCGATTCCGCGTTCGTCGATCCGAGTACATTCGATTACCTCATCATTGTCGGCGGACTGCTGCACGACGGGCCGCAAGCAGACTCGGCGATCGACTCCTATTTATTGCGTGCTGCAGAAGCTGGCGTTCCGCTCGTCGGGCTCTGTACTGCGGTGTTCACGCTTATACGGCTCGGCCTGATGTCCGGGCGCCAGTGCTGTGTATCCTGGTACCACTACTGGGATCTGAAAAAGGCGTTTCCCGATGTCGTGCCTGTAGCAGACCGCCTGTTCGTCGCGGACGGGCCACGCATCACCTGCGCCGGCGGCACGGGTGCTGTCGACCTCGCCGCCTGGATTGTCGAACGGCATCTCGGCAAAGCCGTCGCCGACAAGGCGCTGCACATTCTTTTGGCCGACAGCGCGCGTCCGGCAAATGCGCCGCAACCGCACGTCGTCATCGAACATCATGCGCGCGATCCGCGACTCGAATCTGCCATCAACCTCATCGAACAGAATCTTGCGCAACCGCCGTCGGTCGAGACGATCGCAATGCGCGTCGGCGTTTCGCGCCGGCAGCTCGAGCGCATTTTTCGTGAAGAACTCGGCATGTCGCCATGGAAGTATTCGCTCGGCCGTCGTCTGCGGCAGGCGCACATGCTGCTGACGCAGACGGAACATTCGATCACCGGCATCGCACACGAGTGCGGCTTCGCTGACGCGTCGCACTTCTCGCGACATGTGCGCTCGACGTTCGGCGCGTCGCCTCAAACCGTGCGGAACGCGGCTTTGTCCGCAGCGAGCGCCGCAACCGGGAGCGCTGGCTGACATGTTCGATGCGAAGGCAGTCGGCACGCCGCAGAACATCGCATTTCTGCTGTTGCCGGATTTTTCGATGATGGCTTTTACGTCATGCGTCGAACCGTTGCGTGCCGCCAACCGCTTGAGCGGCAAGAAGCTCTATAGCTGGCATGTCGTCACCCACGACGGGCAGCCGACCAAGGCGAGTAATGGCATTGCCATGGTGCCGGACGGCTCGCTGCTCGAAGACTTCGATGCGCACACACTGTTTGTCTGCGCCGGGGTGCGCGCCGAGCGATTCAGTGATCAGAAGGTGTTCGATCGGCTGCGGGAGCTGGCGCGACGAGGTATGGCGCTCGGCGGCGTATGTACCGGCTCGCTGGCACTTGCGCGAGCGGGACTGCTGGACGGTTACCGCTGCACCATCCACTGGGAAAACATGGAAGGCTTCGTCGAGGATTTTCCGCGCCTCGATATCACGGCGACGTTGTTCGAGATCGATCGCGACCGATTCACCTGTTCGGGCGGCACGGCACCGCTCGACATGATGATTTACGCAATCTCGCGCGACTTCAGCGACGAGCTGGCCATTGGCGTCGCCGAGCAGATGCTACACAACTTTGTGCGCCAGCCGCACGATAAACAACGCATGTCGATCCAGTATCGTACCGGCATCAGCAATCCGAAACTGCTCGCCGTCATTGCATATATGGAGGCGTATCTCGAATCGCCGGTAGCGCTGAACGAGCTGGCGAAATCGGTCGACCTGTCCGTGCGACAGCTCGAGCGACTGTTTCGCAATCACCTGGGGAAGACGCCCACGCGTTATTACCTGGAGTTGCGTTTACAGAGAGCGCGGTTGCTGCTGCGCCAGACAACAATGCCGATCCTGCAAGTGGCGGTCGCGTCCGGCTTCGCATCGGCATCGCACTTCGCACGCTGCTACCGTGAACTTTTTGATTGCGCACCGCGGAGTGACCGCATGCAGCGGGGTGGCGCGACAGTTGCCGGCAACGGCAGCAACCTGCATACGTCAGTGACTGCTCGCTATTCAGATTGAGTAATGTAGGAGCGCGCCCTGCGCGCGAATGGGAAAAGTTCCAACGCTGTCGCAATCGCACCAGTCGGTTCTTGCGACTCCCATTCGCGCGCAGGGCGCGCTCCTACCAGGTATCAGGGATTGTCGAGAACGGCTCTGACGGCGCATAGTTTTGGTATTGTCGGGGATCAGGGCTTTGGGAGGCCGCAGGGGACATGACGGAAGAACTATTTCGACAGGATTCGTACCTCAGGGAATGCGACGCAACGGTAGTGCGAGTCGTCGCCCACGAAGCAGGGCCGGCGCTGGTCCTCGATCGGACCATCTTCTACCCGATGGGCGGCGGTCAACCCGGTGACCAGGGCATGCTTTGCTGGTCCGGCGGGCAGGTAACCATCATCGATACGCGCTACGGCGATCCCAGCGAGATCCTGCACATTGCAGCAGCCGATTCGCCGTTGCCGGCAGCCGGCGACACGGTGCATGCGTCGCTCGACTGGCAGCGCCGCTACCAGCACATGCGCATGCACACGGCATTGCATTTGCTTGGCGCCGTGCTGCGTTATGGCGTCACCGGCGGCAACATCGGTGCCGACCGCAGTCGCCTGGACTTCGACATGGAAGACGCCGTCGACAAGGACGCAATCACTCCGGCATTGCAGGCGCTTGTCGACGAAGATCATCCTGTGCTTTGTCGCTGGATAAGCGACCAGGAACTCGAAGCGCAGCCGGAGCTGGTGCGCACCATGTCGGTAAAGCCACCAAAGGGTGCCGGCAAGGTGCGCTTGCTCGAAATCGAGGGTGTCGACCTGCAGCCTTGCGGTGGTACACACCTGAAAGCCACGAGCGAAGTCGGTCGGATACACGTCAGCAAGGTGGAAAAGAAAGGCAAACACAATCGCCGCGTGTATATCGAACTGGACGGAGCGCCCGTGTGAAACTGCGTCGTATCGCTGCGTTGATGCCGCAGCTCATCATTCTTCTGCTGGTCGCGGCAGGCGGCAATGCCATTGGCGCGGAACCCACGTTAGCGACGCGACATACAGTCATCGCGGACGGTCATCCGCTTGCCGTCTGGCAAAAGAGCGCGGTGCAGGCAGACGAAGCCATTTTACTGGTGCACGGGCGCACCTGGAGCGCGCTGCCGTTGTTCATTCATTCGCTGGTGAGTTTTATCGAGGGATCGGCGCAGCTCGAACAAGAACCCCTGTAGGAGCGCGCCTTGCGCGCGAATGAGCAAGGGTTTGTCGTAACCGAATTCGCGCGCAAGGCGCGCTCCAACACCACCTGCCTCAGGCAGCGACCCGGCCAATCATTTCCGGTGGCACGTAATCGAAGATAAAGGTAATGCGATCCTCGCTACCCTTGTTCGCCACACTGTGCGTCATCTGGTTATTAAGCTCGTACGCCTGTCCCGGTTCAAAACGATACGGCCGCCCATCAATAATAAAACGCACGCGCGGGTTGGTCGTGATGGGGACATGGATACGATGACCGTGATGAAATGACGGGTGCGAATCGCGATGCGGCTTTATTTTGCCGTTAACCAGCAGCTTCGCTGCCATCGCCCGAATGATCGTGCCGCCTTTGGGATAGCAACGATCGATGATGCCGTGCATCACCGGGATAGCGACATCGGCGAGCCGGTCCCAGCCGGGTTCCTTGCGCACCTCGATATCCGGCCAGCCTTCACCGGTGGTGAACACCAGCACGATCGACTCCGTATCGCGATGCACCTCGTAGGAGGTCTGCCGCACCTTCTCTTCGTGCCAGGCCGCGGCATCCTGCCGCAATATGGCATCGCGCAACGCGTCGACGTCCACCGGGCCCAGTTCCCGAATCGGATCCTTTATGTCCATGTCAGTGCCGCAACGGGGCGCGGGTTTTACTGAAAATGTTTGCGGTACGTGACGCCGACAGTCAGCGGCCGGTTGGTCGACTGCCGGGTCTGCGCCCAGCGGTCGTTGAAAAACTGCTCGGCGCGCTCGTCGGTTACGTTGTCGATGAAAAGCGAGGCGCTCCAGCCTGCGGCCTCCAGACCGACACGAATGTCCGTGATGCTGTAGGGATCGAGCGTCCGCACCGGATTGATGAAGATGATCGACTGGATGCCTTCGAGCGAACTGGTCGCTTCGCCGTTATAGGAATGATCGATGCGGAAGAACGGCTCCGCACCAAAGATCTTGCTGTTCATGAACGTGTATTGCAATGACAGGCTGCCCTTGAGATCAGGCATGATCGGCAACTCGGTACCCTTGCTGACCGTGGTCGGCGCTGCGCTACCGGGGAACAATGTCGCATCTTCGGAAATTTCCGCCTCGTTCCAGCCGAGCGTACCAGTAATGTCCCAACCGTCCGCCGGCAGGATGGTCAGATGGGCCTCGACGCCGTTCAATTCAGCCTCGGGAAAATTGACAATGCCGAGCGTGAAGATATTCGGATCGCTCGCCTGCAGCTGAATGCCCTCCCACCTCA
>CAZSDL010000194.1:0-4815 GCA_964605635.1 uncultured Woeseiaceae bacterium
ACAGCTCTCCGGTGTTCGGCGGTGCGCCCGGGCTCAATGACCGCGGCGACGTCGTGGTCGCCGCCGGCCTGCATCCGGCCGGCGACACCCAGGTCGAATGGGGAACCGGGATCATCGTCGCACGCGCGCTGGGCGATCCGGACCTGATCTTTGCCGACGACTTCGAGTCGGTGCCCGGCCCGTGAGCTGTCCGCAGCGAATGGTTCCTAAAAGGCTGCCGGTCCCAATTCCGGCCTGACCGTCAATCCTCGCCGCTTGGCGGGCACGGGCCGATCCGATGCAGCAGGATCTCGCCTTCAAGATCACGAAATGCGCCTGCGGCCTCGGTGTCGTTGAACTCGTAGTTGAGCTTGAGACGATCGCACGATTCCTGCGGCGTCAGCTCGACACGACCCACGCCGGCGATCCCGGTCGACGGGTTGCTATCGAACCAACCGCCGGTGGTGCGGATGATGCTCGTGCTGATTACACCTTCATCGTTCACCGAATGTGTTTGCAGCGTGAACCAATGCTGTCCCAGCGCCGTGTCGTCCTCACTCTCCGGTTCGAAGGTGAACCAGGCACCGAAGAAGAACGGGGCGATTTCCTCGTCTTCATCGGCAGCAATGCGCAGGATTTCCAGTCCCTGCCCGGAGCTGGCCGGATCGAACCAGGCGCCGGTGAAGGCGGGATCGTACTCGGCCTCGGCGGCCGTGATCTGATCGTTGGCGTCGACGCAGTCGCTGCCGATCGGCGACAGCCGGGTCAGTGCGATCGTACCCTGCAAGCCGTCATTGAAGCCGGGGTCGAAGGTGTAGTCGAGCACCCCTTCACGGCATGAGAAGAAGCGCATGCGAGCCTCGCCGGCCCGGACACGTTGCACCGGTCGGTCGTCATCGAAACTACCGCCGGTAGTCAGAACAATGGCGAGCTCCGCCTCGACGGCACCCGGCTCGAACTCGCCTTGAAGGCTGTACCAGCGCAGGAAGTCCGCGAGATCGTCATCGTCCTCGCGCTCCTCCGGCTCGGGCGTGAATGTGAACCAGGGCATGAACCAAGTGTTCGCTTCGGCGAAGTAGCGGAGCGTGAATCCCTGACCGGACGAGTAGCGCGCATACCAGGAACCGTTAAAGTCGGACGGATCTTCGATCGTGATCGGCTCGCAACTGCCCTGTATCGCACCGACCCACTGACCGCGTGGCGAATTCTCCGCCAAAGGCGAGAATGTCGCGGTGGCCGTGTCCAGCACCCCGAAGCTGTTGTTGCCACCGCCGGTATAGATCCAGGCGTACAGCGTGTCATCGCGCCGGTCGAAGTCCATGGCCTGGGCAAAGTTGGCCGGCAGGCCATGGCTGCCGACGAGCGCCAGCGTGCCCTCGCCGGTGTGAACGCGGTACAGGGAGTCGTCACTAATGTTGTGTGCGTACAGTTCGCCAGCACAATTCATCGCCAGGTCGATGATCACCGCATCTGGTTCGTCCGGCAGCAGGCGAGTCAGCGGCAAAGCGGCGCCACTATCGGGGTTGACGTTCCACAGATAGGACTCGCTCAGTGGCGGGTTATTGGTCAGGGTTCGGTTAGTCGTCAACCAGGCCAGCCCGCTGCGCGGGTCTACCGCCAGACCGGTGATGCGATGCGTCGGTTCGATGGCCAGGTTCGCGACCGGCCGGAAGGTGCCGGTGTCGAGGTCCAGGTAGCCCACCACGCCACCGGCGCCGCTGTCGTAGCGAATGCCGTACAGGCGATTGCCGGCCGGGTTGAATGACATCGAATGAATGTCGGCGATGGTCGAACCGAGTCGCTCGGCGTCCGGAAAGTCATTCAACAAGAATCGATACAGTCCGGTTTCAACCGGATCGCCGATGCTGGTCAGTTGTGCTGCAAAGGCAAGCACGTCGGTATCGGCCAGATGCTTCGCCTGCCGAAGCGCCGCCGGCCGGAGCGGCGGTGCAGCGTTGCACTGCTCGGCGTAGCCGGTCGGTTCGCTGCCCGCGTGGTTGCGAAGCGCCTGGCAATCCAGGACCGGCGCAGCGCCGGCTGAGGCGGCCAGCAACAGCAGAGCCCCGGGTAGTGCGTGTTTCATCAGTTTCTTCTCCTGGATCGAATTCCAGTGGCGGCAACGGTTCAAACGGATACGGCCCACCGATCTGGCTGTCACCTGCATCGGTGCCGACGGGAAACCGTAGCGGACCGGCCGCATTGCTGCAAGCATTTGGCCTGAACGTCGTTCCCAATGGTCGTAGTGCGACGGTCCTGACGTCGCTGCCGTCTTCATCCAACGACTATGATCGCTCGTGATGAATTCCGGATTCGGTTGTGAGCTCGACGGCAAGGTGATTGGCGATCTGCGTGCCGGCAACGCGGTAGCGTTGGCTGCCGCGTATGATCGCTACAGCCGCGCCGTCTACGGTCTGGCTTTGGGCGTATTGGGCAATCCGGATGATGCGGCAGATGTCATGCAGGAGGTGTTTCTAAAGCTTCCAAGAGCGGCTCGGCGATACCGGGGGGAGGCGCCGTTCGGCGCTTGGCTGCGTCGGCTGACCAGCAACGCAACGATCGATCTGCTTCGCAGTCGCCGGCGCCTGGTCGGACTGGAGGCCGCCCGCGAGGAACTGGCCGAGGCGTCGACCCCCAGTGACGCCGCCGAGGCTCAAGCGTTGCTGGAACGGCTGACGCCAACCGCGCGCATGGTGCTGCTTTTGCATGTTGTTGAGGGCTATACCCACGCCGAGCTGGCCGTGCTGTTCAGCCAGTCGGAAAGCTATTCGAAGTCGATCCTGTCGCGTTCGTTGCGCAGGTTGCGAGCGTTGTTGAACAGCGATCATGAGGAAAGCAGGATTGCCGATGGATCTTCCAAATCATCAAAGTGAACGCTTGGCGGCGTGGCTTGGCGAGCGCTTGGACGTCGAGCCACCAGCCAAGTTGCGCGGCCGGCTGCTGCGCCGGTACCGGTTCCGACGCTCGCTGGCTCCGACGAGTGCGGCTGCCGCCGCGGTGGTTCTGGTCTTCGTTTCGTTCTGGTTCGGGACTTCTGTGCCGACGATCGAGGACGACGAGCTCGCGCGCTGGCAAGCTCGAAGCATGCGGTTGGAGGCCGACTGGCGGCAGACAGGCGACCGGCTCTGGTTGACCCAAGATGCCCGAGCCCAGACCTTGCTCGCACGCTTGCAGCTATTGGACCGGGATCTCGCCCGTCTTCATGCGCTTGGAACCGCAGACCGCGACACCTTGTCGCAACTGTGGCGGACGCGTTCGGACATTCTCGCCGCCTTGGTTGATTCCAGCCGCCAAGGCGGTACTGCCATGCGGATTTAGCGGACTACGGAGAATTCTGATGAGTAGAACTGCCTTCGCCGTGCTGCTATTGGCTATGTTCATCTCGACGCCGCAGGTGCATGGTAATGACGTGCTCAGTGAGCAGTTTCGGGACACGTTGTTGCGGCTTGCACAGGACGGTCGACTCAAGCATCTCGACGCACCGCTGGTGATGGAGCGCTCGGCGGAACGAGTGGCCAATCTCGGCCTACTGGTAGACCGCGACGACACTCGTGGACTGCTGGTTCTAGGTACCTTGCCCGGCGGCTCGGCTGAGGCCATCGGCCTGCAGGCCGGTGACCGTCTACTCGAAGCGAACAGTATCGACCTTCGTGGCACCGGCGCTGGCGATCGGATGCGCCGGTTGGTCGATATCTGGGACGATGGCGACGAACTGCAAGTGAAAGTGGTGCGCGATGGACAGGAGCTGGCACTGGCCGGCCCGATGCAAATCCTACGGCTGCCTTCGCTGAGGATTGAGCTGGGTGCCATGGCCGTCGAAGGCCGCATGCCCGGCGATGCCGAGTCGAGCTGCGCGCGCATCTCGACATTTCCAGCCGCTCCGCGTGGGCAGAATCTGTTTCCGATTCGTGTGCTGGCGATTGATGGTCGCGGCTCAGGTGAGCTTAGCCAGGACACTTTCCGCATCCCGGTCGGCCGCGTCACGGTCCGACTCTCCGAACGAATTGATACACGCCATTTCTCGCCTTCCGCGAACTCGCAGCGCGGCCGCCGGGGCGGCGATGTCCACCACGAGATCGTCATCGACACGAAACCCGGTGTCACTTACTTTCTTGCAGCGCAGTTCTTCCCCAATCGAGCCGACCGCATCGTCGATGGCCAGTACTGGCAACCGGTGGTCTGGAAGGAACGCGGCGAATCCTGCCGCTGAGCCGACTACACTGGCAAGCCCTGGTGCCAGCGGCATTGCCATGACCCAACTGAGCGTCAATCTGAACAAGATCGCGGTGCTGCGCAATTCCCGCGGCGGCGACCGACCCGATCTCGTCGAGGCTGCGCGCACCTGCATCGCAGCCGGCTGCGCAGGCCTGACCGTGCATCCGCGCCCCGACGCCCGTCACATCCGCGAGGCCGATGTATTCGCGCTCGGCCGCCTGCTCGCCGCCGAGGCGCCGACGGTCGAACTCAATATCGAGGGCAATCCGTTTGCGCCGCCCCGTCCCGGCTATCCCGGCCTGCTCGCCCTGGTCGAAGCCGTGCGCCCGGCGCAATGCACCCTGGTGCCGGATGGTGACGGCCAGCTGACCTCCGATCACGGATTTGACCTGGAGCGGGACGGCGAGCGCTTGGCTCCGGTGATCGCCGATCTGAAGGCCTGCGGGTGTCGCGTCAGCCTGTTCGTCGATGCCGGCCTGGACGCTCTGGAGCCGGCACGAGCAGCCGGGGCCGACCGGGTCGAGCTCTACACCGGGCCCTACGCCGCCGCGTTTCGGGCCGGGCAAGTCGATGCCGAACTGGAGCGCTGCCGGCGAACTGCGGCGGCGGCGCAGCGCGCCGGCC
>CAZSDL010000195.1:0-4799 GCA_964605635.1 uncultured Woeseiaceae bacterium
ACCTGTTTTCCGGCTGGGCACCCCAGGTAATCATCGACGGCATCGCGTCGCTGAGCTTCTTGACGCATTTCGCCAACATCAGCAAAGGCGTCATCGACCTGCGCGACCTGGTGTATTTCGGCCTGGTGATCGGCGCATTTCTGTACGCCAATACGATTGTATTGCAATGGAAGCAGGCTGACTGAGATGGGCAAGTCGAAATGAGCACTTCCGCACAACGTCGACTCAGTTCAGGGAGCCTCGTGTTGCTCGCCCTGGCATTTATCGCTGCAGTAATCATCAGCAACCAGCTTTTCAGTGGCTGGCGTATCGACCTTACCCAGAATAGGCTTTATACCCTCTCGGATGGAACCAAACGCATCCTGCAGAATATTGACGAGCCCATCAATCTGCAGTTCTATTTCTCGGATCGAGCAACCGAGAGCTTGCCGTCCTTACGTGCCTACGCGAATCGCGTGCGTGAAATGCTGGAAGAATTCGCAGATCGCTCGGACGGCAAAATCAGGCTGCGCGTCATTGACCCGCTGCCGTTCTCCGAAGAGGAGGATCGAGCCGCACAATTCAACTTGCAGGGTATCCAGCTGGCTACTACGCCTGACCCGATCTACCTGGGCCTCGCCGGCACCAACAGTGTCGGCGACGAGGCCACGATTGCTTTCTTCCAGCCCGACAAGGAAGAGTTTCTCGAATACGACATTGCCAAACTGGTCAGCACGCTGGCGCAACCCGGGCGCACCGCCATCGGCCTTCTTTCCGGTGCTCGGATGAGCGGCGACTTCGACCCGCAGACGCAGCAAATGCTGCCGCCGTGGGTGATTTACCAACAGGCGCAGCAACTCTTCGATCTGCGCAACCTCGGACCGGATGCTGCTGAAATTGACGACGACATCGGACTGCTGTGGATCGTGCAGCCGAAAGATCTGTCAGATGACACGCTTTACGCAATTGACCAGTACCTGCTGCGAGGCGGCAAAGCCCTGATCTTCGTCGATCCACTGGCGGAAGCCGATGCCATGGCAATGCAAGGGATGCCGCAGGGAATGCCGCCCCAGGGTCAGGGCTCCGACCTGCCGAAGCTTTTCTCAGCCTGGGGGATTGAGTTCACCTCCACGGAAGTCGTCGGTGACGCAGGGCTGGCTCTGCAGGTTGCAGCGGGACCGAACCGTCGCCCGACCCGCCACCTGGGCCTTCTCGGCGTCACGCAAGCGGAACTGAACCAGGACGACATTACGACGGCCGACCTCGAATCGATCAATATCGGTACGGCAGGTTCCCTGAGAATGACCGGTGACGGCGGGCCGACTTTCGAACCTCTCATCACATCGAGTGACAGGGCGGGCTTGCTGCCGGTCTCCCGTTTCAGCTTCCTACCGGATCCCGCGACGCTGCTGGACAGCTTTTCGCCGGGTGGGGAACGACTCATCATCGCGGGCCGCCTGAGCGGTTCGTTGCGCTCTGCATTCCCGGAGGGGCCACCAGACTCCGCAACAGACCAGGACACGGAAAGTGACGCGCCCGAGGACGAGCGCGGCCACCTCCTTGAATCGAGCGACGATGCCAACATCATTATCGTTGCTGACGTCGACCTGCTGAGTGACCGCATGTGGGTCCAGACGCAGAACTTTTTTGGCCAGCAGGTCGCCACTGCATTCGCCGATAACGGCACATTTGTCACCAATGCGCTCGACAATCTTTCCGGCAGCAACGACCTGATCGATGTCAGAAGTCGCGCCACATCCGCCCGGCCGTTCACGAAGGTGGAAGAGCTGCGCCGCGATGCCGAGTCGCGCTTCCGGGAAACCGAACAGAATTTGCAACGTGAGCTCGATGAAACAGAGCAGCGACTGGGATCCCTGCAATCTGCGCGGGAAGATGCGGGCAATCTCCTGATGACAGAAGAGCAGCAGGCTGAGATCGATCGCTTCATCGATCGGCGCACCGAGATACGCCAGGAGCTGCGTGCCGTGCAACGCGGGCTTGACCGCGATATCGAACGACTCGGAACAAACCTGAAAATCATCAACGTTGCACTTGTGCCGCTGCTCTTGACGGTGTTCGTGCTCTTCGCTGTCTGGCGCCGCAACCGGGGGCGTCGCGTATGAGTTCACGAAGCGTGAAAATACTGGCGATCGTGGTGATCGTTCTTTTTGGTGTGCTGTACGCCCTGAATACGACAGACCGGGGCCCTCAGCAGCCCACCGAGAATGATTTGATCGTCCCCGGACTCAGGGACCGATTGAATGAAGTAGATTCCGTGTCGATAACGTCTGCCGATGCCGGGATCACGATCGCCAAGGACGGCGACGCATGGATCGTGACGGAAAAGGACGGTTATCCGGCACAGGTCGCGACGTTGCGCCAGGTGCTGCTGGCAATCGCAGAGGCGCGGAAAATCGAGGCGAAGACCTCCAATCCTGAGCTTTATGACCGACTGGGAGTGCAGCATCCGGTCGAAGACGGCGGCAGCGGCACACTCGTCAGCGCCAGTGGCGGGGATTTTGCTTTTGCACTGATTGTGGGCGACGTGGCCCAGGGCGATTTCCGCTATGCGAGGCATCCGGACGAGTCAGGGAGCTGGCTCATCGACAAGAACCCGCCGGTGCCGGAAGAACTGACCGAGTGGCTGCTGCCCGAAATCCTGGATCTGGATGCAGATCGCGTTCAGTCTGTGATCATTCGGCACGCTGACGGCGAAACCATCGAAATCCGAAAGGAAAGCGCGGACGCTACGGCATTCAACGCAGAAGGAATCCCGCCCGGCCGGGAGCTGAGTTACCCCACTATAGTTAACGGTATTGCCGGTGCGCTCGCTAACCTGACGCTGGACGATGTGATGCAGGTACCAGGAGCCGGAATCACGGCGGTAGCGGCCACAACGTTCACAACATTCGATGGTCTGCAGATTGTCGTGGACATCGGAAGTCTCGACGAGCAAACGTGGATGTCGTTCGAGGCGTCGGTTGTGGACGCCACACTGTCCGGTAATGAGGTACAGGGCAACGATGAAGTCATTGCTGCCGATGGCAGAGAGTCTTCCGAGTCCGAGTTGACCGAGACTGCCAGCGACGAAGCAGATCAATTACCGGACGCTTCCGACAATCGTAATCCTGATGACGAAGCAGCGACAATTAATGCTCGGACCAGCGGATGGCTCTATCGGGTTGCGAAATACAAATCGGACCAACTGGCGCGGCGCTGGGAAGACCTGCTGAAAGCCGAGTCCGAGGAATAACCCCGCTATGAATCGCCCGATGCCAGGCTCCGTTAAGGAACCCGCCATCGGGCTTTTTCAACGCATGTCGTGCAACTTGCAATCGCCAATCAACGTCGATCGTTGATTCGCCGGCCGCGGTTGTCCAGGCGACGGTCGACACGTGCACCGCGATTGTCCAGACGTCGTTCGATGCGGTCGCCTTTTGCGTCGAGACGTTTTTCGACCCTGTCTCCTGTACGCTCGAGGCGGTCCGCCCGGTGCTCGCGACCATTGTTTCGGGCATTGTCAGCTCGTCGCTCGGCTCGCGAATCGATGCGCTCGCCCCGCTTGTCGAGCCGGCCGTCGATGCGATCACCACGCGTTTCGCCCCTTTCCTTGACACGGTCACCGCGCAGGTCGAGCCTTTCCTCTGCCCGGTCTCCCGAGTCGGCAAGCGCATCGCCGCCGATCAGCAAAAAGCCACTGCCAACTAAGGCCGCCACACCCAATTGCAACGTCTTGTATGTCCTCATGACCATTCTCCCTGTCAGTGCCGTTAAAGCGAATCCACAGTCCGTACAACGCGGCAATCGGACAGCGGTTGACAGCCGGGAAAACAGGCGACAAGCCTTATGTTAAATAGCCCTGCGATCTGGCGAGCGTGGCGTCCCGGTTACCCAAGGCAACGCGCATGACTTCCGGCCGCCCCACCGCAAACCATCCCGTCAAGGCAATAGTCTTCGACTTGGGAGGTGTACTACTTGAACTGCGTGACCCGATCGAGAATTTCGGGCTGCGTATGCGGGAGAGCGAGTTCCTTGAACTCTGGCTCCTGTCGCCATCCGTTCGTGCGTTCGAGCGTGGCGATATCGATGCACAGGCGTTTGCACGATCGATCGTGGATGAAATGGAGTTGCCAATTGAATGGCCGGATTTTCTCGCACGATTCGATGCCTGGCCGCTGGCCCTCTTTCCGGACACGCTCGCGTTGCTAGACGCGATTCCACCGGGCATCAAGCGCGGCCTGCTATCCAACACCAACGCCATCCATTGGGGCCGGGCCGATATTTCCGGTTATCTCGCGCGACGGTTCGACCGCGAATTCCTTTCGTACAAAACGCGACTGCTGAAGCCCGATCGGGAGTCGTTCCTTCAGGTACCCGAGGGCTTCGATTGCGAGCCTCGCGAAATCGTCTATTTCGACGACAACCCGCGCAACGTATCAGCCGCAGCGGCCGCTGGAATGCAGGCGTTCATGGCCAGGAGTCCTGCCGACATCCGGCAGGTACTGTCGCGCTACTGTCTCGCATGAGGTCGACCGCGTTTACGCCGAAAGAATCCGGGCACGCTGTAGCGTTCGATCGACGCCAGGTTGAACTCTGAGTGTTTCGTGATTGCCTCTGCTGCGCGCAACGCGCTTTGCACGGCCGGGCCAATCCCCTCGCCCATGTCGACGGATGCAAGTCCGACCGCATCGCCGACTATGAATGCGTTGTCCTGTCTTACGACGTCGCAGGGTCCGCGCAGGTAGTAGCTATAGCCCGATGCATCGTAGGTTGTGTCCTTTACAAGTCCCCATTCGCTTAGCCGAAGCGTAAATTTTTCC
>CAZSDL010000196.1:0-4722 GCA_964605635.1 uncultured Woeseiaceae bacterium
GACGCGTGTGGTGTGGTTTCGCCTGTCCGCAAACCGTCTGGACCGAAGCCTTCACGTGGCTGGAGTCCGCGATCGAGGGCAACCGCTCGAAGCGCATGAAACTCGATCGCGGCCCGTGGACTTTTACGAAGATCTGGAAAAAATCCGCCAAGCAATTTTGCTGGATTGTCCTCGCGCTCTTCACCGGCTTTTCGTTTGTTGGCTACTTCTCGCCCGTCGATCAACTGGCGACACGACTGCTGACATTTTCTGCAGGACCGTGGGAAGTCTTCTGGGTGCTCTTCTACGGATTCGCGACCTACGGCAACGCCGGCTTCATGCGCGAGCAAGTCTGCAAGTACATGTGCCCGTACGCACGCTTCCAGAGTTCGATGTTCGATCGCGATACGCTGATCGTGACTTACGATACGGAGCGTGGTGAACCGCGCGGACCACGGCGACGCGACATCGACCATAAAGTGAAGGGTCTCGGCGACTGCATCGATTGCACGATGTGCGTGCAGGTTTGTCCGACCGGAATTGATATCCGCCAGGGCTTGCAGTACGAGTGCATCGCCTGTGCCGCCTGCATCGATGCCTGCGATTCGGTGATGGACAAGATGAACTACCCGCGCGGACTGATACGCTACAGCACGGAACGGGCGCTGGAGCACAAGCAGTATCGCCTTATGCGGCCGCGGATCATCATTTACACCGTCATTCTGTTGGCGTTATGTATTGCGTTCGTAACCTCGCTCGCCACGACTGAACCGGCAATCCTCGACGTGATTCGTGATCGCAACACACTCTACCGCGACGTCGGCACGCGCGGCATACAGAACAACTACACGATTCGCGTCGTCAATAAACAGAACCAGGAGCGCGACTACGTGCTGAGTGTTAGCGGCATCGAAGGCATAGCCATCGAGTCGGCTACCCGATTCACCGTTGGCCCCGAGTCGGTCCACAGCACGCCGGTGTCGGTGATCGTGCCGCACAAGCAAGCTACAGGTGGGCAGGCGATCGAGTTCCAGCTGGTGTCGACGGATGGCAGTGACATCCGTATCGTTGAAGAAAGCCGTTTCCGCGGGCCGCTTGAGAGCCCCTGATGGAGAATACCTGACATGCAGCAGAGTCATCACGACGATATCGAACCCTGGCAGCGCAATCCCTGGGTGTGGCTGGTTATTGCCATTCCGGGACTCACGGTCGTGGGTTGCTTTTTCACCATGTACCTCGCCCTGGCGAATCCGGATTATCTCGTGGATGAATACGTCACCGGGTCCGCGACCGTTGCGGCAGAGCAGGGCGGGACTGAAAACGAGCGATGAGCGCTGCGATTGCAATCGCCGGAACCGCTTGTTACCACTGCAGCGAGCCGATCCCGCGCGGCGCCGATTTCGTTGCGCGCCTCGATGATCGTGACGAGGCGGTCTGTTGTATCGGCTGCCGCTCGGTCGCCGAACTGATTCACGCCAACGGTCTTGGCGCCTACTATCGGTTTCGCAGCCGCCCCGATGCAGACAGCGGACTGCGCCCGGAACCATCCGAGTGGGCGCACTACGATGCGGCGGACCTGCAATCGCGCTACGTGCATCCGGTCGGGGAATTTGCCGAGGCGACAATTGAGATCGGCGGTTTGTATTGCTCGGCCTGCGTATGGTTGCTGGAGAAGGCGTTGCTCGGGCAAGCCGGCGTCGAGTGCCTGGCGATCAGCCCGGCAACACGCCGTGCCGTCATCCGCTGGAATCCGGCGGTGCTGCCTTTCAGCAGGCTGCTCGCGGCAATAGCGGCGATCGGCTTTCGGCCGCAACCGCTGGCGGCAGGTCAATCTGCGAACCCGGCGCACGACGAATACCGGCTCGCGCTGAAAAGACTGATCGTTGCGGCAGCGGCGGGCATGCAGGTGATGATGTTCGCGGTCGCACTCTATGCCGGCGACTATTTCGGCATTGACGGGGAGATTGAGAAATTCCTGCGCACGATCAGCCTGCTGGTCACGCTGCCTATCGTTTTCTACTCCGCGCGGCCGTTTTACCGGGGCGCATGGCGCGGCATACAGGCGCGTGCGCCTGGCATGGACCTGCCTGTCTCTATCGCAATCATTGCAGCGTTCCTCGCCTCGGTACGCGCGACGCTTCTCGACCAGGGTGAAATCTATTTCGATTCCGTGGCGATGTTCGTGCTGTTTTTGTCGGCGACCCGTTATCTCGAAATGCGTGCGCGACATCGTTCCGATGATTATGCATTTGCGCTCGCACGCCTGCTGCCGGATGTCGCAACGCGAATCGTCGACGGTCGGCATGAGATCGTAGCGATCGACAGCCTGCGCGCTGGCGATGTAATACATGTTCGGCCCGGCGACGTCATGCCGGTGGACGGAGACGTGCTGACCGGCAGTCTCCTGCTTGACGAATCCATGCTGACTGGCGAATCGATGCCGGTCAGTCGCGCATGCGGTGCCGGTGTACTGGCCGGCAGCGTCAATCGCGGCGGCAGCGGCAGCGTGCGCGTGACGCGCACCGGCGCCAGTACCAGTCTTGCGGAAGTCGGTCGGCTCCTCGAACGTACGAAAGCGGATCGACCGCGCGTTGCGCAACTTGCGGATCGCATTGCAAGTGTGTTCGTGGTCGGCATGCTGGTCGTTGCCGCCGTAACGGGCGGGATCTGGCTCATGATCGATTCCCCGCGGGCCTTCGAGATCGTTCTGGCGACGCTGGTTGTTACCTGTCCGTGCGCGCTCGCGTTGGCAACTCCTGCGGCGCTTGCGGCGGCGGCCTCGACGCTGGCATCGCGAGGGTTCTTGCTGGTGCGATCGCGTTTACTTGAAGTGCTCGGCCGGAACGCCACCATTGTGTTCGACAAGACCGGAACGCTGACGGAAGGGCGACCGAAGGTGGTGCAGTCCCGGACGTACGATCAAGACTGGCCGCTGGCGCGCTGCATGGCGCTTGCCGCGGCGATGGAGCAAGCGTCGGAACACGTTCTGGCACGGGCTTTTACCGAGGGCGATGGGGCTGAGGTATTTTCGCTGGACGATGTTCGCGTGGTCGCTGGAGAAGGGGTGGAGGCGGTTGTCGACGGCGTGCGTTGGCGCATCGGCAGCGCGCGCTTCGTCACGGCATCCGCTCAAATCGAAGGGCCGGCGCGCATGCCCGGTGGCGAGGCGCGCTCGCTGGTGCTGTTGGGCAATGAAAGAGACGTTGTCGCGCAGTTTGCGATCGGCGATGAACTGCGTGCTGATGCGCCTTCGACAGTGACTGCGCTGAAGGCGGCGGGATTCAGGGTACTGATTGCGAGTGGTGACCATGAGGTCGCGGTAAGCGCGGCAGCCAGGGAGCTCTCTGTGACCGAATGGCACTCTGAATTGCTGCCCGATGACAAGGTCGCGCTGGTTCGCAGCTTGCGTGAAGCGGGGGTGCCGGTCGTCATGATTGGCGACGGCATCAATGACGCACCCGTACTTGCAGCCGCCGACGCGTCGATTGCCCTGGATGCCGGCACAGCGCTTGCCCGAGCCACCGCCGATGCGGTTGTCGTGGGGAAAAGACTGGGAAGCGTGCTTGATGGCGTAAACATTGCTCGTGCAACCCGGCGGATTATCCGCGAGAACATCGCGTGGGCTATTGCTTATAACATTACGGCCGTGCCGCTCGCTGCCTCGGGCATGCTGGCGCCGTGGATGGCCGCGCTCGGTATGTCGGCCAGTTCTTTGATCGTCGTTCTGAACGCGCTGCGCATACATCGACTTGCGCGCGCGGCACCATTTGCAGCATCCGAGACGCCGGTCCTGACAAGGCAGCGTGAGGTCACTGCGTGACCATCCTGTACCTGTTGATTCCACTCGGACTGATCCTGCTCGGCATCGCGATCTGGGCGTTCTTTTGGGCCGTGTCGTCGGGACAGTTCGACGACCTCGGGTCGCCGGGATGGAGCGTTGTGATGGATGACGACAGCGCGCCGGATTTCGCGCCACGAGACAACGTAGCCAAAACCGATCGCCACGACGGCGCATGAATCTTGAACTCCTCCTGCCGGCGGCATTTCTTGCCGGTTTATTCGGGAGTACGCATTGCCTGGGAATGTGCGGTGCTATCGTCGTACTGTTCGAGGGTCAGGGGTCTGCGGACGCCGGACGGTGGCTGCGGCGGATTCTGTACAACACGGGTCGGCTCTGCTTTTACATGTTGCTGGGCGCAATCGCGGGACTTGGGGGAGCAGTAATTACGCAGCTGGCCGGCGTCGATGCAGGCCTGACGATATTGCGCATAATCGCCGGACTTCTGGTCATTGCGCTCGGCTTCAATTTGTTGTTCGACTGGCAGTTTCTCTCGTGGCTCGAGCGATCCGGCGCGTTACTGTGGAAGCGCGTGTCGCCCCTGACGCGCCATGTGCTGCCGGTAACGACGCCCGAGCGAGCAATGCTCGCGGGGTTTCTCTGGGGCGCGTTGCCTTGCGGGCTTGTGTACAGCGCCGTCAGCATCGCAGCAACCAGCGGTAACGCTGCCGGCGGCGCACTGGTAATGCTCGCGTTCTGGCTAGGCACGCTGCCGGCCCTCATGCTCGCCGGCGCGTCATCCGCCAGCCTTGTCGAGTGGCGCCGCCGAGGCCCGATTCGACAACTGGCCGGCGTCGTGCTGCTTCTAATGGGCTCGCTGGCCCTCCTGTTCGCCGCCATGCCCACCGTCACCCACTCCCACAACCTCCACTCGTAGTTAGTGCCGCGTAGTTAGTGCCGGGTTT
>CAZSDL010000197.1:0-4704 GCA_964605635.1 uncultured Woeseiaceae bacterium
CGTTGAGTAGTCGAGACGATGCAGCGGGTCGTACACGAAGGCTTCCGTGAGCGAACGGTTCTGGTCGTTGCGCTGCGTGAGACTGCCGACCCGGTTCCATGAATACGCGAGGTTCTGGCGGGCAGTGCCGCCTCCGGGGCCGGACTGCAGATAATCCAGGAGGCCATTGACGCCATCGAACCCCCGCACCGTCTGCAAACCGTTGCCGAGATTTTCATGGATAACGTTTCCGCGTGCGTCGTTCGAAATTCCTTCCCAGAATACCGTCGCTGGCGCGTTAAAATCAGATACCTTTTGAAGCAGACCGTAGGCATAAGCGTACTTCAGCTTCAACCGATAGCTCGAGGTGCTGGTGGGATAGGTTAGGGCGTCGAGGAAGCCGGTAGCGCTGTTATACGCATAGTTGATCAGGTAGGTCGCATCCGAGACGATCGTGCGTTGGCTGGTGCGGCCCTTGTTGTCGTAGATGTAGGATTCGGAGTAACCGGGGGACGTTACAGAAGCCAGTCTGCCGATGTTGAAGGCGGCGGCGGATGTGCCCCAGTTCCAGGTCGTCGTGCCTTCCGGCTCGAACCGCTTAAAGGGACGAGACAGTGCGTCATAGGTCGCGGTGAAACTCTGATTTTTAGCATCCACATAGCCTGAAACCTCACCCAGGGCATTGGGGGTATAACTCCATGATCCCATGTCCAGGTCTACTGAGGTCCGGCGGAACGCGCCGATGCCGTAATCGTACGTCGCCGTGAGCAGATTGTTGCTGAGACTGTCCCGAACTCGCCGCAAGCTTGCAAACGAATCAAAGTCGAAATTCTGATAATAGCCGCCGTCGTCGATCGACCGAATTAAGCGGCCAAGGACATCGTAGATTTTCGTCGAGTCGCTGCCCTCCGGATCTGTCACGACAGTCCTAAGACCGTTGTAGGCGATGCTGGTCGTTTGCAGTGACGACGTGCCATCGTGGATCGGGCGCGAGACGCTTGTCGGTCGGTTGAGCAGGTCGTATTGTGCAGTCGTGTAATACGATGGAGCAGGGGCAAAATCGGGCGCCGATTTCTGCGAGATGCGCCCAAGCGTGTCGTACACGGTGCGCACGACGGACGCTGCGCCGCTCATGGTTTGCCGATGTTCCTGGACGGGGCGTTCGAATTTGTCGACGTAGGTATCG
Organism: uncultured Woeseiaceae bacterium; assembly: GCA_964605635.1. Lineage (GTDB taxonomy): Bacteria > Pseudomonadota > Gammaproteobacteria > Steroidobacterales > Woeseiaceae > IDS-8. The sequence goes on from CAZSDL010000197.1 coordinate 1,166, forward strand.
TCGTATCGGATTTCAATGCCGCTGGTATTTTTGCTCGATGCGCGCACCTTGCTACGGATACGGTTGTACGACGTACCGCAAAAGCTGTTTCCGGACGTGCAAGAACTCAGTGCAAATTCCGTGTAGGTCAGATCGGGCCGGGTTTCCCTGCTGATTCGACCGAAGCGGTCGTACTGCCACGAGGTTGTTAACCCGTTTGGATCAGTTTGGCTCGTTTGTACGCCTTGCGACAGATCCCAGCCGAAAGTGCGCGTTTGGTTGAGCGGGTTGGTCACTGAAATTGGCAACTGGCCTGTGGCACCCCAGTTCGTTCCGGTAACCCGCGCCGGCATGCCTATACCGGTGACAGTCTCGCTGTTGATATTACCAAAGCCGTCATAGCCGATCGTTCGGGTTACCTTATATGTGGGACTCTGCGGCTGCGTAATCTCCTGCGTCGGACGGCAATAGACGTTCGTGTCCCATGAGAGCGTCACCGTCCGGGTGATCGAGCTACCGTAGGTCTGATTATGGGAATTTGTGAAATCGATCTGCCCTGGTTTGCTCAGGCACCATGTCGTTAGGTTGTTAAGAATGCTGCTTTGCTGGATGCGTTCGCTGTAAACAGCGCCGGACTGCAGGCCATTGGCACCGGACATTTCGGTCGTAACTGTCAATACGTCAAACGGGAAGCCGTATTGATCGACATCGGCGGTCGTCTCTTTTTCGCTGATCTGGCTGCCATTGTAAGGTCCACCGGCTTCAAAGTACTTCTCGACCGACGCTTGCAGATACGGCAGAAAGTACGTTTGCGTTCCACTGCCGACCTGATGACTTGCCCAGGTGTTCAGCGTCGTTTGAATGGGTGTACCGCCTGACTGAAGCGTTTCCTTTTTGAAGAGGCGCCCTATGTATGGGAAGTCCCGCCGAAAGTACTCTGCCTCGGTGACGTTATTGCGGCTGTCGTGAATAGTGACCTTGTCAAACCCGGTAATGGCGCGGCCCTGAAGATTGAGCCTTGCGCCAGCATAATTGTACGTCCTGGTATAGGTTCCTGTGGTTATACCGGTGCTTGGTTTTAAGGTCTGAACAACATAAATTGGCCCAATGTAATCCTGGTTTGGGTATACCGCATCGGAGTACTTGGTATAAGAGCCCTTGGTGATCGGGACGTAATCGAAAGTGACAACGTTCGAAAATCCGTCCGTTGCTGTCTTCAGGAGATCGGGCTTCAGTCCAGCGTGAGCAATGTGGGCATACGGACCGGTCGATTTCACATAGCCAACATCGGTTAAACCATCCCCGTCAACGTCGATGGGAAACACCGCGATCGCACTGCCAGTCGGCAAGGTTGTTGCGGTGACCGAGGCAAATGTCTCGCCGAGCGAGCGCACATAGGCCCACTGGTTAGAGGAAGTATTAGGCAGCAGAATGTCTTGAAATCCATCTCCGTTCCAGTCGATGGGCACTGCCTTGCCCATATCAAGATTGGTTAATGCCGGTCCGACAGTTTCCGGAGCAAAGGATTTACCGGTACTCAGACGGTAGTGCAGAAAACCGGTACCACGATCGTAGGCGATATCGGTATACCCGTCGCCGTTGATATCAATCGGGATGCCCTTGGCGGAACTGGAAACGTTCGGGATGGCATTGAAGATATTTGCCGTGCCACCGAGAATTACGTCGGCATACCAAACGAACACGTACTCTCCCATACTCGCATTCCAGACTCTGTCCCTGACCTGAACGAGTACGTCACGGAAGCCGTCGCCGTTGACATCGAAGTGATTGGCCCGACTTTGCCGAAACGCGCCGTCAAAAACCGCGCCAACGAATCGCTTCTCGCCGCCATATCCGGCAACCCACGTTGCCGTTGATGAAAACCCGCTCGGGCCGCCGTCGTCGATTCGATATTTCACCCAAATCCGAGGGTTAAGCTGCCCGACATTCTCCGAATAGACCAGATCGTCGCGCCCGTCGCCGTTCAAGTCGAGTGCCACCGCATTGCCTGCGGTACTTGTCACCGTAGCTCCGGTATTTACGTGTTGTTGCAGGCCGTTGGCCGTTCCATATATGACCCACCAGGTATTGCCGGTATACGGCACCAGGATGTCCTCGCGCCCGTCCGAGTTGTAATCGAAAGCAATCGCATTGGCATGATTTGTGTTGGGAACTCCCGAGTTGACGGCATTGCCGTAGCCTCCCGAAGTGTTGGCGAGCCGATACATCCACATGCCGACTCCTGAAGCCGACGGATACACGAGGTCAGTGCGACCGTCGCCGTTTATGTCCAACGCTAGCGCTTTGGTGCCTGATGGTATTGTGCTGCCGCTCAAAACCTCAGCGGTAAATCCGCTGGTTCCGTTCTGGTAGGTAAAAGTTGTGGATGACAGACAGTCGAGCGGAGCGCCGGCGCACTCCTGTACTGACGCCAGCCGGCTGCGCCCGGTCGAGGAAAGCGCGCCTTCGTAGGTCAGTACATAACGACGTGAAAGTACCGGTATCGCAGGCTGTACGTGTGTGACATCGATGCGATCCAACCGCTTGACGTCCACGATTTTGCCGCCCCCGGCGTACTGGGTGTCGACGTCTCCGGCCGGCTGGTTGGTGTACGTGAAAGTAATCGAGTAGCCCGGATTTACGCCCAGCGCCGAGTTGCCGCCGTATGAGATAGAGCTGATTCGATAATCGCCGTTCGGAGCACCGTCTTCAGCATACGTAAAGTTGATTTCGTTGCCTTCCCGATCCCGAATCCTGCTGACGGCCCACGTTCGCGCCGTTGTGGTAAGTCCGGTTGCAAGTGATTCAATTCGCGAATTGGCGCTATTGCCATATTCGTATATCAGCCCGTCCTTTTGAGACACTGTGAACCAGGCAGGTCCATTGCCGGCAGTACCGTTGGCCGTGATCCGGGCGACGGTGTCAACTTCCGTTCGATATGTGGATCCGGCGACGCCATAAGTGCCTGTTACGAGCCGCAGCTGATTCCCGTCGAGGCAGAAACGATCGTCTGTCCACATTTGGACGGCTCTTGGAGCTCCGTCCTGGGCCCAGGTCTTGGCACAGCGAGTGATCTCGGACAGTCCCGATACTGACCAGCCGACACCTGCTAACCATTCGTCCTGGCGGTGGCCATAAGTCAATGCAAGTTTTGGCGTAAGCTTCTTGACTCCCTCGGGAGCAAATATTGGTATGGAATATATTGCTTCTCCTGTTATCGAGACATCCGAGGTGCCCTCCGTTCGACCCACAGCTCCATCTGCTGGTAACGGGGCGAGCGATGACAGCAGCGCGACTACAACTACGATTGCCGAGACAGGATGGATGTGACGCATGACAGTTGTCCTGATTGTTAGCCGGACGAACAAACTCTGAGCAAGGGCACCTCGCAATCGCGCCAAGGTTCCGCTTTTCTTCAGGTGACTATTCCTGCCCTCGACGAGGATCCACAGGGCACGCTTGCAGGCATGTCTTGAAGTTTTCGTCGAGTCTTGGGCGGCAATCGGCCGACTGCACGCCATCTGCAGGGTTCCGGTACTCGCCGCAGGAGAAGAGAGACT
>CAZSDL010000198.1:0-4670 GCA_964605635.1 uncultured Woeseiaceae bacterium
TACGGAAGCTGCAGGCGCAACTGGAGCAACACTACGACAACACGGACGAGGTGCTGAGCTCGGTTTCCAGCCTTTTGTCCAAGATTACCAGCATGGCCGGTGTGGTGACCTTGCCGCGCGGGCAGCAAGCCATTCTGCGCCAAATCGAGTTCCTGGTACTGTCCGAGAACCGCATTCTGGCGATCCTGGTAATCAACGATCGCGAAGTTCAGAACCGGATTCTGCATACGGACCGGGCGTACACGGTAGACGAATTGCAGCGTGCATCGAATTATTTGAACGAACACTACGCGGGCTCCGACTTGCTGCAAATTCGCGAGCGCCTCATTTCGGACCTGGAGAGTACCCGTGACTCGATGAACCAGGCGATGCACGACATCATCGCGGTCGCGCAGTCGGTCATGGCGGGCGCCGCGACGCCGAAGAATGAGTTTGTCCTGGCCGGCGAAACCAACCTGATGGACTTTGCGGAACTGTCGGACCTCGACACGTTGCGGCGTCTGTTCGATGCCTTTTCCCGGAAGCGCTTCATGCTGGACCTGCTGGATCGCAGCATTAATGCCAGCGGCGTCCAGGTATTCATTGGCGAAGAGTCCGGTTACCAGATTCTGGACAATTGCAGCGTGGTTACTGCGCCTTATCGGGTCGACAACGACACCATTGGCGTTCTGGGGGTGATAGGGCCGACTCGCATGGCCTACGATCGTGTTGTGCCGATCGTCGATCTGACGGCGCGCCTGCTGGGGTCCGCACTCAAGCCGCACAGCTGAGCGCCGGTCCCTGCAACGCGGCCGATCGCCGTCGCGGCCTTGATATTTTCCGGCAGGGCCCCAAACTCCTCTAATCTGTTGGGTTGTGGCGTCGAAACCTCGCTTTCGGCCCCGTTTCTTTGCGCCTCAAACCGGGATTGGAGCAATTCGATTATGAGTGGGAACGCAGACCGTGCTGCGCCGGAGCAGCCGACGGACGATTCGGCCGGCGGCCAGCACGAAGCCGCCGCCGCGGACGATGCGGCCGACAGCCGGGAGTTGGACGCCGATGAGCAGGCGTCTCTCCAGGACAAGGTCGACGAATACTGGGACAAGTACCTGCGTGCAGTGGCCGAACTGGACAATGTGCGCAAGCGGGCCGCCAAGGACGTGGAAAACGCCCGCAAGTTCGCGCTCGAGCGTTTCGCCTCGGAGTTGCTGCCGGTCCGTGACAGCCTCGAAATGGGCCTCGCTTCCGCGGATCAGGCCGATGCCGCTCATTTGCGTGAAGGCAGCCTGGCGACACTGAAACAGCTTGCGGCGACGCTGGAGCGCTTCGGCGTCACCGAGCTGGATCCGCACGGCGAACCTTTCGATCCCGCCGTTCACGAGGCCATGATGATGCAGCCGTCCCCGGGCGTGGAACCGGGTACTGTCGTGACGGTGTTCCAGAAGGGCTACCTGCTGAATGGCCGGCTGTTGCGCGCGGCGCGCGTGGTGGTGGCGGCGGACCCGGAATCGTCGGGCAGCGCTTGAAACCCGCCGGACCGGCCCCACTTAAGGTCAGATTACAGGGAATTTTCCCGCGAAATTCGGAGACGTGAAATTATGGGCAAAGTGATCGGTATCGACCTGGGAACGACCAATTCCTGTGTTGCGATCATGGAGGGCGGCAAACCCAAAGTGATCGAGAACAGCGAAGGTGATCGCACCACGCCGTCAATTGTGGCGTTCAGCAAGGATGGTGAGGTCCTGGTCGGGCAATCTGCCAAGCGCCAGGCGGTAACCAATTCGGCCAATACGCTGGGTGCTGTGAAGCGCCTGATCGGGCGACGTTTTGACGACGAAGTCGTACAGCGAGACATCAACATGGTGTCGTACAAGATCGTCAAAGCGGATAACGGCGATGCCTGGGTCGATGTAAATGGCAAGAAGATGGCTCCGCCTGAAATCTCGGCACGTGTTCTCATGAAGATGAAGAAGACCGCTGAAGATTACCTGGGCGAGAAGGTTACCGAGGCCGTCGTTACCGTTCCGGCCTATTTCAACGATTCACAGCGCCAGGCAACGAAAGATGCCGGCAAAATTGCGGGCCTCGACGTTAAACGCATCATCAATGAGCCGACGGCTGCAGCGCTCGCCTATGGCATGGACAAGAAACGCGGCGACAAGAAGATTGCCGTTTACGATCTGGGTGGCGGCACGTTCGATATCTCCATTATCGAAATCGCCGAAGTTGACGGTGAGCATCAGTTCGAGGTTCTCGCGACCAACGGCGATACGTTCCTCGGTGGCGAAGATTTTGACATGCGGATCATTCAGTACCTGACCGCAGAGTTCCAGAAAGAGAGCGGTGTCGATATCACGAAAGATCCGCTTGCTATGCAGCGGCTCAAGGAATCCGCTGAAAAGGCGAAAGTGGAGCTTTCCTCCGCACAGCAGACGGAAGTGAATTTGCCGTACATAACGGCGGATGCCAGCGGCCCGAAGCACCTCAATATCAAACTGACGCGCGCCAAGCTGGAGTCCCTGGTCGACGAACTGATCGAACGCACTATCGGTCCGTGCAAGACCGCCTTGAAGGATGCCGGCCTGAAAGTGAACGAGATCAACGATGTGATCCTGGTCGGTGGCCAGACTCGCATGCCGAAAGTGCAGCAGGCAGTGCAGAATTTCTTTGGCAAGGAGCCGCGCAAGGACGTCAATCCGGACGAAGCAGTCGCACTCGGTGCGGCGATCCAGGGTGGTGTGCTGGCAGGCGACGTCAAGGACGTCCTGCTGCTCGACGTAACGCCGTTGTCGCTCGGCATCGAGACGCTCGGTGGGGTCATGACCAAGCTGATCGAAAAGAACACGACTATTCCGGCAAATGCGGAACAGGTGTTCTCGACGGCTGACGACAACCAGACAGCAGTCACTATTCACGTGTTGCAGGGTGAGCGCCAGCGTGCGCAGGACAACAAGTCACTCGGTCGCTTCGACCTGGCAGATATACCGCCATCTCCACGGGGCATGCCGCAGATCGAAGTCGCTTTCGACATTGACGCCAACGGTATTCTGAACGTGTCTGCCAAGGACAAGGCAACCGGCAAAAGCCAGAACATCATCATCAAGGCATCCAGCGGCTTGTCGGACGAAGAAATCGAAAATATGGTTTCGGAAGCAGTCAGTCACGCGGAAGAAGACAAGAAGTTCCGGGAGCTCGTCGACGTGAGAAACCAGGCGGACAGCCTGATCCATGCGTCGGAGAAGTCGCTCAAGGAACTCGGCGAAAAGGTGAGTGGTGAAGAACGGCACGCGGTCGAGTCGGCCATTTCGGACCTCAAGTCGGCGCTGGAGAAGGATGACAAGGGCGTCATCGAAAACAAGACAGCGGCGCTGGCCGAAGCCTCGGCAGCCATTGCGCAGAAGCTCTATTCGCAGCAGGGCCAGCCCGACGGTGGCGACCCCACGGCCGGCGACGGCGGTGGTACTGAACAGTCCGACGATGTGGTCGATGCGGAATTTGAGGAAGTCGACGACGACCGGAAGTCCAAGTCCGGTTAAGTTTCTCCGGATTGTTTTGTCGCCAAGTTGACATGAGCGGGGTCGGGCGTCGTTAACGGTGTCCGGCCCCCGACTGCGATTAGCCTATGTCCAAACGTGATTACTACGAAATTCTCGGAGTAGCGAAGACCGCGTCGGCTGCTGACATCAAGAAGGCGTACCGGCGCCTCGCGATGAAGCATCATCCCGACCGGAATTCCGAGGACACGGACGCCACCCGCCGATTTCGGGAAGTCCGTGAAGCCTATGACGTTCTCACTGATGCCGAAAAGCGCGCGGCGTACGACCAGTTCGGCCACGCCGGGCTGAAAAATCGTGGCGCCGGCGGAGGTTTTTCCGCGGAGGGCTTCGGGGACATTTTCGGCGACGTATTCGGCGATATTTTTGGTGCCGGTCGGCGCGGCCGCAGCCAGGTATTTCGTGGCGCGGATCTTGGTGTTGAACTGCGCCTGGACCTGGAACAGGCAGTCAGCGGGGAAGAAGTCCCGATCGAAGTGCCGACGCAGGTGAGCTGTGATGAATGCGACGGCAGCGGGGCCGAGAAAGGTTCCGAGCCCGGCCAATGCACCACTTGCGGTGGCATCGGCCAGGTCCGCATGCAGCAGGGCTTCTTTTCCATTCAGCAGACCTGCCCGACTTGCAAGGGTGGCGGCACGGTCATTACCGATCCGTGCCCCAGATGTCACGGACGAGGCCGGGTCAGCAAGGTCCGCAAGCTATCGGTTAAGGTACCGGCCGGCGTCGACAGCGGTGACCGGATACGGCTGACCGGTGAAGGCGAAGCCGGGCGCAACGGCGGCCCGCCAGGCGACCTGTACGTCGAAATTCAGGTTAATCCGCACAATCTCTTCAATCGGGTCGGTGCCGACCTGACCTGCGAAGTGCCGGTCAGCTTCGCCACCGTTGCGCTTGGCGGCGAGGTGGAATTGCCAACGCTCGAGGGTCATATCTCCTTGAAGATTCCCGCCGGCACGCAATCCGGCAAGGTCTTTCGTTTGCGCGGCAAGGGTGTGACGACGGTGCGGGAAAAGCTCAAGGGCGACCTTCTGGCGAGCGTGGTGGTGGAGACGCCGGTCGGCCTGACCGAGGCTCAGAAGTCGTTGCTGCGCAAGCTCGAGGATTCCGTCACCAAAGGTGGCGATCGCCACAATCCGC
>CAZSDL010000199.1:0-4655 GCA_964605635.1 uncultured Woeseiaceae bacterium
TGGGATCGCGCCGTCGAAACGGTGCTTGGACAGTACCTGCAGGCAGTTTGTGTTGCCGATATCGAACGTGCATCGACGAACATTGCCCAGGTCGGTAGTGGCAGCCTGACCTTGTTGGCCACTGAGGTGGAAAACGAGACCGGGCCAGCTGCCAGTGTTTCGCTGGCGAGCAAGGTGCGCGGCGCGCCTCCGGCGATTATACAGATACTCCGGTCGGTGAACATCGCCGACACCCTTGGTGCCGCTTTGTCGGCTCGCAGAACTCTTGTGGATGGACAATCGGTTGTCACGCCGGACGGCATCTGGATGAGCGCGTCCTGGTTAAGAGTGTCGCGCGATAAAGATCCGAAAGCCGGAATATTGAGCCGCGAACACGATATGCGGCGTCTGAAGGGCGATATACGGGAATTACAGGCTCGTGCCGATAGCGCCAGAAAGTTGCTGCAGGATGGTCGCACACGCCTTGGCCAGCTTGAAGAACGACGTGAAACCCTGCAGCAGGATGCGGCAGCATTACTAAACGAGTATTCCGAGGCCAAGGCAAATCTGGACTCCGCCCGCTTTCAATTGGATCAGGCAAACGCGCGCAAGGTCGCGATTGCAGAAGAAAGCAGCGACATCGAGAAGGAACATTACTCAGCTGAAGTACAGTTGCAGGAATCTCGCGCGCGATTCACCAATGCGGCAGATACCCTTTCGGAACTAGAGGGTCGCCGGGCGGAGCTGGAGTCGCGGCGCGAGGAGTTGCGTGCGGAATTGGGCCGAGTACGTGCACAGGCCCAGCAGGACCGGCAAGCGGCGCATGATATTGCCATTCATTACGAAAGCCGCCGCACCAGCAAAGAATCGGCCGCACAAAGTCTCGCGCGAATGCAGGCGCAGCTCCGTCATTTCGGCGACCGTGAGGCTGAGATTCGCGGGCAGCTTGAACAGAGTGAAGGCCCACTGGCAGATAACAAAAAAATCCTGGAGCAACAGCTAGCGACGCGTATCGAAGTCGAGAACGAGCTGAATGCGGCTCGTCAACACGTCGAAGAAATCGAAAGCGAACTGCGCGAGCTTGACCAGAATCGTATGCGTGAAGACAGGGCCGTGGATGAAGCCAGAACGGCCGTCAATGAGGCACGCATGCTCACCCAGGAACTTCGGGTTCGCCGGGAAGGTATCGCTGAGCAGTTCGCACAGACTGATTTCGAATTTGACAGCCTGGTCCAGAGCCTGGCAGACGACGCCGAGATCAGCGATTGGGAAACCCGGCTGGATGGCATTCGGAATCGCATTGATCGTTTGGGTCCAATCAATCTTGCCGCGATTGATGAGTTCAAGGAGCAGTCTGAACGCAAGAATTACCTGGATTCCCAATTGGCGGATCTGAACAACGCCTTGAACACACTTGAAGGGGCTATCCGCAAGATCGATAGAGAAACGCGCACCCGGTTTCGTGCGACGTTCGATAACGTCGATGCAGGGTTCAAACGTTTGTTCCCCAAATTGTTTGGCGGTGGTCACGCCTATCTTGAACTGACGGGCGAGGACCTGCTGGCTGCAGGTGTGACAGTAATGGCACGCCCGCCCGGAAAGCGCAACAGCACGATTCATCTGTTGTCGGGTGGTGAGAAAGCATTGACCGCGGTTGCGTTGGTGTTTGCCATTTTCGAGTTGAACCCGGCGCCTTTTTGCCTGCTAGATGAGGTGGATGCGCCATTGGATGATGTAAACGTTGCGAGATTCTGCGATATCGTGCGGGACATGTCCGAGAAGGTGCAGTTTGTCTTCATCACTCACAATAAAGTTACGATGGAGATGGCCAGGCAATTAACCGGCGTAACGATGCAGGAGCCAGGGGTATCCCGAGTGGTTTCCGTCGATCTTGACGAAGCGGTTAGAATGGCGGCAAGCTGACTTGAATACTCCTGGAAGTTGTTATGGATGGTCTCCGTTGGTTACTGCTGTTGTTCGGCCTGCTGGTCATTGTGGGCGTCTATGCCTACAGTCGTCGTGAGCGAGGCAAACGCGAACAAGCTGTAGCCACGGCGGACGCCGAAGCCCGCGTCGAACCAACGCTGGACCCACTAGCCGAGCCTGACGATCGCGACGAAGACCCGATCGGCGTTGAACCGATTGAAGAAACAGGGATGCGTGAGCCGTCACAGCCGCAGAAGATCGTGACGCTGCGACTGGTCGCCAAGCGGCACGGATCCTTTCCTGGCGACGACCTGGTGCTTAGCATGCGTGGCATCGGACTGCGGCACGGCAAGTTCGGCATATTCCATCGCTGCCAGAACGACGAAGAGTCCCAGGTTATTTTCAGTGCAGCGAGTCTTGTGGAGCCAGGCAGTTTCGATCTGGCTGACATAAAGAATCAGAAAATACCGGGGATCAGTCTGTTCATGGTACTTCCGGGGCCTCTCGATGGTGCCCCCGCGTTTGACCTGATGATGACGGGTGCTCGGGAGTTGGCGCGGCTGCTGGACGGAGAATTGCTGGACGAAACGGGTAGCACGTTGAGCATTCAGCGGGAGCGCTACCTTCGCGAAGAGATTATTCAGTACCAGCACGGAATCAAGGTAGCCTGATCTCAGGCATCGGTCCCGGCCGTATGACAGCCCCTGCTGCGATCAAGAAGGAAGCGGAGACGCTGGTCCGCCAGATCCGACAGCACAACTATCTCTACCATGTCCTTGATGCACCTGAAATACCGGATGCGGAATACGACCGCCTATTGCGGCGACTGCAAGCCATCGAGGCCGACTATCCTGAGCTGATCACCACGGACTCGCCGACGCAGCGGGTTGGTGCTGAACCGATCAAGACATTCGGCACCGTCAAACACAGTATTCCGATGTTGTCACTCGACAATGCATTCAGCGAAGAGGCGCTGCGCAACTTTCACCGCCGTGTTACTGAACGGCTGGAGTTGGAGATCGATGCTGACCTCGAGTATTCGGCCGAACCCAAGCTGGATGGCGCCGCTGTAAGCCTGCTTTATGAGAACAGCGTATTTGTCCGGGGAGCAACGCGGGGCGATGGAACCACCGGCGAGGATATCACCCACAATTTGCGCACAATCGAAGCGGTCCCACTGCGTTTGCGGGGCAAGGCGGCACCTGCGACGCTCGAGGTTCGCGGGGAGGTATTCATGCCCAGGGAAGGCTTTCGGAAGTACAACGAGTCGGCGCGCGAGAAGGGCGAGAAGACATTCGTTAATCCACGCAATGCAGCAGCGGGGAGCCTGCGCCAGCTGGATCCGAAGCTGACTGCTTCAAGGCCGCTGGATATTTATCTTTACTCCGTTGGACTGGTTGACGACGGCTCGCTGCCTGGTCGGCACAGCGAGATTCTCACGCAGCTACTTGAGTGGGGCTTCAAAGTCTGCTCGGAGAGAGACCTCGTCTGCGGTATCGAAGGTTGCCTGAAGTATTACGAGAGCATCGAGCGCCGTCGCAATGACCTTCGCTATGACATTGACGGTGTTGTATACAAGGTTGATCGACTTGACTATCAGCGCGAGCTTGGGTTTGTCTCTCGGGCGCCACGATGGGCTATTGCGCACAAATTTCCTGCGCAGGAAGAGTTGACCACTGTGCGTGACATTGAGTTCCAGGTCGGCCGTACCGGAGCGATCACGCCCGTCGCCCGTCTGGAGCCGATATTCGTCGGTGGCGTTACGGTAAGTAACGCGACGCTGCACAATATGGACGAACTACACCGCAAGGACATTCGAGTTGGCGACACCGTAATTGTGCGACGGGCCGGCGATGTGATCCCGGAGCTTGTGCAAGCGATCAAGGATCGACGACCGCGCGGAACCAAACCAGTCAAGTTGCCAAAAAAATGTCCGGTTTGTGGGTCGCTGGTGGTACGCGAAGAAGGGGAGGCCGTTGCTCGCTGCAGTGGCGGCCTGGTGTGCGCTGCACAGCGAATTGAGGCGTTAAAGCACTTCGTTTCTCGCAAGGCGCTCGACATTGAGGGCTTGGGCGAGAAGCTCGTCGAGCAACTGGTTGCACTCGAGCGCCTCAAAACACCCGCGGATATTTTTGAGCTGACCGAGGATGAATTGATTGCGCTGGATCGAATGGGTGAAAAATCGGCGAAAAAGCTGATCGCAGCAATCGAGAGGAGCAAGGAGACCACACTGGCGAGATTTCTTTATGCTTTGGGAATTCGCGAAGTGGGTGAAGCAACCGCCCAAATGCTTGCTCAGCATTTCGGAAAGCTGGCCGAAATTATCGAAGCCAGCGAGGAGCAATTACAGCAGGTCCCCGATATAGGTCCTGTTGTGGCGTCTCGCGTACACGCCTTTTTTCGGGAAAGTCACAATCGCCAGGTCATCAGGAAATTGAGCACATCCGGGGTTAAGTGGGAGGAGTGGCAGCCGGCCACAGTGCCAACTCAAGGCCCCCTGGTAGGCAAGACCGTGGTCTTGACGGGAACGTTGTCATCCATGACCAGGGACGAGGCCAAAGCACGAATACAGGCTCTCGGCGGCAAGGTCACCGGCAGCGTGTCCAGGCAAACTGACATCCTGGTTTTTGGCGACAACGCAGGGTCTAAATTGACAAAAGCGCAAAATTTGGAGATTGAGCTTCTTGATGAGGCATCCTTCCAAAAACTCCTGTCTGATCAATAATTAATCAGTATTTGGGATTTTATGA
>CAZSDL010000200.1:0-4582 GCA_964605635.1 uncultured Woeseiaceae bacterium
AAACTGGCCACCATGGATCGGCCGGCGGACTCCTATCGTGAGCTCAAGAACCTCGGCAATCATGTGCTGCATATGTTGCGGGACGCGATGAATGCGTTCGCCCGGCTGGACGTTCGCGCGTCGTATGCCGTCGTGCGCGAAGATGAACGGGTCGACGAAGAGTACGACGCCATTTCCCGCCAGTGCATTACCTTCATGATGGAAGATCCGCGCAGCATCAAGCGTTTCATGAACGTGACCTGGGCGGCCCGTGCGCTCGAGCGCATCGGCGATCATGCAAAGAATATCTGTGAATACGTCATTTACATGGCGGAAGGACGGGACGTTCGGCATACCGACATCGAAGAACCGGTCGACGATGCGAAGTCCTGAGGGCCGCTGACATGGCGTTGCCGGATTGGCCCATGTCCAGGCGAGCGATCAATCTTGCCGGTTTCCTTGCGTGCGCCGCGATGATGGCCTATGCGCTTTATGCGGAGCATGTGCTGTTACTTGAACCGTGCCCGCTGTGTGTCTTTCAGCGAGTTGCGGTCATCGCCCTCGGTGCCTTTTTCCTGCTGGCAGCCGTGCACAATCCAACCGGACGCGGCCGGTTAATTCACGCGCTGCTGATCGGGTTGGCGGCCGCGTCGGGCGCCGGGATCGCGGCGTGGCATGTACGATTGCAGAACCTGCCGCCGGACCAGGTACCAGCCTGCGGGCCCGGTTTCGACTACATCCTCGACAGCTTTCCGTTGGCGGAAGCCCTGCGACTCATCTTCACGGGTTCCGGCGAATGCGCCACCATAGACTGGTCTTTCCTGGGATTGTCCATGCCGGCGTGGGTACTGATTGCCCTGATCGCCATCGGCATTGCCGGCGTCAGCAACAACCTGCGTCGTGCGCACCCGCAATCAGGGTCAGCAATCAGGGAGCCTTAAACAGGCAGTTCACGTGAGCAGCAGTTCCAACGTTCGGCGATAGATGGCGCGCAGCGCTGGAAGGTCGGCAAGGCGGATATGTTCATTCACCTTGTGGATGGTTGCATTGACCGGCCCGAGTTCGACCACGTCGACGCCGGCAGGCGCGATGAAACGTCCGTCCGAGGTGCCGCCGCCGGTCGACAATTGCGGTCTTTGCCCCGTAATCTCGAATACCGCTTGCGAGACAGCATCCGTCAGGCGTCCCGGTTCGGTGAGAAACGGTTCGCCCGAGAGATGCCAGTCGAGCTGGTAGTCGAGACCATGAGCGTCCAGTATTTGCGTGACCGCGCGTTCGAGTTGCGGCTGATCCCATTCAGTGCAATAGCGAAAATTGAAGCGCGCACGTAATTCGCCCGGCGTCACGTTCGGTGCGCCGCCGCTGCTGGACAGTTCGACCACCTGAAAGCTCGTCGGCGGAAAATGGGCATTACCGTTGTCCCATTTTTTTTGACACAGTTCGCTCAGGATCGGTGCGAAGCGCGTGATGGGGTTGTCGGCAAGGTCGGGGTACGCGACGTGCCCCTGAACGCCGGCAATGCGCAGAATGCCGCTCAGCGAGCCGCGCCGCCCGATGCGTACGGTGTCCCCCAGCGCAGACTGGCTGGATGGTTCGCCGAGCAGGCACCAGTCGATTTTCTCGTCACGCGCAACGAGAGTTTCCATGACCTTTAGCGTGCCGTCGCGCGCGCGGCCCTCTTCATCGCTGGTGAGAAGAAATGCAATGCTGCCCGGGTGTTCGGGATGCGCAACGACGAATTCCTCGACAGCGACAATCATGGCAGCCAGTCCACCTTTCATATCGGCAGTACCGCGGCCAAACAGTAAACCATCGCGCATCACCGGATTGAAAGGATCGCTTTGCCAGGCCGCGCGATCGCCGGGTGGGACCACGTCGGTATGACCGGCAAAGCAAACGAGTGGCGCTGCGTGCCCCCGCCGCGCCCAGAGATTGCTCACCTCGCCAAACGGCAGCGATTCAGGGCGAAAGCCCAGCGCTTCGAGACGTGCGGCAATAAGCGCCTGGCAACCCGCGTCGTCGGGCGTGACCGAGGGCCGCCGAACAAGCGATTGCAACAGGTCAAGTTCATGGCCCATGACCGGCGCCGAATCCGTCTCCATCATTGACATTCTTAATTAGGAAGCATCTGTAAATACTTGAAATTATTTAAAATAGAAACTTTTCGTTGCTGGCCCTTATGCGTGGCCGGCGGCCCCGATGCAACAAATTGGTAACATTCGGGCGCTATGCTTGCGCGTACTTTTCCGGCAATACGGGGCTATTCCAGTGGCGAAGAAAAGCAAAGTCTTTACGGCGTTAGCAAGTGTTCTCATCGTTGTGTCTGCCAGCGGTACCGCCTTTGCGCAGTCAGCCCGCGATTACATTTACATCGTCGGGTCGTCGACAGTGTACCCGTTCTCGACCGTGGTAGCCGAACGCTTCGGTCGCACCAGTGATTTCCGTACGCCCAAAGTGGAGTCCACCGGCTCCGGTGGCGGCCTCAAACTTTTTTGTGATGGCGTAGGCGTCCAGTATCCGGATATCGCCAATTCGTCGCGCGCCATCCTGCAGTCCGAAATCGATTTATGTGCATCGCATGGCGTGCGCGAAGTCATCGAAGTCAAGATCGGGTACGACGGTATCGTCATCGCAAATTCCGTCAACTCACCGACTATGGAACTGACCCTCCGCGACGTTTTCCTCGCACTTGCGAAGGAAGTGCCCGGTGCTACGGAAGGTCAGCTGGTAACGAATCCGCATCGCAGTTGGCGCGATGTCAACCCGGACCTGCCTGCCACGCCGATCGAGGTCATGGGACCGCCGCCGACTTCCGGCACGCGGGACGCGTTTGTCGAGCTGGCCATGGAAAGCGGCTGCAAGACGACTCCCTGGATCGCTGCACTTGCTACCACGGACGCGACGCGCTTCAAAAACATATGTCATACCCTCCGCGAAGACGGCGCCTTTATCGAAGCGGGAGAAAACGACAACCTCATCGTGCAGAAATTGCAGGCGAATCCACGGGCGTTGGGCATTTTCGGCTACAGCTTCCTTGATCAGAACGCCGAGAAAGTGCGGGCGGCCTCGATTGATGGTGTAAAGCCCGATTTCGAGTCAATAGCGGACGGCAGTTATACGGTTGCGCGTCCCTTGTATTTTTATGTGAAAAAAGCGCATGTCGATGTCATCCCGGGGCTGCGCGCTTTCCTGACCGAGTTCACGAGTGAACGCGCATGGGGCGATTATGGCTACCTGTCGGATCGCGGCCTCATCCCGTTGCCGGTCGAAGAGCGTGCGGCGGTTGCGCGGGCAGTAAAGGAATTGCTGCCGCTCAGCGTTGCGAAGAGCTCGTCGCCGTCCGCTCTTTGAAGCAGTTCCAGTTGTCACGCCCAGCGCCGGCAAAGCCCTGAACTGCCATGCAGCCAACGACGCTCGTGCTCATCCTGTTGGCGCTTGCCACCAGCGCATACTATTTCGGCCGTAACCGCGCCCTGACCACCGTTGGCGGGCCGCAGGCATTATCCCGCCTGCATTCCCTGCCGGGTTACTACGGCTACTACGTTGCGCTGTGGTGTCTCCTGCCGGCGCTTGCCTTATTGCTGATGTGGCTGATTGCGGAGCCGCGCGTGATTGCCGCACTGGTCGTCAGTGACCTGCCGGCCGTGCAACGCGCAACGTCGCCGGGCGAACTGGACTTGCTGCTCAACAACATTCGCAACCTTTCTGCGGGCGATGCGGTGTCTGATGGAGTCGACGGTATGCTGCGTGAAGCGGCGGCCAATCTTGACCGGTATGAGACGCGCAGCAGACTGTTGCTGGCGATTCTGAGCCTGGGCATCGCGACGCTTGCAGGCCTGTTCGCGTGGCGACGCATTGCGCCGCAACTGCGCGCCAGGAATCACGTCGAAAGCGTCATGCTCGGCTTGTTGGTGGCGGCGTCGAGTATTGCGGTGCTGACCACGATCGGCATTGTCCTTTCGGTTCTGTTCGAAGCAATCCGCTTCTTTCGCGAAATACCCGTCACCGAGTTTCTGTTTGGCCTGAACTGGAGCCCGCAAACGGCCATTCGTGCCGACCAGGTCGGCTCGTCGGGCAGCTTTGGGGCAGTGCCGTTGTTCACCGGCACGCTGCTGATCACCGGCATCGCAATGTTTGTATCGGTACCTGTGGGCCTCATGACGGCAATTTTCCTGGCTGAGTACGCCTCACAGCGCGTCCGGGCAACAACCAAACCACTGCTGGAAATTCTGGCAGGCATCCCGACCGTCGTGTACGGCTTTTTTGCCGCTTTGACCATGGCACCCGCGATCCGGCGCGCTGGTGAAGCGATCGGACTTGAAGTGGCAGCGGAAAGTGCCCTGGCCGCGGGTGTCGTTATGGGAATCATGATCATTCCGCTGATTTCCTCGTTGTCCGACGATGCAATTAACGCTGTGCCGCGTTCCCTGCGAGATGGGGCGTTGGGACTGGGATCGACCCGCTCCGAGGTCATGCTGCGAGTCATTCTTCCAGCCGCATTGCCCGGAATCGTCGGCGGTATCCTGCTGGCCATATCGCGCGCCATCGGCGAAACCATGATCGTGGTCATGGCAGCAGGACTGGCCGCAAACCTCACGGCCAA
>CAZSDL010000201.1:0-4562 GCA_964605635.1 uncultured Woeseiaceae bacterium
CAATGAACCATCAATTACGACATCACCGGCGCGGATTACGGCGCCACCGATGAGGCTTTCGTCCAGTTTTGTCTCGAGCCGGACCTGCCGCCCGAGTCGTATCGTGAGCGCGTCGGCGATCGTGCGTTTTTGCCCGTCGTTCAGTGGCGCAGCCGACGTCACTGTTACCTCCACCGTGTTCTCGACCTCTGCCTTAAGCGCTTCGAAATGACTGGCTATCTCCGGTAAAACCGCCTCGCGGCCGTTCTCGAGCACGAGTTTCAGAAAATTCGCACCGTGACGGTCTGCGCCCGACAGAACCGTGGAATCCCCGGCAGCGCGCTGCAGGAGACCGGTGAGGAACTCGAGCCGCTTTGGCTCCGTCAGCGACGGGTTTGCCAAAAACGAGATCACCTGTCCGTCTTCTACCAGCGCGGCCGCAACCTGCAAAGCATCTGACCACGCATCCAGCGCGTCAGCCTCGCGAGCCAGCTCGAAAACCGCCTCGGCGTAGGGACGTGCGATTGTGTTGTTATCTGCCATGGTTACCTGCTCAGCCAGCGTTCCGCGATGGCACTAAAGCTCTGCCGCCAGTCGGGTCAGGATGTCTTCGTGCGCCTTGCCATCGATTTCTCGGCGCAGGATCTTTTCGGCGCTCGCGACGGCTATGGCCGATACCTGACCGCGTAACTCTTCACGGGCGCGGTTGACTTCCTGCTCCATTTCGGCGCGCGCAGCGATGAGCTGGCGCTCGCGCTCCTTGACGCCCTCGGCCTTGCCTTCGGCAACAATCTCATTTGCACGAGCGTGCGCCTGATCGAGAATACCCGTCGCCTGCTTGCGCGCATCGCCGATTATTTTCTCCGCCTCGGACTTCGCATCATCAAGGCTTCTCTGCCCGCGTTCCGCAGCCGCCAGCCCGTCCGCGATTTTTGTCTGGCGCTCCTCGATCGCGTTCATGATCGGCGGCCAGATGAACTTCATGCAAAACCAGACGAACACGAGCATCGCGATCGACTGGCCCAGAAGTGTCATGTTGATATCCACGGGATAACTCCTGTTCGGATAAAACTACGGTGCCGGAACTACAGGCTGGTCCGACCGCCAAACGCGGTCTGCACAGGCCATGTGGCTTGCAACTGCATGCCGCACTCGACACCAGCAGCCATCTGTCGGCTTCTAGCCACCCATCGCCTGCTGCAACTGCCCGATAAACGGGTTGGCGAAAGCAAAATACAGCGCGATACCCACGCCGATCATGGCAACCGCGTCGAGCAGTGCGACGACCAGGAACATCTTGGTCTGCAACATGGGCGCGAGTTCCGGCTGCCTGGCCGCGCCTTCAAGGAACCGACCACCGAGCAGGCCCATGCCGATACCGACGCCGAGCGCGCCGAGGCCGATTAAAAGCGCGACGGCAATCGCGGTAAAACCAATCACAGTTTCCATCAATATCTCCCGTATGAGATCAGTTCAAAAAATCGATCAATGTGTAATCCAAGGTTTTATCTAATGCTTTTCAGACGCCAGACTGAGGTAAACAATCGTCAACATCATGAAAATGAACGCCTGCAGCGTGACAATCAGCAAATGGAACACGGCCCACGCAAAATGCAGGGGCAGCTGCCAGATACCGAGTATTGCAATGAGGATGAAAATCAGTTCGCCGGCAAACAGGTTGCCGAACAGGCGCAGTGACAGCGACAAAGGCTTCGCGAGCAACGACACCGATTCAAGGATAAAGTTGAATGCGATAATGAAAGGTGCCGCAAGAATGGCGATCCCTTTCGTCGGCGGTGCGATGGGGTGCAGCGTCAGTTCAGCGATGAAGCCGCCAACACCCTTGTTCATAATGGTGTAGGCAATGATCAGGACGAACACCGCGATCGACATGCCGAACGTAATGTTCACATCCGTCGTCGGCACGACCTTGAGATAGGGAATGTGCAGGTAGTTTTCCGCAACATACGGCAGCCAGTCCACAGGCACCAGATCCATCAGGTTCATCAGGAACACCCAGACGAAAATGGTCAGCGCGAGAGGCGCGATCAGCTTGCTCTTGCCGTGAAAGGTCTCGCGCACGCTGGTGTCGACAAAATCCACGACCAGCTCGACGAATGCCTGCAGCTTGCCGGGCTTGCCGACGGAAGCTTTCCTCGCCACGGAGCCGAACAGCCAGATGAAGAGTACGCCGAGGAACACCGAAAAGAACATCGAATCGACGTTGACGGTCATCGGGTTGCCGGCGCATTCGTTCCAGACCCAGGCGCCATCGGCCCTGCAGACCTGCAAATTCTGCAGGTGGTGCGAGATGTACTCGCTGGTCGTGCGGGTTCCGCCGTCACTCGCCATTCTTGTTACTCGTTATCCAGTGTCCGGTGCTTCGGACTCTTATTGAGACCATGTTTGGGACCATGGTTGTCATGCATCAGGAAGCCGCCCAACGTCAACAACTGCGTGGCGACGAAACCTGCAAAAAGCGGCCACGCTTCAAGCGGTCTCACCAGCGTGAACACGACGGTGAACATCAACACCGTCAGCGCCAGCTTGCCCAGTTCCCCGATGTATGCGGCCCGAACCAGGGCTCCCGGCCCAGGATCGTGTCGAGGCACCGTGAGCCGCAATGCCAGGAATGCATTCGGGATGACGCAGGTCAAACCGCCAAGCAATGCCGAGTATCCTGACGCTACTCCAACCGTGCCCCAGAACACCGCCGCGAGAACGACTGTAAGGCCCAGTTGCGCCAGCAGCAGCCTGGCAACGAGACCGGGAGAAGACGCTCCGGAGCGCTCACGATCCCGGCTCCTCATGTCTCACCTGCCTCCGACAACAAAAACGCCACGTCCATCGGCTGACGGCCGGTGTGTGGCGTTATGGTTACGATCTTTCCAAGCGGGCCTGTGCTTAGCCCGCGCATTATAGTGATCGAACTGGAGCAAGGCAACCGCCGAAAACACAACAAAATCCTCTTTCCCGCGGGTATTTAATGCGGTTTCGTGGCGGCAATTCAATGGGCTGGATCAACGGCCTTTAACAGCGTGCCGCAGGTACGACGCGGTTCAGTCCGGGAGCGGATCGCCCGTGTTACGGGCTCCTACCGGGTTCTGATCCAGGGTAGGAGCGCGCCCTGCGCGCGAACGGGAAAAGTTTGGTCGTTACCGCATTCGCGCGCAGGGCGCGCTCCAACGGCGATCACCTTACTTAATGTGTTTCAGGATGCCATCCAGCTCATCGAGGCTGTTGTACGCGATGAGAATTTTCCCATGACCTTTCTGTGAGTGGTCGATCTGTACCTTGGCGCCGAGCTTGTCGGTCATCTCCATTTCGAGACGACGCACATCGGCGTTGCCGGTTTGCCTGTCCTTCTTCCGGTCGTTTTTTTTATTGCCGCCAGCGCCCTGCATACGACGCACGAGTCGTTCGGTATCGCGAACTGACAAGCCCTTCTTCACCACCTGCCGGGCCGCATCGAGCTGCTGGACCTTGTCGGTGATCGCCAGCAAGGCCCGGGCATGCCCCATCTCGATCTCCCGCGACTCCAGCAGGGCGCTGACCTTGTCATTCAGCTCGAGCAACCGCAGCAGGTTGCTCACGGATGCCCGCGAACGCCCCACAGCCTCAGCCGCCGCCTGATGGGTGAGGTCGAATTCGCGTATCAGTCGATCGAGCGCACGGGCTTCCTCCAGCGGGTTCAAATCTTCCCGCTGGATATTCTCGATCAGCGCCATTGCAATGGCCGCGTCGTCCGGCACGTCGCGTATGACGGCGGGGATTTCCTGCAGGCCGGCCATTTGCGCGGCACGCCAGCGACGTTCACCCGCGACAATTTCGTAGCGTTGCGTGCCGCTGCCTTTGATCGGGCGGGCCACGATCGGCTGCACTACGCCCTGCGAGCGAATAGAGCTGGCGAGATCCTCGAGCGTGTCCTGGCGCATATCCACGCGCGGCTGGTATTGCCCGCGTTGCAGCAATTCAACGGGTATCTGGCGTAGCCGGTCGCCGGCGGCCTCGCCAACGTCCGGCGGGGCGACGGCCGGCTTGCTCAGCAGCGCATCGAGGCCACGCCCCAGGCGTTTTTTCTTGTTCATCGTATGGCCAGTTGGAGCGCGCCCTGCGCGCGAATGGGAAAGTCTTTATCGCTGCCGCATTCGCGCGCAGGGCGCGCTCCTACGGTTCGTGTTCGTGAATTACGCACAGAAATAATCATGGTGCCACTGTCGCGCGTTCATCTTCGCGGCGCAGTACTTCACCCGCAAGCGCCAGGTACGCCAGCGCGCCGCGCGATGCGCGGTCATGATACAGCACGGGCCTGCCGAAACTTGGTGCTTCGGCAAGCCGCACGTTGCGCGGCACAACGGTGCGAAAAACCTTGTCATTGAAATGCGCAACGAGCTGGTCGGAAACTTCATTCGACAGGTTGATGCGCGGGTCGACCATGGTGCGCAGCAAACCGAAAACCTCTAGTTCGGGATTCACTGATTTGCGCACCTTCTCAATGGTATTGAGCAGCGCGCTCAAACCTTCCAGTGCGTAGTACTCGCACTGCATGGGTATCAGCACACCGTTCGCCGCCGTCAGCGCAT
>CAZSDL010000202.1:0-4528 GCA_964605635.1 uncultured Woeseiaceae bacterium
CCGGGCTGCCAAACGCGCTGCCCGGAACGACCGCAACATCTGCCTGTTGCAGCAGGAATTCCGAGAAGCGGATATCGTCAGCGAGTCCCTGCTGTTGCATGGCAGCCGTAACGCGCGGGAACGCATAGAACGCACCCGCGCTGGCCCGGCATTCGAATCCAGGCACTTCGTTAAGCGCATCAACAACGAAATCGTGACGCGCCCTGTACGCCGCTGCCATCGACGTCACACAGGATTGGTCACCATCCAGAGCCGCGGCGGCGGCAAACTGCGAAATACTGCAGGGATTGGAGGTGCTCTGGCTCTGAATGGTTTTCATTGCGTTGATCACGGCAGCCGGGCCACCGGCATAGCCGATACGCCATCCGGTCATTGCGTAACATTTGGACACGCCGTTTATCGTTATGGTTCGATCGAACAAGTCCGGGCAGGCTTCCGCGAAGCTGCAGAAGGGTTCATCTGCCCAATAAATGTGCTCGTAGATTTCATCGGCAGCGATCGCGATGTCCGGGAACTCAGCGAGGACAGCGCCCAACTGCGCCAACTCTTCCCGTGAATAGCAGGCACCGGTCGGATTGGAGGGGCTGTTAAGGAACAGCAGGCGCGTCCTGTCAGTAATCGCCGCGCGCAGCTGCCCGGCTGACATCCTGAAGCCACTGTAGATTTCGGTGGGGACGATCACGGGAAGCGCATCGGCCATTTTGACCATGTCGGGGTACGACACCCAGTACGGTGCCGGGATGATCGCTTCATCGCCCGGGTTCAGGGCCGCCAGGCAGGTGTTAAAGCAGGTCTGTTTTGCACCGCTCGACACGAGAATCTGCCTTGTCTCGTAGTGAAGCGAATTGTCGCGTGCGAACTTTCGCTGGATGGCCTGTTTGAGCGTCAGTGTTCCGTCGACGGGTGTGTAACGCGTTTCCCCGGAATCGATTGCGAGCTTGCCTGCTGCGGCGATATGGTCCGGTGTCGGAAAATCCGGCTCGCCCGCACCGAGACTGATGATGTCGCGGCCGGCGGCGCGCAGTTCAGCTGCGAGTGCAATGACCGCACCAGTTGCCGATGGCGCGACCCGCGACATCCGATCTGAAACTGATAGACTCACGTATTTGCTCCAAAACCTTCTGCTGATGTTACGTCAATCAACCAAGTTGCCCAACAAGAGCGATGCGACGGAGGATAATCCGCGCTTGACGCTGATCTCCCGGTATCAGCCGGCTGGCGATCAGGGAGCGGCGATTGCCAGCTTGGTCGAGGGACTGAACGATGGACTGGCGCGCCAGACTCTCCTGGGAGTGACCGGATCAGGCAAGACGTTTACGGTCGCCAGTGTAATTGCAACAGTGCAACGTCCTGCCATAATTCTGGCGCCCAACAAGACCCTGGCCGCGCAATTGTACGGCGAAATGCGTGAGTATTTTCCGCGCAACGCGGTCGAGTACTTCGTATCGTATTACGACTACTACCAGCCGGAAGCCTACGTTCCGAGTTCCGACACGTATATCGAGAAAGACGCGTCGATCAATCAGCATATCGAGCAGATGCGGCTTTCGGCAACCAAGGCACTCATCGAACGTCGCGATGCGATTATTGTTGCAACGGTGTCGGCAATTTACGGACTGGGCGATCCGGAAGCGTACTTCAGCATGGTGCTGCATATCGTGCGGGGAGACCGGGTCGATCAACGTACCATACTGCGTCGGCTGGCAGAGATGCAGTACAAGCGCAATGAACTCGATCTGGCGCAGGGCAATTATCGGGTTCGCGGGGATGTCATTGACATCTTCCCGGCGGAGTCGGAACGTGAGGCGGTTCGGATAGAACTTTTCGACGATGAAGTCGAGTCGTTGTCGTATTTCGATCCGTTGACCGGCGAAGTACTGCGTCGCGTGGCACGTCTGACCATCTTCCCGAAGACACACTATGTGACCCCGCGCGAGCGACTTCTCGCAGCCGTGGATGAAATTGCCAAAGAACTTCGCGGGCGACTGGACTGGCTGAGAAAGAACAACAAGTTGCTCGAGGCGCAGCGACTGGAACAGCGAACGCTCTTTGATCTCGAAATGATCCGCGAACTCGGCTACTGCCAGGGAATCGAAAACTATTCCCGCTATCTGTCAGGTCGCAACGAGGGCGAACCGCCGCCGTGCCTCTTCGACTACGTGCCGGCCGATGCATTGCTGATCATCGACGAAAGTCATGTAACCATTCCCCAGTTAGGTGGTATGTACCGCGGTGACCGGTCTCGCAAGGAGACTTTGGTCGAATACGGTTTCCGTCTTCCGTCCGCACTGGATAACCGGCCGTTGCGATTCGATGAGTTTGAACGCCTGTCGCCGCAGACACTTTACGTGTCGGCGACGCCCGGAGACTACGAGGCGCAACACTCCGCAAACGTTGTCGAACAGCTGGTGCGGCCCACCGGGCTGGTCGATCCAGAGATCGAGGTACGGCCGGCACGAACGCAGGTTGACGACGTCCTGTCTGAAATCCGCGCGAGAACGGCGGTCGACGAGCGTGTACTTATCACCACACTGACAAAGCGCATGTCCGAAGACCTGACCGACTATTTGCAGGAGCACGACATACGCGTGCGCTATCTGCACTCGGATATCGGAACGGTCGAACGCACCGAGATAATTCGCGACCTCAGGCTCGGCGCATTCGACGTGCTGGTTGGCATCAATTTGTTGCGGGAAGGCCTGGATATGCCGGAAGTGTCACTCGTCGCGATTTTCGATGCCGACAAGGAAGGCTTCCTGCGTTCGGAACGTTCATTGATTCAGACGATTGGGCGGGCAGCACGCAACCTGCACGGCAAAGCCATTCTCTACGCGGACAACGTTACCGGCTCGATGCAACGCGCGATAGAAGAGACGAATCGTCGCCGTGCGCGCCAGGTCGAGCACAACCTGCAACACGGGATCACACCGGCGACCATCGTGAAGCAGGTCGCCGATATCATGGAAGCGGCGTACCCGGTGCCGGGACGGGGGCGACGTCGGGTTGCCGAGAATACGGCGCGCTATGAATCCATGTCGCCGGAACAGCTACTCCGAAAGGCCCAGCAGCTCGAAAAGAAAATGCTGCGTCACGCGCGCGACCTTGAGTTCGAGGAAGCTGCCCGGCTACGCGATGAGATCCAGCGGCTGCGAAAGAGCGGACTGGGCCTGCCGGACCGGCTGGCCGGCTAGCGGAGTTGCGCCGGTCAGTTCGCATCAAGTATCTTTGCGGCCCGGTTTGCCGGCGGTCGGCAAACTCCGGCCGTAGCGGGCGATTAGCTCAGGGGTAGAGCGCCACGTTGACATCGTGGAGGTCGGTGGTTCGAAACCACCATCGCCCACCACCAGAGCGCGGTGGTCCGAATCGCGGTCCCGACCCCGACAGGAACAGAGCCTGCGGGCGCATGAGGGGATAGGCTTGTTTGGCGTGGTTCGAAACCACCATCGCCCACCACCAGAGCGCGGTGGTCCGAATCGCGGTCCCGACCCCGACAGGAACAGAGCCTGCGGGCGCATGAGGGGATAGGCTTGTTTGGCGTGGTTCGAAACCACCATCGCCCACCACCAGAGCGCGGTGGTCCGAATCGCTATTTGTTGCGTGCCCGATACATGTTACGGTGCAGTCCCGCCGAACCTTGTTGCAAATCAGCCATTTCCGGGCTTGTGTCTGGACCGGTGGCGCTTTAGAATTCGCGTCCCGCTTCGTGTGCTGGTTTCGTCACCCCTGACGGGTGACGTTAGGGCGCCCTGAAAAACGAGCAATTTTAAAGGTAGCGCCGGGACAACTCTCCGGCGCACGGCAGCGGTTATTGTTTTATGGACAGGAGGAACGGAATATCGCATCCACAAAGCGCGTCAGGCGCAATGAAGAGATTGAAGCGCCCAAGGTGCGGGTCATAGACTCGGACGGCAATCAGGCAGGAGTAATGACTCTTGCAGCAGCGTTGGAGATTGCCAGGGAAAAAACGCTCGATCTTGTTGAGGTTTCTCCAATGGCCGATCCCCCTGTTTGCAGGGTCATGGATTTCGGCAAGTACCTCTTCGAATTGAACAAGAAGGCGCAGACCGCGAAGCGCAAGCAGAAGCAGGTCCACGTCAAAGAGATTAAATTTCGTCCTGGCACCGAGGAAGGTGACTACAAGGTGAAGTTGCGAAAACTCACCGACTTCCTGCACAACGGTGACAAGACGAAGGTTACCCTGAAGTTCAGGGGCCGCGAGATGGCGCACCAGGAACTGGGCGCCAAACTCCTGGCACGGGTCAAGAATGACCTGGAAGAAATCGGTGTCGTTGAACAAATGCCGCAGCTGGAAGGGCGGCAGATGGTCATGGTTCTGGCACCGAAGAAAAAGTGAGTAACGGCGGGTCCGCGCCAGCATCCCGGTAACTGACGGGATAAGTGGAAGGACTGCCAATACCCGCCTGGTTCGGCAACCGGTTGTGAAACGCCGGCTGTACGTCACCAGGCTACAAAATCTGGAGACTTAGATGTCGAAAATGAAAACCAACCGGGGCGCTGCGAAGCGCTT
>CAZSDL010000203.1:0-4511 GCA_964605635.1 uncultured Woeseiaceae bacterium
CTGCCGGCAACAAGGTAAGAGCTTCGATTTACGGCACCTTTCTCGGCCGCGTCGAGGGCATCGCACCGCGAGCCCGCATTGCCGCGTACAAAGCCTGCTGGTTGCGTCCGGGCGACATGCGTGCAAGCTGCAATACATCCGACCTGGCCAATGCGATCGACGCCGCCGTCGCCGATGGCGTGCACATCATCAATTACTCCGTCGGCAGCTCGCTTATCACGACCACGGCGCCGGACGATGTAGCGCTCATGGGCGCGGCGAAAGCCGGCATCCTGACGGTCGTGGCCGGCGGCAACGACGGGCCGAACTTCAATACGGTCGGGTCTCCTGCCGGCGGGCCCTGGGTCATTGCAGCAGCCGCATCCAGCCGGGATGGCGAACATTCTCTGGAGGCCCTGGAAGTTACGGCACCGGCTAATGTCGCGGGCCGTTATGCCGTGAAAGAGGCAAGTTTTACGCCGCCGCTATTGGGCCAGGGTCCGCTCGAAGGAACGCTGGCGCTGGTGGATGACGGGGACGAGACATTGCCGGACGGATCAACCGGCACGATCGCCGATGCCTGCCAGCCGCTTGTAAACGGCAGCGATATCTCCGGCAATATCGCTTTCATACAGCGCGGCGGCTGCGCATTCGAAACCAAGATCGCGAACGCCGCCGCCGCCGGAGCGGTGGCGGCTCTCGTGTTCAACATTGCCGGCGACCCGATCGTCATGACCGGCAGTTCGGGCATTTCCGACATACCTGCCTTCATGATCGGCCAGGCTGATGGCGAACTGTTGCGCGGCGAGATCGACGACGGCCAGTCCATCACCGTGGTGCTGGACAAGGCCCTGTTTCTCACCGTGGAAGATACCGGCAATGTGATGGGTGTGTTCTCCTCGCGTGGTCCGGGCCCGTCGCGAGACATTCTCAAACCGGATGTAACGGCGCCGGGCATCAACATACTCGCCGGATTTACCCCGGATGCCGCCAACTCGGTCAGCGGCGAGAACTTTGCGTTCCTCACCGGCACATCCATGTCCGCGCCACACGTCGCTGGCGTTGCCGCGCTCTTGCGTCAGTCATACCCGGACTGGAGTCCTGCTGCGATCAAGTCCGCGCTCATGACCACCGCACATCAGGGCGTCGATCAACAGGACGGCGTTACTGCTGCGAATCCGTTCGATTTCGGCAGTGGGCACATCGAACCCAACGAGGCCAATGACCCGGGTCTCGTCTATGACGTAAGCAGCGATGAGTACGACGCCTTCGCCTGCGGTACGGATTCGCCGGCCGTCGATGACGCCCGCTGCACTGAACTGGCTGCGGCCGGCTACTCATTCGCCGCCGTCGATCTGAACCAGCCTTCCATCTCGCTGTCGAGACTGGCGAACACACGGACCGTAACTCGCCGCGTGAGCAACGTCAGTGAGCAAAGCGAATCGTACACAGCACAAATCGAGGCGCCTCCGGGCATCGAGGTACAGGTCGTACCGTCGACGATGTCACTGACACCGGGTGAATCGGCTTCCTTCGACGTGACCTTTACTTATGCCGACGGCCCGCTGGACTTCTGGCGCTTCGGCAGTTTGACCTGGGCCGGCGCCGAGCATTCCGTGCGCAGCGTACTTGCCGTGCGACCTACCTCTGTCAATGCACCGGCAGAAATCACGGGCACTGGTGGCAGCGGCAGCATCGAGGTGCCCGTCGAGTTCGGCTATTCGGGCGCCTACTCACCCGGTGTCCACGGACTCCGCGCGCCTCTCGTGATTGACGGTTTCGTCGATGAAGATCCCGACAAGACCTTCACATTTCGCACTACAAACGGTGTGACGGCGCATCTGATCGATGTGCCTGCCAACCAGGCGTATTTGCGCTTCGCAATGTTCGATGAGCTGACAGACGGTGACGACGACCTCGACATGTATGTCTATTACTGTCCGGACAACGTCAACTGCACACGCATCGCGGAAAGCGGCTCGACGACGTCGCGTGAACAGGTGAATATCCTGTTTCCCGGCGCTGGGCGTTATGCCGTGTTTATCCACGGCTTCGAGACCGACAACATTGCCGGAGGCCCCGGCGCCAATTACACCTTGCTCGGCTGGGCCTTCGGACTCGTTGACGACCAGGGCAATATGACGGCGAACGGACCGGCGTTCGTCAATGCAGGCACGACGGAAAACGTCACGGTCACATGGTCCGACCTTGCAGGCGGTACCATCTACCTGGGGGGCATTTCGCACAACACCCCGCAGGGTCTCGTCGCGCTGACGATCGTGACCATCATTAATTGAGGAATTACCTCGATGGGGCGAGCAAGCGAGCGTTTTAGCGGGGTATTTGCGCCTGTCATCACGCCTTTCGGGCCCGATCTGTCCGCCGATGCCGATCGGCTTGGGCGACAGTGCCGATGGCTTCTTTCGCAGGGGTCCGGACTGGCCGTTTTCGGTACCAACAGTGAGGCGAACTCGCTGTCGGTCGGCGAGAAAAGCGAACTCCTGCAGCGACTCATCGAGTCTGGCATCGACCCCGGGCGCATGATGCCCGGTACCGGTGCCTGCGCAATCCCTGATGCCGTCGAACTAACGCGGCAGGCAGTGCGTTGCGGTTGCGGCGGAGTGCTGATGTTGCCGCCGTTCTATTACAAAGGCGTCAGCGACGAAGGCCTGTTCCGCTATTACGCCGAAGTCATCGAGCGGGTCGGTAGCAAGGAACTGAGAATTTATCTGTACCATATTCCGCCGGTTGCCCAGGTCGGCCTGTCGATCAAACTGATCGAACGGCTCCTGCACGCGTATCCACAGGTTATCGCCGGCATCAAGGACAGCTCCGGCGACTGGGACAATACTGCCGCACTGCTCAATGAGGAATGGGACGATTTTCGCGTGTTTGCCGGCAGCGAAACCTTCCTGCTGCGCACCATGCGTGCCGGCGGCGCCGGCTGCATTTCGGCAACGGCTAACGTGAATCCCGCAGCCATCGACAGGTTACA
The DNA here is from genome assembly GCA_964605635.1 of uncultured Woeseiaceae bacterium. GTDB lineage: Bacteria > Pseudomonadota > Gammaproteobacteria > Steroidobacterales > Woeseiaceae > IDS-8. The sequence goes on from CAZSDL010000203.1 coordinate 2,975, forward strand.
TCGGGAATGGCAGTCGGACTCAGCCGATGCGCAGCAGCAATCGCTGAATGACCTGCGGAATCTTTTGCAGAAGCACCCGATGATTGCTGCTCTGAAAACAGTGGTTGCACACTTCACGGACGATACGCAATGGACGGCAGTACGACCGCCATTAATGGCGCTCCCCGGCGACAAGCGCTCGCTGCTGCTCGACGACCTGCGCAATATGGGTTTCGAAATGCCGGGATTGGCCAGTTAATTGCCGGCCTTTGCCAGCGCCGCACACTCCTTGTGACGAAAGCAGCTGGTCAGGTGATCGTTGACCATGCCCGTCGCCTGCATGTGGGCGTACATGATGGTACTGCCCACGAAGCGAAAGCCGCGCTGCTTAAGATCCTTGCTCATAGCGTCTGATTCCGGCGAGGTAGCGGGTACGTCCGAATTCTTGCGCCGCCGGTTTTGTCTTGGTTTGCCGTCGACGAATTGCCAGACGTAATCGCAGAACGTACCAAATTCTTCCTGCACTTTAAGAAATGCCCGGGCATTGCCTACCGCCGAGTTGACCTTCAGCTTGTTCCTGACGACATTGGGATTAGTGAGGATCTTCTCGATGCGCTTGCTGGTGAAGCGCGCGACCTTTTGCGGATCGAAATCGGCAAAGGCCGCACGATACCCGTCACGCTTGTTCAGGATCGTGGACCAGCTGAGGCCGGCCTGTGCGCCTTCCAGGATCAGGAACTCGAACTGCTTGCGGTCATCCCAAACCGGAACACCCCACTCCCTGTCGTGATACTCGATGTAAGGCAGGCTGCTGTCACCTGCCCAGTCACAGCGCCTGATCTTCCGGTTGGTAGTAGGTTGCGGCATGCGTCGCGGCCCTTGCAGTTAGTAATTCAAGCTACACGCGTCGCCGAGAATAGCAGCGCGGGTGAGGCGGCGCAGTGGCCAAATATCGCCGCAAGACGCAAATTAAAAAGGCCCGTGGAAACTCCCCCACGGGCCTTGCTCGACGCGTACTGGCGCAACTTGTTACATCGCGCCGCCGCACTTGCCTTCGCCGCACTTGCCCTCGGCATCCTTGTCGCCGCCGCACTTGCCTTCGCCGCAACTGCCCTCGGCATCCTTGTCACCGCCGCACTTGCCTTCGCCGCACTCGCCCTCGGCATCCTTGTCACCGCCGCACTTGCCTTCGCCGCAACTGCCCTCACCCGCACCCAGCAGAAAGCCGCTGCTCAGTGTGGTCATGGCGAACGGGCTTGCGCCGCTGTCGGCATTGGCGAGTCCCGTCATCGCAAACGAACCTGCCAGTGCAGCGCCCACTGCAAGCGCAACGGGTTTTGCCAGTTTTCTTTCAGACATTTCGATCTCCTTCCTGTGCTGTCAATAGTTTCTTTCGTCTCTTTCCCCGTGGAGTGGCCCGCATTCGTTTCACCGTCAGGTTTTCCACGACACCGTTTCGACGAGTCGTCTTCCAATCTCGTCAATTTCATTCAGTTGTTCCGTCCGTTCGCCAATGATGGCGACGCTGCCGCTACCGACAGGCAGGATTACGCCGTGC
>CAZSDL010000204.1:0-4464 GCA_964605635.1 uncultured Woeseiaceae bacterium
GGCCGTCGCTGCTCTGCGCAGCGGAAACCATAGTCCAGTGGGTGTAAAAAAACTCGCCGGCTGTAGCGCTAAAGCGTGACGGGCGAATCCACCTGAGTGCCTGCAGGGCAGCCTTATGGGCAGCCGGAATATGCTGGAGTCGACGGAATAGAGCGTTCGCGATTCTTCTCATAAGGAAGCGGGTTGTTGTGCCCCCGAGTCGAGGCAAGTCTGGTTGCCGGCCCTTCCCGCTCGGGCCGGTGCGGCACCGGTCGTTGATGGGACCTGAAAGCCGTCATTCTAGGGGCCCGCTTGCGCACTTGACCGTGCACAGCCGTCAGTTTCTGCATTCAAATACGGTGCTTTGCAGGCAAAGGTGAGACCACCCTGAGCACGAGCCGGCAGTCCCCGGCCGGAGGCATTTCGCACTCCACAAGGCGAAGGCCGAATTATTGAAACGTCGCGCTCAACTTAAGCGGACAATGCGGTCGTTAGTTAGTACTGGCTACCCGGACTGACATACGCGCTCAGCTATCGCGAGCGCCGCCGTTAACCCCGGAGACTCGATACCGTAAAGGTTTACGAGCCCCGCAACCCCGTGCACATCAGAGGCTTGGATGAGGAAATCCGCCGCGGGCTGCCCTGCACCCGACAACTTCGGGCGGATGCCCGTGTATCCTGGATGCAGTCGTGCCGGGTCCAGGTCCGGGAAATAGCGCCGTATCGCGTCAACAAATGCGTCTTTGCGACTCTCGTCGAATCGGTAATCGATGCTCGTAACCCAATCGACATCGGGACCGAAGCGTATGCTGCCGCCGAGATCAAGTGTTGCATGGATTCCCAGTCCTCCGTCAGCTGGCAACGGGTAGACCAGCGTCGAGAACGGCGAGCGACCGGAGTACGTGAAGTAGTGCGCCTTGGCGTACTTCGCCTGCGGCACATGGACGGCGGCCAGTCCGGCGATGGTTTCAGCGACGTGCGTCGCAAAAAGTCCGGCAGCATTGATCAACCGATCGCAGTACAAGGTGAACTCGCCTGACGTCCCGGTCTTGACGGCAAAGCCGTGCTGCTCGACAAATATTGCCGTTACCGGGCTGTGACAAGCAATAACCCCATCGGCCGCCTCCAGGTCCGCACGCAGCGCCAGCATGAACGCATGCGAATCGACGATTCCGGTCGATGGCGACCACAGTGCGCTGCGGCAAAGTATGGCCGGTTCACGCTTTGCCAGTTTCCGGCGATCCAGCCATTGCAGGTCGCCAACACCGTTCGCAGCCGCCGTATCGGCAAGCGCTGCCAGTTTTTCCTCGTCGTCCGCGGCGCTGGCAACTATAAGCTTCCCGGTGCGCCGGAACGGTACTTGCCGATGCACACAATACTCGTACAGCTTGTCACGTCCCGCGACACACAACTCGGCTTTTAGCGAACCGGGTCGGTAATAGATACCCGCGTGTATGACTTCAGAGTTGCGGCTGCTGGAATGGGTGCCGATGGCTGATTCTGCTTCGAGCACGACGACATCGCGGCCGGACATCGCCAGCCCGCGTGCTATCGCAAGGCCAACGACACCTGCACCGATAACGACGCAGTCGGTTTTATCGATTGCAGACAATGGAATCGTAACGGCGCGGCCGGGCAGCAAGTCTGCCTGTCCCTGTGCGCATGATTCTTGGTGGAGCCAGGCGGGATCGAACCGCCGACCTCTTGCATGCCATGCAAGCGCTCTCCCAGCTGAGCTATGGCCCCACGGAGCCGCGCACTTTAAGTGGCACTCATGCGGGTGTCAAGCAAGGCGGCATGCGCTTCCCCGTGACTGCTGAGGGGCCACTCGCATTCAGTTCGCCGCGTTTTCCTTGCGTGCCCCTATCAGCTCGAGCGCGCGGTCAAGTCGGGCGATAGTGCGCTGCTGGCCCACCAGTTCGAGAGTGACATCAATTGGCGGTGACACCGATCCGCCGGTCACAGCCACTCGAATCGGTTGGCCTAGCTTGCCCATGTTGATGCCATGTTGTGCGGCGACCTCGTCGACAACTTGCGCGATTCCTGTCCGCTCCCAGCGAGCGAGTGCGGCCAACAAGTCGCGGGCCGCCTGCAGCGGCTCAAGGATAGCTGGGCGCAACTGCTTCTTTGCCGCCCCGGCATCGATTTCAGCAAAATCCTCGTAGCAATAGCGGCTGCTCTCGGCCATTTGGACCAGTGTCTCGGCTCGCTCGCGGAAACCTTCGGCGACCCGCACCGGGTCTGGACCATCGGCCGGATCGATACTGAGCTTGTTGAGGAATGGCACGAGATCACGGCCCAAGCGCTCTGCGGACGTATTGATTATGTACTGTTGGTTCAGCCAGCGTAGTTTTTCCGGATTGAATGCCGAAGCCGACTGATTGACATCGGCAATGTCGAACAGCGAGATCATCTCTTCGATCGAAAAAATTTCCTGGTCACCGTGTGACCAGCCCAGGCGCACCAGGTAGTTGAGCAGGGCCTCCGGCAGGTAACCTTGTTCACGGTAGTCGCGAACGTCGACTGCACCGTGCCGTTTCGACAGCTTGGCGCCATCCGCGCCGAGAATCATTGGCAGGTGCGCGTAACGCGGCGGCTCAACGCCGAGCGCCGCCAGCATGTTCATCTGCCGCGGCGTATTGTTCAGATGATCGTCGCCACGAATGACATGCGTGATCTCCATGTCGTGATCGTCAACGATGACTGTAAAATTGTAGGTTGGCGTACTATCGGAACGGGCAATGATGAGATCGTCCAACTCGGCGTTGCTGAACACGACGCGGCCGCGAACCAGATCATCGACGACCACCTCGCCGTCCGCGGGATTACGAAATCGCACGACCGGTTGGACGCCCGCAACCGGCTGCTCCCGGCGCCGACATTGGCCGTCGTACCGTGTCTTCTCACCCGCCGCCATCTGTTGCTCACGCAACTCAGCCAGGCGCTCGCGACTGCAGTAGCAATGATAGGCCCGGCCCGATGACAGCCACTGGTCGATGACCTGCCGATAGCGATCAAAGCGCTGAGACTGATAAAAAGGGCCTTCGTCATTGTCGATGCCGAGCCACTCCAGACTTTCGAGTATTGCGTCGATATTCTCCGGCGTGGAACGCTCGCGATCCGTGTCTTCAATACGCAGTACGTATTGGCCCTCGTGATGCTTGGCGTAGAGCCAGCAAAACAGCGCGGTACGGACACTGCCAATGTGCAGCACGCCGGTAGGACTGGGAGCAAAGCGCGTGCGTACGTTCATGAATTGGTTCGACCACTCGCGGGAAAGCCCGGCATTCTAGCAGAGCCGCAGCAAGGCATCCGGCGGCCCAGGGATGCGCATGTCATCGCCAGGCACGCAGCCTCATCGTAATCGTAATCGTAATCGTCATCGCCAGACACGCAGCATCATCGGCATCGTAATCGTCATCGCGAGGAGCACAGCGACGTGGCGATCTCCCGAACCTCACCACCATTCTGCGCATATTCCCGCCCACTACCGCAGCGCCGATCGCGCGCCCAAGAACGTCAAAAAGTCCGGACCACCTGTTGTCGCCCAACGAATACAGCATCCATTGCAAACCATTTTCTCGACATAACAACGAACTACAATAATCTTCGCAGTCTGTTTCGAAACAGACTGTCGCCGACGAGCAACGGTATTCTGCTCCCCGTGGGCTCCAGCCCCCTTCCCTGCCTGTCTTGCCGCTTGTTAACCTTCCGATTCCTAACAATAATTCCCGAAGTGGCACGCCACTTGCTTAGCAGTCAAGGATGCATGGCTCCTGAGGATGCCACTAGCTTGGGCCACCACTACCCAATCGATTTACGCATGAGAGCTCCGACGCTGGGTTCGCCAACGAACCGCAATCTGTGACGTGCTCGACGGTTTACAGTGTGACATACGCCTTAAAATCAGTGTCGTGCCCGGAAAATGCAGTGCGTAATCCGGCCACACGCATTGAAAAGGGCAAACCCGTTGAAAGATGGGGACGCAAAGCTTCCGGTCTAAGGGTATTTCCTACGACAGCGGGGTTACCAAAGTTGACAGCGCCCAGGTGCAGTCCTGCGGTATCCCTCGAGACAGTCTGTCCGAATCGATCCCTGACCACTCATGCCGCAACGTGCGTCAATTTGCGGCGACAACAGTTTGCACGGCGTCAGTCGGTGTCGTTCAAACAGGCCAGAACTGGCAGGGATCAGGAATGAAGAATCGTACTTACCTCGCTGTATGGACTGCCATGCTGTTCTCGCTACCGCTGCTCGGCGGTTGCTTTGAGACGGAAAGCAGTACTCCTGATGATGTCGTGGAGCCGGTTGATCTGGACGGCGATTCGGGTGGTGACTCGGGTGGTGATTCCGACGGCGACTCGGGTGGTGATTCCGACGGCGACTCGGGTGGTGATTCCGACGGCGACTCGGGTGGTGATTCCGACGGCGACTCGGGTGGTGATTCCGACGGCGACTCGGGTGGTGATTCCGACGGCGACTCGG
>CAZSDL010000205.1:0-4453 GCA_964605635.1 uncultured Woeseiaceae bacterium
TCGAGCAGGTAAAGCGAAGGCACCAGGAACAGTGTAATCACGGTCGCAAACAAAATTCCAAAGCCCAAAGATACTGCCATCGGGATCACAAACTGGGCCTGGACGCTTCTTTCGAGCATGATCGGCAGGAGACCGGCAGCCGTTGTCAGTGAAGTGAGTACGATTGCCCGAAAACGTTGCACGCCGGACTGGAGCACCGCGTCTTTGGCGCTTACACCGTCACGACGAGCGCTGTTTATAAAGTCGATCATGATCAGGCTGTCATTAACCACAACACCGGCGAGAGCAATGAGCCCGAACAGCGAAAACATGCTGATGGACTGACCCATGATGATGTGCCCGAGCACCGCCCCGACGAGTCCGAACGGAATCACCGACATTATGATCAGCGGCTGCACGTAGGAATGGAGCGGCACCGCTATCAAGGCATAGATAAGGAACATTGCAGCGATCGACGCTACGCTGATGTTGCGCTGAAATTCGCGCTCCTCGAGACTCGCACCTTCCAACCCATAGTTGACACCGGGATTTCGAGACAGCAGTTCCGGTATGAATTCATCGGAGATCTCACTGATGATTGCCTGCGGTTCCACGATGTCCGGGTCGATATCGGCTGAAACGGTAACGGTGCGCTGGCGATTCTGCCGGTTGATTGTTGAATATGCGCTGCCAAAAGACACTTCCGCCACCGAACCGAACGGCACCTCGTCACCGGTCGGCGTACGAATGCGCATATTCTCCAGGCTTTCAATCGAGCGCCTGGCGTCACGCGGGTACCGCACCATGACCTTGACTTCATCTTTGCCGCGTTGGATCCGCTGCGCCTCTTCGCCATAGAATGCCTGGCGGACCTGGCGCCCGAGTGCCGCCATCGTCAGGCCGAGTGCCTGCGCTTCGGGTTTAATCGTCAAGCGGATTTCCTCGCCGCCTGATGTCAGGGAATTCCGGATATCGAATACACCATCGAAGTCCCGCAGTTTTTCCTGTAACGCTGCAGCCGCGCTTGCGAGCGATTGGAAATTGTCGCCGGACAGGGCGAAACTGAGCGGTGCGCCACCCCCGAAACCATCTCCATCCGAGAAGTCGAGTTCCTTGACACCGGCAATCTCACCCACCTTGTCGCGCCACATTGCCGTAAGGTCAGAACCATTCAAGGGTCGATCCTCGTCCAGCGGCAGTTCCGCGAAAATCACGCCACCCGTATCGCCGGTGGTAAAGGTGCCAATATGGTTAATGGGTTCATCGACGCCCGGGTTGGCGGCCACATATTCTGCATTGATCTCCAGCGCGGCACGCTCGATCCGCTCCAGAACCGCGTTGCGAACTTCCGGCGCGGTGCCGTTCTGCATCGTCAAGCCCATACGTATGAAGTCACCGGGTACCTCCGGAAACAACACGGTGCGCACAATGCCACTGTTCATGACGCCAATAGTAAGGATAAGCACGGCAACGAAAATTGTGACGGTCAGTCCCCGGTTATCTACCGCCTTTTCCAGCAAAGGTGCATAGCGGTTGTGAATCAGCGAATGCAGTCCATGCTGAAAGCGGCGCTGGAATCGTTGAAAGAATTTTGGCACGCGCTTCAGTATGCCCACCGAGCGATACGGGCCGAAAATCCCGGCTTCATCAATTGGCTTGATGCGTGCGCGGGCCAGGTGCGCAGGCAGAATCAATTTGGATTCGACCAGCGAAAAGAGCAGGCAAAGAATCACTACTACCGACATTGCTTCGAAAAACGGGCCCACGATGCCGCCCACGAAAAGCATCGGCGCAAAGGCAGCGATTGTCGTTAACACGCCGAAGGTGGCCGGGACCGCAACCTTACGCGCCCCGCGTACGACATTGTCCAGCGTATGGCCGTCGGCGCGAATCTTTGTGTAAACGCTTTCGGCGATCACAATAGCGTCGTCTACAACGATGCCGAGTACGAGTATGAATCCGAACAGGCTGATCATGTTGATCGTCACTGGCCACGGTCCATACGGCATGAGCCACAGGGCGCCGAAGAAGGCGACCGGAATACCCACGGTGACCCAGGCGGCCACTTTCAGGCGCAGGAACAGGGTAAGAATGAGGAACACGAGCGCCGCTCCTTGCAGCATGTTCCTGACCATCATGTCGAGTCGCCCCTTGAGATAGTGCGACCGATCCACCCAAGTTTCCATTTCGACACCGTCCGGCAGCGATGCGGACTTGCGCTCGATGTATCGCTTTACGGCCGCCGCGGTTTCCAGTTCGTTCTGCTGCCCGCCCGCAAGCACTCGCATGATAGCGGTATCCTGCCCATTAAATCGGCTGAATCCCGCGGTCTCTACGAATCCGTCCTTTACGTCAGCGACGTCACCTAACGTCAGTCTTGTGCCATCCGGAAAGGTACGCAGGATAAGTTGGTCGTACTCGAGTCCCGTATAAACCTGGCCTTCCGTACGCAACAGGATGTCACCACCCGCCGTGTTGATTGCGCCACCGGGCATATCCACCGATGCAGCCCGAATTGCGTCCGAGATGTCGCTCATTGTCAGCCCGTACTCACGCAGTACGTTCTCGGAGACTTCAATAGAAATTTCATAGTCACGATCGCCGAGGATCTGCACCTGGTTAACGGTCGGCAACGTCATCAACTCGTTGCGTACCTGCTGCGCCAGCGACTTTCGGGCAAACTCGTCAAGATCCCCGTAGAGCGATACGAAGACAACGTGAATAGGGACTTCTTCCTTGAAAATGACCGGCCGTTCGGTCAAACCCGGAAATGTGGATATGGCATCGACACGAGTCTTGATTTCGCTGAGTACCTCGTTTATATCCTTGTTGGATGCAACTTCGGCGGTAACCGTACCCAATCCTTCGCGCGCCACCGACCGCAGTTCCACGATACCTTCAACGTCCTGGATCGCTTCCTCAATCTTGATGACCACACCTTCTTCAACCTCCTGCGGCGCGGCCCCCAGGTAAGGCACCTGAATCTGCACATTATTCAGTTCGAAATCAGGTGTCGTCTGTTTGCGAATGGTGAAGGACGACACAATGCCGAAGGCAAGGATCAGAAACATCAAGAGGTTGGCCGCAACATGGTTGCGCACGAACCAGGCGATCAATCCCTGATTCTCGGCCTGTCCGGGGCTATTCATGGTTCATGGCTGGCGGGAATCTTCGGCGACGATGCGTTGTTCATCGCTGGCTTCCTCGACGCGCACTCGCATACCGTTGATGGGTGACTCGATCGCCGTCAGGCTGATGCGCTCGCCGACTTCAACTCCCTCTGCAATATACGCAAAACCACCTTCCATCCTTAGAACGTCGACCGCTCGAATGCGAAGGCGATCGTCCGCGTCCACTAACATTAGTTCGCTATTGCCGCGTAACGCATGCCGCGGCACACGGATCGCATCTGTGACGGTTCTGCCCTCTATCTCTGCAGTGACAAATGTCCCCATCGGTAGCGGCGGCAGGTCGTCATCCGCGACCTCCAATCGGTACGGATCAGCGATGCGTGCTACCACATAGGTTACCCGGCTGCGCTCATCAACCACGCCCTCTGTCCGAGCTATGAATGCCGGCCATGTCGCCTTTCGACCACGATACTCCGCGACCAGCTTGACCCTTGACCCAACGGCATCAGCCGGCGACGCGGCGACACCGGGAGCAGGCAGGTCCACAAAGGCGAGATCCGAGCTGGTGAGCGGCAGGCGGACCTCTGCAATTGCAGTCGCGAAGGCCACACCCAGGCGACTACCGACCGTGACATACTGACCCAGATCGACTTCCTTCGCTCGTACCATGCCAGCGTACGGCAGGCGAATGACAGTCCGGTCCAGATTCTGTTTCGCGCGTACCAGTTCTGCTTTCGCGCTCGCAAGCGCCGCCGCCGCGGAAGCAAGTTCGGCACCCGCACGATAGCCTCGTTCCTCAAGCGTCCTGGCACCGTCAAATTCAATTTGCCGCTGATTGAGGAAAGCCTCGGCCTGGTCTACCCCGACGGTATAATTCGCCGCATCGATTCGCATCAATACTTCATTGGCCGCGAATACACCGCCGGCGACAAACTTCGGCGACATATCGACGATCGCACCCGAGACCTCGGCACTCATGATCGTTTCTGTCAGTGGCCTGACGATTCCCTGGCTCGTTATACTGAAACGGAATGTGCCCGACTCGATGGGCAAAGTCTCCACCAGCAAGGCAAGCTCTTCCCGGTCCCGGGTCTCCGGCGGCGGTTTCATTTTGGTGAGCACAATCGTCATTCCCACGGCTGCGACAAGAATCGTCGCAATCAGCAGGATTCGCTTAATTTTGAAAGTCATGCAAAGACGTCTCGTGGCCCGGGAGCAAAGGTCCCCGCGGCCCACATGTTCTGCTGCCCACTGGCAGGGCATTGAGAATGTAAGAACCGGCAAGCAGGGGTTGGTTCACCTGGACCGCAGATTATGCCGAAATCGCGGTTATCCTGCTGCGA
>CAZSDL010000206.1:0-4433 GCA_964605635.1 uncultured Woeseiaceae bacterium
CGAAGGGTTTAACAGGGTAATCGTCCGCACCGGTATCCAGTCCGCGAACCCGGTCATCCAGAGCATCGCGCGCCGTGACTATGAGAACCGGGATATTGCAACCGGAGGCGCGCAGTGATTGCAGCCAGGCCACGCCGTCGCCATCGGGCAGGCCGAGATCCAGCAGCATGACATCGTATTCTGCCGCATCGAAATGACTTCTTGCAGACTCCAGGTTGCGCACCCAATGCACCCGGTAGTGGCGTTTGAGCAGCTTTGACAGAGCAGTGCCGAGCTTGAGATCGTCTTCGACCAGCAGCAAGTACATCAGGAATTCCTATCTATTGGTGCCCGAATTCTGCATTACGATTCTGAAGCCCTCATTAAGGTCTGGCCGCCCCCTGGAGGCGCGCTTCATTCTACTTTAAGAATGCGGCGGCAACATTTGTGCGGTTGCATTGCTATAATTCCGGTCCCCGACAGCGTTGCCGCCAGGCTCATGCCGGCCTGCCAGCATTCCCTGTCCCGCGAACAAGAACAGCCGCCCCGACACAAGGATCTCAAGAATGAATTGCAACCGCCCCTCTCTGCTTCTTGCCGCCACTGCTGCCTTCCTGACCCTGGCGGGCCCGGCTGTAGCCCAGGATAATTTGCACCTCAACCGCACGATCGAAACCCTGGGCGACGGCAAGCCCGCTTTCGGCATATTCAGCGGTGATTTCTCGCTTGCAAATGCCCGCGCACTCGCAATGTCCGATCTCGATTTTATTTTCATCGATATGGAGCACAGCGCGTTCGATCTGGAAACTCTGCAGATATTCCTGCTCGGCATGAGCGACAAGGCGCGCGTCCTTGAAAAAGGCAATCTGCAAATGGATGTCACGCCGCTGGTACGCATCCCGATGAACGGCCGGGAGAACCTGCAATGGCAGGTGAAGCAGGCTCTTGACCTGGGCGCATTCGGCATCGTGTTTCCTTACGTCGAAACGCGGGAGGAAACGGAAAATGCCATCCGTTCCATGCGCTATCCGCAGCGCCGTGGCGATGCTGCCATGGAACCTGCCGGCTTGCGCGGTGCGTCACCGGGCATTGCCCGCTGGTTCTGGGGCGCATCGGACTATTTTGACCGGGCCGACGTGTGGCCGCTCGACCCGTCCGGCGACCTGCTTGCCGTAATCCAGATCGAGTCGAAGAAAGCCGTCGATAACATCGAGGCGATCGCGGCTGTCCCGGGCATCGGCGCCATATTCATCGGTCCGAGCGACCTGTCGATTTCCTACGGCGTGCCGGGCCAGCGAGATCATCCGGAAGTCGACGCGGCGATGAAGAAGGTTCTCGGGGTTTGCAAGGCACGCAATATTCCATGCGGCCTGACTACCGGCGCCGATGACGTCGAACAGTATCTCGAAGAAGGTTACAGTTTCGTCACTGTCGGCTACTGGAACGATGCCGGTATCTCCGGTGCAATAGCCGAGACACTGGAAATTGCCCGCAAGGCATCGGGTCGCGAAAACGACTGACTAGCCGCTGGAGAAAGTCATGATTCGCGCGCTCGCGATTCCGCTTTTGGTACTTTCCTTCGCCGCCCTGGCTGTTGCGGCAGACGATCCTGATCTCGAACTGACCATGTCGGACCCGGACTGGATCGGCAACGCGCCGACCGACCCTTACTGGTCCGACGATCTCGAAGCTGTGTATTTCAGCCAGAAGCGAACAGGCGAGAAGTTCAGCGACCTGTACCGGGTCGCAATCTCCGGTGGTGATCCCGAGCAGGTAGCTGCCAGCGACGAGAGTGCCAGCTCCAACAGTAGTCGCGTATACAACGCCGATCGGACCAAGGTTGCCTGGGTACATCACGGCGACATCATGTACCGCAACCTGACCACGAAGCGTACAGCGCAAGTAACGCAAACGGCGGTTGAAGAAGACACGCCCATCTTCATGACCAATGGCCGCTCAATCTCGTTCATGCGTGAGGGACAGCATTTCATTTACTGGCTGGATTCCGGTCGTATTGCACAAGCCGCCGATATACGTTTTGAAAAGGATCCGGACGAGCAGGAATTTGATGCCTTGCGCGACCAGCAGATGCGGAACTTCGAAACCCTGCGACGTGAAAGGCGCCGCGAAGACGCGAAAAAGTCTCATGAAGAGTCACGCCAAACCGAGGATCCCACCGGCGCGCCATTGCCGGTTTATGTCGGCGAGGATCACGTAGAAATCAGCCGGTCGCTGGCGCCTTCCGGTGATTTCATGCTGATTGTCGTCAAGGACAAGGACGCCGAAGACGGCCGGGGCGGCAAGATGCCGAATTACGTGACCGAAGACGGCTACCTGGCTATCGAGGATACCCGCACGCGTGTCGGGCGCAACAATCCCCCAGGCCAGAGTTTGCTGTTAATCGACCTGGATCACCGCAGCTTTGCCATGATCGACTACACATCCCTGCCCGGCTTCGACAGTGATCCGCTAGCCGATCTAAAAAAGAGCGCTGTGGAATGGTATGTAAGGCAGGGCGCCGATCGAGACGAAGTCGAAAAAACCGTCAAAGCGCCGGATGAGAGGCCGCTCACGGTCGAGCGCATCGAATGGAATCGCGAAGGTACACTTGCCGCCGTGCAGCTGCGGGCGATCGATAACAAGGACCGCTGGCTGGTAACCATCGACCCGCAGGACGGCGACCTGCAAACCCAGCACCGTTTGACCGACCAGGCGTGGATCAATTGGGATCACAACGAATTCGGCTGGACCAACGACGGCGGCGCCCTGTGGTACCTCTCCGAGGAATCGGGTTTTTCGCATCTGTACCTGAAGAGCACAGATGCGCGTCGCGCCCGGCAACTGACCAGCGGCCGATTCGTCGTTCGCGAACCCGAACTCGACGCCGCCGGCAGTTCGTTCTACGTCGTTGCCAATCGTACCCATCCGGGCAACTACGAGGTGTTTCGGGTCGCTGCTTCCGGTGGCGAACTCGAGCAACTGACCGCCATGGGCGGCGTGGTCGGCTTCAAGCTGTCGCGCACCGGTGAGCATTTACTTCTCTCGCATTCCTCCATTGATCGGCACGAAGACCTTTACGTGCAACCCGCCAGCCCGGGTAGTACTCCGCTGCAACTGACCGACACCGTCAGTGAGCAATTCAAGGCCATCGACTGGATTATCCCCGAGATCGTCGAGGTACCCTCATCGCACGTCAGCGAACCTGTTTATTCAAAACTGTACCTGCCCAGGGATTTTCGCGACGGCCAGTCCTATCCTGCGGTGATGTTCGTGCACGGCGCCGGTTACCTGCAGAATGCACACAGCGGCTGGTCCTACTATTTCCGCGAGTTCATGTTTCACACTGTTCTCGCCAACGACGGCTTCATTGTCATCGACATGGATTATCGCGCTTCGAAAGGCTACGGCCGCGACTGGCGCACCGCGATCTACCGCAACATGGGCCATCCCGAACTCGAAGACTTCAAGGACGGCGTCGACTGGCTGGTCGAAAACTACAACGTCGATCCCGAGCGCGTCGGCATTTACGGCGGCTCCTACGGCGGCTCCATGACCTTCATGGCACTGTTCCGCGAACCGGATCTCTTTGCCGCCGGTGCCGCCCTGCGCCCGGTCGCCGACTGGATGCAATACAACCACACTTACACTTCCAATATCCTCAACACACCGCAAGTTGATCCCGTCGCCTACGAACGCAGCTCCCCCATAAACTACGTAGAAAACCTCAACAAGCCGCTCCTCATCGCCGCCGGCATGCAGGACGACAACGTCTTCTTCCAGGACTCCGTCCTGATCCTGCAGCGCCTGCTCGAACTCAAAAAGGAAAATTTCGAGCTGGCCGTGTATCCGCTGGACCCGCACGGCTTCGTGCATCCCGAATCATGGCTGGACGAGTACCGCCGCATCTACAAACTGATGCATGAGCATGTGAAGTAGGCTGGGCGGCGCTTCGAACCGGGTAGCGTTCTTTTCCGGACTCGAGCGGGAGGTGGGGAGTCGTTTTCGGGACGCCGCAAGCACATCCCTGTGGGCTCCGGGCTCGACATCCCTGTCTCGCACGGCCCGAAAACGACTCCCCACCTCCCGCTCGAGTCCTGCGTTGGTGGTTTCGGCCGCTCGAATCCCGCGTTGGTGGTATCGGCCGCTCGAAACCGGCGTTGGTGGTTTCGGACATAAGTGGGACAGTGACCTTTTACTCTATAAAGGTCACTGTCCCTATTTTCAATCCCCGCCCGCAGCAGCGCCGAAAAAGCATCACTCTTCCCCGGAAGAGCGCCCCGTAATCTTGGGCCGCGAGCCAACGACCTCGAAAAACACGCCCGACAAAGCGTTCAGCCGCGTCACGCGAAAGATCAGGTCGCGCAGTGAGATGTCGCGTACCGGGCGTACCTCTCGCAACTTCGGTATCAGGATGATTACCACCGCGGCTCGTACGATTGTTGAGATGACGAATA
>CAZSDL010000207.1:0-4429 GCA_964605635.1 uncultured Woeseiaceae bacterium
AGAGCATCCAGTTGCCGAGCGTCACGCCGACGTAGCTGCCGTCGGGGCGGATTTCGTCAGTATCGAAAGGGTTGGCGGCGAGTGTGGCGTTCAGATTTATCGCAAAGCGGTCTCCGCGCCAGCTGAGTCCGCCGAAGAGTTCGCCTTCCTCGCGAGGTGTATTTTCGAAGGTGCGAACGATGCGCGGTTCGATGGCGGCAGAGGCGGCGGCACGCACGTGGAATTCATTACGCCGGGAATCCCGGCGCAGTTGTTCGTTCAGGCGTGCGTAGGCGGACTGTGCCGAGGGCGAGAGCCTGCTTTGGTCGACCTCGGCAAGGCCGCGTCCGATGTCGCCCCAGGACAGTGGCCAGGTAGTGAGCGGCAGATTGGTAGCACCGGAGTCGTTCAGGAGTTGCAGGTCGTGGCGCAGGCGCAGGTCGCCGGGGGGCGCCCAGGGTTCGGCGGCGGCGGCAAACGCGAGCAGCACACCAAGGATGAAGAAGACCGATGTAGTAGCCCGTACCACGGGCGATTTTGCATCCCGTTGTTCGTGCGCAAAATCGCCCGTGGTACGGGCTCCTGCAACCGGGATTGATACGCCGCCGATTTTTGCCGTGTGACAGGCGCGCACGGCTCTTGGTGCTATCTCCTTATCTCGGTCGGCCTGTAAATAAGCCACAATGTAAGGACGTTGGAATCCGCGGCACCCCCGACGTTGCCTCGATCCTGGCGCGTGAAGCGATAATCGCCTTCGACCGAAAATGTTCGGGATAAGGCCACGTCAAGCGCCGCTCGAAATTCCGCGTAGTCTCGTTCCTGGAAATTCGCCGCCTGATCGTCGATGGGCTCGGACTGAAACGCCCGCACTCCCAGGGCACCCGTTACCCGTTCCGTGAATTGCTTTTGCAGCGTGAAATTCAGGGAATCGCGCGCCGTCACGCGGCCGTTGCCACCGGCTGCAACGTCGCGCCGATACTGGGCCAAAAGCCTGACTGTCTCCAACCGTCTGACGATATTGAAGTTGCCGACAAAGTTTCCATCAGTCTCGCCGGTTAGCGTCTGTTCCGTTTCCTCATAGCCAATTTCTGCCTGTACCCGGGTGGTCTGGGAGATATCCGATTGTATGCCGACCCTGGCGCCAATGCCGTCAACGTCGTTCACGCGAAACTCATTCTCATACTGCCGTATTCCCACCCCGAGGTAAGCACGAGTGCGTTCCGACACCATACGACCGATGGCTCCTTCAAGTCGCCAATCGGTGTAGTCGACACGAGAAGTGACAAGTGAGTCCTCGTAATCAACGTCGGTGTAGCTGGCCCGCAAACTCAGAGACGCTCGTTCGGTAATGTCGTAACTCCATTGTGGCGCGATGCGAAGCCTCTCGCGCCGCTCGTTGGTGAAAACATCGCCTGTTTCGTCGATTGGTATATCGTCCGGGTCGTCGACATCGAAATCCGGGTCCGCGCGCTCGGCTGTGCGCACTGATTCACGATCGAAGCTGCCGCGAATGCCGAACTCGCTCTTCAGCGTCTCATGGTTAAAGCCGAAGTCAAAAAACTGGTCGTCTGAATCAACGTCCGGGATTTCGTCGTAAACACGTGAGCGCAAGCGGGGGGTCAACTCGAATGTCGTACGCTCAGTGTTGTAAGAAATCTCCAGTGAGGCATCGATAAGGTAGCCATCGATTTCCTGCACTAATGCGGGATCGGTCTGCAGGCGGGCGTTGTCATCATATTGCAGGCCCAAACCAATCTCTGGCTGAAAGCGCCACTCCTGCGCGGCGGCGAGCGAGGTCAATGCGAGGCCGGCCGTGAATATCGCCGCCATTGCCGCAGCACGCCGCGCGGAAAATGCTGGTTGTCTCGATGGATTGTTCATCAGGAAAATTCCGGATCCGGGGCACTGAAACCGCCGGCTGCAGATTACGTAAAAAGCGCTGCAGGCGGTTGCCGTGTGCGATTATTTGTTGGCTGGCTACTTTGTCATACCGCACCGGATCTGTACAGGTTTCGCCGGTCGTGAAAATGCGACAGTCTGCACAGATCTTCAACCCGGGCGTCCCACCATACTCCGGCACAGGACTGTCTCGCAGACCGCGAATCGAACACCGGTGGCGCACGCGTTGCGGGGGAACGCGCCGCAAAGTGCTTCCGTCAGTGAGACGATTGCCACTGAATAAAGGCTCGCACCCCGGTGTCAGTTTGCCCGGACACGGTGTCTTCGACCTGTTCAAAACCCGCTCCGAGTGCGATGCGGCCATAGCGGGACACCCGGCTGTGCGACAGGTCAATGCTCAGGAGGTCCTGTTTCGTCGGTGTCAGTGTATTGCGCAGGTCCGGTGCACCACCGCGATTTAATTGACCGTAGCGCACGAGCATTCGCCAATGGGTGTTCGCGTCGTCCACCAAAGCTAAGCCGGTCGAAAGAATGCGCGAGTCGTTGTCGCTGCCGTGCCCGACACTGCGCCCGCGATAGCGGTAGCCCGTCTGGTAGACGCCGTGGTTGTATGCACAGTTGAAATCATCGTCCGACTGGAAGAAACGGCACTTGGGAATTGCGAGTTCGCCAAACCAGCGCAGCGACCATCGATCGCGCCACGTACCGCTCAACTCGATGCCACCCTGACCGAGGTACTTGCTGGGAAATCCGCCCGCCTCATCCTCGCCGATGAACTGGCCGTAAATCGCAGTCGGCCATCCAAACGCTTCGAATGCCCAGCGGAAATCGACGCCGGCCAGTTGGTTGCCGGGCTCGTTGTCACGATCAATGCCGCTGCCGCCGATGTTATCGCGTCCGGTGAGCAACTTGCCGAAGGTATCAAGATCGCATGGCCGTCCTTCACCGCACCACTGCGCTGTGCGCGACAGGCCGATCTCCAGCGACGGTATAGGCCGGAAGTTGACGCGGAAGCCGAACAGCTGTGCTCCCGGGACTTCACGATCGCTTTCCATCCGGCCGAACAGCACGCTGACATCCCACGGGCCGATCCAACTGAGCCATTTTGTCGTGAAACCGTCGGTAATTGTGCGGTCAATAGTTATCGCGGGGATCGGGCGTGCGTTGTTGGACAGAATCAGGCTGCCGTCCCAGCCCGGTCCCCACCAGCGATTGAGAGTGCTTATGGCCATTGAGTAGTTGCCGATAGCGAGCGCGAGATGGCTGCCGTCGGCGCGAAATTTTTCTCCGTCATCGGGTGACGATGTTGCCTGGCCGTTCAGTTCGATACTGAAACGATCTTTAACCAATAAAAGGCCAGCGCTGACTTCGCCGGTTTCGCGCGGTGTGTCGGCGAACGAGCGGATGCGGGTCGGGTTCCCGGCCGCGGAAATGCCGGCGCGGTGCTGCAATTCACCGACGCGTGTTTCCCGGGCCGCGCGCTGGCGAACTCGGGTCAGTGCAGCAGAAAGCGCATAGGTTAATTGTCGGTCGCTGTCGTCGCGATTGATGTCCGCGAGTATCGGACCCCACGCGAGCGGCCACGATGTAACCGGTCCGCGGATGATGCCGGCATCGGCGAGCAACTGTATGTCGTGTCGCAGGGTTACATCGCCGGCCGGAATCAGGGGGTTGGCGGCGTGGGTGGCCGCAACAAGGCCCAGGGAAAGGAGTGCAAATGCAACAAGTCGATGCATTATCGAAAAGCCTGATCCCGCATGGTGTGTTGTACCTGGAAGTCACGAAGAAGGCCTGAATGGTAGTGGAAATGGTTGCGTTGTGTCCGGGATCGCCCGTGATACGGGCTCCTACAACGGTTCTATTGCCACCTGTAGGAGCCCGTATCACGGGCGATCCCGCGCCGCATCAACAACCCTTGTAGGAGCCCGTATCACGGGCGATCCCAACCCTGTAGGAGCCCGTATCACGGGCGATCCGCGTCAAGATTTGCGGAATCCTGCAACCCGTTCCAGCAAAATTCGCGTCGACTCGTTCTGGCCTTCGTAGTTTCCCGGAACCGCCACCGCGCCCGTCAATCCCGTCGCCAGTTTTTTACCCAACTCCACGCCCCACTGATCGAACGAATTGATGCCCCAGATGTGCCCTTCTACAAACACCTTGTGTTCGTAAAGCACGATGAGCTGGCCGAGTGTCTCGGGCGTCAACTGCGGCAACAGGATCGTATTACTCGGCCGGTTACCGGCGTGCACCTTGTGCGGCGCCAGCTGCTTTGCCTCGGCCGCTGGCATGCCTGCAGCACGCAGGTCGGCAATCGCCTGCTCTTTTGAATAGCCGTCCATCAATGCTTCGCTTTGTGCCAGGCAATTGGCAATAGCGAGATCCTGTTGTGCCTGCGTAGCGCCCGACGATTGCACCGGCAAAATGAAATCCGCCGGAATCAGTCGCGTGCCCTGATGCAGCAACTGGTAGAACGAATGCTGCGCGTTTGAGCCTGCCTCGCCCCAGATCACCATGCCTGTTTTGCATTTCACCGGGCGACCGTCGCGGCGCA
>CAZSDL010000208.1:0-4387 GCA_964605635.1 uncultured Woeseiaceae bacterium
TGACGCGATCGGCCGCACTCAACAGCGCCGCGGGCTCGGGCAGGAAATCCAGCACGCGCAGTTGCGGGTTCGGGGAGCATCGCCGCCGCAGCCGGAGCTGTGTTTCCATCGGCATGTACGGCCCGGTGACGAGCACGCCGGTTGTGTCGTCGGGCAGCACTGTGGAGGTGAAGGCATCGGCGAGACGAGCGCCGTCTTCTCCGCCTCCGACGAGGCAGAGCACAATCCTGCCGCGAGGCAGCGCGAGTGCTTCGCGCATTTGTGTCGTCTCGTGCTCACTCGCCGCCGCGCGCGTACGCGGATCAAGGTAGCCGGTGAACTGAACCTTGTGCGCTACCTTGTCCGGGAAACCATACTCGCTCACTAAATCGTATACGGTGGGGTCACCGTATACCCAGACAGCGTCGTAATAGTCGTTAATTGCCGCTGCATTGCGCGCACGCTGCCACTCACGGTGCACAGCGCCGGGTTCGTCCAGCACGTCGCGCAGGCCCAGCACGCAGCGTGTCCCGGCCTCCCGCCGGATGTACGCGAGCACAGAGTCTAGTTCTCTTGCTGCGCCCCGCGGCACGTTGTCGACAATCAGTACGTCCGGCGCGAACGCGCGCAGCGTAGCGCGCATGATCTGTGCGCGAAGCGCCACGATCTCTCGTAACGGCAGATTGAGGCGCCGGGCCTGGTAGTGGCCGTCGGATTTTTTTCGGAGCGACGGTAACGTAAGGCAATCCACCCCTGGCGGAACCGCAAACGCCCCCGCAGTGATCGCCCCCGTGATCAGCAGCAGGTCCGGACGCAGCTCCGTGTGACGCAGCGCTGCCGCAATCAACAGATTGCGGCGCATATGACCAAGACCCATGGTGTCGTGCGAATAAAGTGCGACTCGCGGAGCGGCTCGTGCGAGGACCGCACCACTCTGGCTGGTCGGCACGGGGTTCAGCTGCAGCGGGACGCCGCTTATCGATGGCCCCGCATTGTCTGTCGGATTTGCATGTTCGAGTGCCCACATCTCAGTTCGTCGCCTCGTTTGCCAGGTTGGTGAGCGGAGATATTGCAAGCGCCGTGCCAGACTTGATTAATCGTTGATTCCCCTTGAAAAACCGGGAGATTGGCAATGTGACGAGATGGCGCTGGAGGCGTTCGACACGTTCCGAGACTGTTCCAGGTGTTCCGTGGTGGAACACCTCGAGTGGCTCAGGCCCAATGGCACGTACTTAATGTAAATCGCCCGCGGGGACGGGCTCCTACAGCCCGCGAACAGTCCAATTCGCGGGCTGTAGGAGCCCGCACTGCGGGCGATCCGAGTTAAGTTTGTGCCATTGGGCTTAGGCGCTGCTACATGTCCGAGCGGCTGATTCCGAGCGAGTTGAGCCGGCGGTAAAGTGTCGTTCGGCCGATACCGAGCATGCGTGCTGCGGCAGCACGGTTGCCATTGGCATG
This sequence comes from uncultured Woeseiaceae bacterium, assembly GCA_964605635.1. GTDB lineage: Bacteria > Pseudomonadota > Gammaproteobacteria > Steroidobacterales > Woeseiaceae > IDS-8. Next base: position 1,438 of record CAZSDL010000208.1, read on the forward strand.
TTCGAGCGCATTGACTACCCGCTCCTTTTCATCGTCGAGCGACAATGGCAAATGTTTCGTCGTCAGGATTCTGGACCGTGTAGCGTCGAGCACTTCGGGCGGAAGGTGGTCGGCGAGCACAATAGCGCCCTGACACCGGATCAATGCGAACTCCACCGCGCTCTTGAGCTCCCGGACGTTGCCCGGCCAGGCATAAGCAAGCAAGGAGCACATAGCCTCGTCGCTCATTTCCTGCGCCGACTTGCCGGTAGCCGCCCGCCCGCGGTCGAGAAACGAGGCGACCAGCAATGGCAGGTCCCCGCGTCGCTCCCGCAACGGCGGGAGTTGAATGCGCGCGACGCGAATGCGATACAAAAGGTCCGCGCGAAACGTACCCTTCCTGACTTCTTCCTGCAGGTTGCGATGCGTCGCCGCCAGAATACGCACGTCGATCCTGCGGGCGCGCGATTCGCCTACCCGCATGATCTCGCGTTCCTGCAGCACCCGCAGGAGACTTGTTTGCACGTTGAGTGGAATGTCGCCGATTTCATCGAGAAAAAGGGTCCCGCCATTCGCCGCCTCGAACAAACCCACGTGATCGCTGACTGCGCCGGTAAACGCACCCTTCTTATGTCCGAACAACTGGCTGTCCAGTAATGATTCGCTGAGTCCCGCACAGTTGACTGCGACGAACGGCTGGTCCTTGCGTTCGCTGGTGGCGTGTACGGCACGGGCGACGAGTTCCTTGCCCGTACCGGTTTCACCTTCGATCACCACGGTGGAATCCACTCGCGCAACGTCGCGAATTTGCTGGAAGATCTTCCTCATTGGTTCGCTGCGACCGATGATGTCCGCAAACTGCGCCTGCTCGTCGAGGAGACGCCTCAGGTCGTAGGTCTCGGAGACGTCATAAAAGAAGAATATTTTGCCGCGCGGATTGCGGGGATCGTCCTGGATGTCTATCTCCATCCAGTAGTGCCGGCCGTTGCGTGCTTCTAGGCGCACTGGAAGGCGGCTGCGCTCCGTAGCCGGCAGATCGGCCATCGCCTGCAATCGTGCGGTGTCTTTTGGCGAGAGTGGAAAGGCACTCTCCCATGGCTTTCCGAGTGTCGTCGCCTCCTCCGCATCGCTGTCGAAGATCTGCTGCGCGAAGCTGCTGAGGAATTTAACGCATCCGTTGCAGTCGGTTAACGCACTGCCAAGCCGCAGCTGGTTAAGAATCGAAAGGAGATTGCTTTGACTCTGCGCGAGTTGCTCCAGCATGTCGCTCAGTTTCTCTTCGGTCCGTTTGCGCTCGGATACTTCGTTGCGTAGCCCAGTGTTCGCGCCTGCGAGTTCGGCCGTACGTTCCCGGACGCGCCGCTCGAGATCGCCGTATGCCGCCTGCAGGGCAGCCTCCGCGCGCTTGCGCTCGGTTATGTCGCGGTGGACGACAGTGCTCGCGACGCCGACGATGGTGATGGCCAGTACGCTGCTCAGGGCGATGAACATCAGGACCCAGCCCGCGCGGGATGCGGCCTCGGCCGAGGATTCAGTCAGATGCCGTTCCTCTTCCTCTTCGATGAGGGCGGCGATCTCGACGATGCGGTCCATGATGTCCTTACCGGCGCCATTACGTATCGCCGCTGCGGCAGTGTCGAAGCCGACCCGTTGCCGTGCGGCAATCACTTCGTCCATCTTGTTCAGGCTCTGGTCTATCAGCGGCCGGAGCGCATCGAGCCTCGCAGTTTGATCCGCGTTATCACGGATGAGCTCCTGGAGATCCGCGATCTCGCTATCGATTTCGGCGAGCGCCTGATGATAGGGCTCAAGAAAGCGATCGTCGCCCGTCAGCACGTAGCCGCGCTCGCCGCGTTGTGCATCTTTCAAATGCGAAACGAGTTCTTCGAGTGTGGCCTCGGCATTGTGTCCCTTGACGACGAGGCCCAGCGTCTGCGTCAACCCGCTGATGCTTGCGTAAGAAATTGCGCCAAGGGCGACCATCAGCGCGATCGCCAGGCCGAAGCCGAGCCTGATCTTGCCATCAACGCTCCACGTCATTGCTCGCTCTCCTTTACTTCTTGCCGTACCTCCGTGCACCCGCAGGAAACACTTGATCGGTGGGCACCATTGGGGGAAACTACCCTATATACGGAATAAAGGCAAATGCAGTGTTAAATCGCGGGGATCAGCGGGTCGTCCGAACTCCAATCTGGGGGAAAATAAAACGGAATACAGCAACCTGCGCGCCGGGGAGGCCAAGCAGTGCAAAGTGAACCGAAGGAACCACAGGGGGTTTTGCTCGCCGCATGCCGACGTTTGCTGCGGCCAGTGGTGCGGATCCTCCTCCGTCACGGCGTCACGTACCGGCAACTCGCCGCACTCTGCAAAGAACTCTACGTGGAGGTGGCCAGTGCCGACTACGGCCTGCGAGGACGCCCGACAAACGTTTCGCGCACGGCGTTGCTTACCGGGCTCGATCGCAAAGAGGTTAAACGATTGCGCGATACTTACGCGGGTAAGCTTAGCGAGCCGAAGCAGCGGCAGGATCGAATCTCACGCGTGTTGTCGGCCTGGTTTCAGGATCCCCGGTACGCGGACGCAGGAAAGCCGAACGCATTGCCCTTCGAATCGGCGACCGGACCGAACTTCGTTGCGCTTGTCGACGGCTACGGCGGCGACGTACCTCCAAAGGCGCTTCTCAAGGAACTCAAGCACGCAGGCGCAGTAACCCAGGACGAGCAAGGGCTGCTACACGCCGTGACACGCTACTACATGCCGGCCCACACAGAGGCCGCCGCGCTCGAGCGAGCCGGCAGCGTGCTCGAGGACCTGGGCAACACCGTTGCACACAACCTGTTTCGCAAGACGGAAAGCGAGGCTCGATTCGAGCGGCGGGCGACGAATACGATGATGGATGCGCGCAGCGCTAAAGCGTTTCGCGAGTTTCTCGAACGTGACGGCCAGCAGTTCCTCGAGCGCGCGGACGCGT
>CAZSDL010000209.1:0-4376 GCA_964605635.1 uncultured Woeseiaceae bacterium
TCATGGCAGGCAAGCGCGCGTTGATCGTCGGACTCGCGAGCACACGTTCGATCGCATGGGGCGTCGCCCAGGCATTCAAGCGCGAGGGTGCCGAACTGGCGTTTACCTATCAGAACGACAAACTCAAGCCTCGTGTCGAAGGCATGGCCGACGAACTCGGCTCCAGGCTCACCTACCCGCTCGACGTTGCCTCTGACGAGGAAATCGCGTCGCTGGTGCAATCGCTCGGCAAGGACTGGGACGGCTTTGAAGTGCTGGTGCATTCGGTCGGCTTTGCGCCGCGAGAGCAGCTTGCCGGTACCTACATCGAAAGCGTCACCCGCGAGGGATTCCAGATTGCGCATGACATATCGAGCTACAGCCTCGCCGCGCTGGCGAAAGCGTTTCTGCCGATGATGGAAGGACGGAGCTCGTCCATTCTCACGCTCACGTACCTCGGTGCGGTGCGTGCGGTACCCAACTACAACGTCATGGGGCTTGCAAAGGCGAGCCTCGAAGCCAACGTGCGATTCCTCTCTGCCGATCTTGCGCCACGCGGCATTCGCGTGAACGGCATTTCCGCCGGGCCGATCAAGACGCTTGCCGCTGCGGGTATAGCCGGGTTTCGCAAGATGCTGGCGCATGTGGAACAGGTGTCACCCATTCGTCGCAACGTGACACCCGAGGACGTGGGTAACGCGGCTGCGTTTTTGTGTTCCGATCTCGCGGCGGGGATATCGAGCGAGATCCTGTATGTGGATGGTGGTTACAACACCATCGGCATGCATCTGGATGACGACGAGCGGTAGCTAAAACGGCCTGCACGCGCCGCGCACGTTGGCAGAACCCCTGTAGGAGCCCGTATTACGGGCGATCGCAAGTGCCAGGAATTTACCGGAACGTCGCCCGTGGTACGGGCTCCTACAGGATCTCGCGGTAGATTGCTTCGTAGGACGCCGCCATGTGCGCGGCCGAATAGCGACTTGCTTTCGCCCGATTCTTGCGTCTCATCGACTCCCGCAAATCCGCATCACTCGACAATCGCTGCACGGCCGCGACCAGTTCTCCCGGTTGCTCGGGCGCGATGAGTAGTCCGTTCACCTCGTGCTCGATTAGTTCCGGGATGCCGCCCACTCGTGTGGCTACGATCGGCAGCCCAAAGCTGAGCGCATCGAGCAATGAGGAGCCTAGACCCTCGTGCAGGGACGGATAGACGAACAGGTCGAAGCGCGCCAGGTAAGGCGCGACGTTGTCGACAAATCCGATGAATTCAATGTTGTTGAGTCCCTCTGCGGCACGGCGAAACTCGGTTTCGTCCTTACCGACACCCAACAGCAAAAAGTGCAGTTCGGGATGCGATTCCCGAAGTCGCCGCGCTGCCGCGATAATCGTTCGCTGGCCCTTGTGACTGTGATCGAGTTCGCCCATGTGCCCGATGATTGTTTTGCCTTTCAGGTCCGGCCGCAATGCGCTCGCCTCGGTGTGGGCGTTCGCCATATCAGCATGCGCCGACGGCACGATCGGGCAGTGCATTTCCGGGTAGTGCAACTCGACGGTTCTTGCAATCGACTGCGATATTGCAACCACCCGGTCCGCGGCGCGATACGCTTTTACACGCAATCGGGTGTCACGACTTGCGTGTTCGATGCGACGTGTGAGTAGGTACGGAGTCTTTCGCAAGCGTTTCATGAGCCAGCCGGAATACACGGCGCGTGCCTCGTGCGCGTGGACCAGCGATGTCCCGCGCGCAGCAATGGCTGCCAGCAGCGGGTTTGGCAGAACTTCTGCGATTTGCAGGTTGCCGATATCGCCGCAGCGTGCGGCCAGTTTGTCACCCTTGCGGGCGACCAGGCGCTGCTGCCACCCGCGCGCCGCCAGCTCGCGGATCAGCAGTTCCGTCTGGCGCTCGCCGCCGCGGAAACCGGTTGCGAGGTTGATGTGGCAGATGCGGTGGTTTGGGGCGTCGGGCATGAACGGTCGTCTCGTTCTCGTGGAGTCCTGTTGGAGCCCGCCTTGCGGGCGAATGCGGTGGCGTCAAACTCTTCGCATTCGCGCGCGGGGCGCGCTCCTACAGGTCACACCTTGCGGGCGGATGCAGAGGCGATCAACCTTTTCCCGTTCGCGCGCGGGGCGCGCTCCTACAGTTGTGGGAGCCCGCCTTGCGGGCGAATGCGGCGGCGATGAACTCTTCCTATTCGCTCGCGGGCGCGCTCCTACGCGCCGCGCGCGAACAAGTGGCAATCAGGCCGCTTTGCGCCCCAGGCTGGTTTCCTCACCGTCCATGCGCGCGACGATCACGGCGCAACACGAGTCGCCGAAAATATTCACGCTCGTGCGCACCATATCGAGTATGCGATCGAAGACCATGAGCACGGCGAGTGCCTCGACCGGCAAACCGATCGCCGCAAGGATAATGGCAATGGCCACGAGCGAGGCCGACGGTACGCCGGCCACGCCGATCGACGTCAGGAGGGCGATGGTCACGATCGAGAACTGCATCCCGAAAGACAGATCGAGCCCGTAGGCCTGCGCGAGAAACATCGCGGCGGCGCATTCGTACAATGCGGTGCCGTTCATGTTGACCGTAGCGCCTAGCGGCAGCACGAAACTGGAAATCTTGTTCGAGACGCCGAGATTCTTTTCCACGCAATCCATGGTGACCGGTAATGTGGCCGACGACGATGCCGTGGAGAACGCAGTCAGCATCGCGGGCGCCATCGCCGAATACATCTTCCAGGGACTGACGCCGCCGAATATACGCAGAAACACTGGCAGGGTGATGAACGTATGTATCATCAGGGCGGCGAGCGTGGTGAGCGCGAAGATCGCCAGCGGGCGGCCGGCATCGAAGCCCGTTTCCGCCACGACCCCGGCGACCAGTCCGAATACGCCGATCGGCGCGAACATCATGATCCATTCCGTCATGCGCATCATGACGTTGAACACACCGTCCCAGAATGAGTAAAGATGCTCCGACAACTCGTGCCCGATCCGGGTCATGAAGTAACCGAAGAGCAGCGAGAAGAAAATGATGCCAAGCATCTGTCCTTCGGCCGCCGCCATCACGACATTCTCGGGAATCATGCGCAGGAACAGCTCGGCTACGTCACCGGTACCTCTGCCTTCCACCCGCGCCGCAACCTCTTCTACCGACGCGTCCAGCGCCAGCAGTTCGCCGGCGGGTTCGCCGTTCACGTACCCGGGACCGACAGCGTTGATGAGCAGCAGACCCACGAGGATCGCGGCAATGCTGGTTGTGACGTAGAAGAAAATGGTGCGGCTGCCGAGCGCGCCCAGGTTGCCGCCGGAACCGATACCGGCCATGCCGACGATGATCGACGACATGATCAGCGGGACGATGATCATCTTCAGCGCGTTCAGGAACAGCGCGCCGATGTAGCTGAATATCGCGAGAAAACTGATGCCGAACAGCGAAGGCGCGCTTGCATCGCCGTCGCCTGCCTGGTTAACCGCATAACCTGCAACCATCGCCAGGCCGATAGCGATGAGGATCTGCCAGTGCAGCGCCAGTCGTTTCATGCGGATCCCCCTGACACTGACCTCGCGGTCAGCGTGCGATCAGTACGCGTCAAAAGTCGGATACGGCGAGCGCGTCTTCCGTGCGCACGATATCAGCCGTGCGCTCGAGTTCGAGTATGAATGCCGTGTAGTCCGCGGCCCCGGCTTCCTGGGCCAGCTGCAGTTTCCCGGCATCGCGTTCCGCCAGCGGTATCGTTTCGGGACGTCCGGGCACCACTGCCGTTATTATGAATACCGCGTGATCGCCCTCTTCTGTGACGGCCGTGCCGATCGTCGGTTGTTCATTGGTCGGCTTGCGCGCGCGAAAAAGGGCATCGAGGACGCGTGCATCCGCATCGTCGCTCTGCCTTGCATACAATGCGGCGGGCTGCACCTCGGCACCGGCCTCGGGTGCGGCCTCAAGGATATCCGCGCCGGCGCGCAGTGCCTCCTGCAGCCGCGCGGCTCGCTCCCGAATCATCTGCAATGCACGGTCCGCTCGCAGCTGTCTTTCGATTTGCTCGCTGACCTCGTCGAACGGTTGTTGCGCAGCGGGATTATGTTCCACAACTTTGAACAAGGCCGCACGATTCGCATCCAGTTCGACAATCTCGCTGATCACGCCGTCGTTCAAAACACTCGGCGCAAATACGGCATCGATAACTGCCTGGTTGCTGCCGAATGGCCCGCCACCGGAGCGCGTGAACTCGTCTACGGTGCGTAACTCGAGGCCGGCATCTTCCGCGATCGCCTCGATACTCAGGCCATCAAACAGCGCACCCGACAGTTGTCGTTGCAGTGCGCGGTAATTGTCTTCTGCCTGCCGGTCGCGCAACTCGCGTTCGAGTTCCGCGCGTACCTGGTCGAGTGGCAACGGC
>CAZSDL010000210.1:0-4375 GCA_964605635.1 uncultured Woeseiaceae bacterium
GCCTGCAGGCTCAACAAACCGTTGGCGATATCGCCCAGGGACCGTGCCATGCCCGCCTCCCGCGAAACAAGCTGTGCTTCGACGGCCAGCAACTCCTCCCGGCCGGACACCAGAATCGCGACTTGTTCGGTATTGCGCAGGATATTCGATTCCCAGTTGTCGCCATCGCCACCCAGCGCATCGGTGCGCATGCCGGCCTGGACGAAACTGCGATCGGCGGTCAGGACGAAAAGCGCGCCCGGATGGTTATGGTTGCCCCGCAGGCGGCCGTCACTGTCGAGCAGCGCTTTGAGCTGGTTTTCATCCGAAGCTACGATCAGCTTGTCTTTGACGTCAAAGCTGAAATACGCGGATTCCTGCAGATCGTCGAGTGAATGATTGCCGGTCGTCGGCGTGCCGGACTCCGACACATGATAGTAGGTGCGGCCAGCGTAGGATTTCATGTCGAGCTTCGCTTTCACGGCGGCGAATGCCAGCAACTTCTCACGCGTCCCGGTGGCGATCGGGCCATCGACGACAACGACCGTTCCGAGCTTTGCGTCGGAGAACGCGGTTACTGTATCGGCTTCCTTGTTCAGGTCGACGCCGACATTTTCATAGAGTTCGACGAAGACCTCGGCGTTAATCCAGTCATAAAGCGGCTTGCCGGATCCGGCTGTCCGCAACTGCCTGAGGTCTGCATGCAGGTACCAGATAGTGTCGGCGGGCAGGTTGGACGGTGTTACCTGGGCAACGGCCGGGCCGGCCAGGACCGTCACAATAAAGAGGAGCGCCAATCGTGAAGCTTGCATGCTGTGTCCTTTCGGTGAATGTGCAGATACAGGCTTATAGGCGGATTCAGCCGGAAAGGTTACACATCGGCGAATATTAGTTGGAGCGCGCCGAGGTCAGCACTCCTGTAGGAGCCCGTATCACGGGCGATTGATCGGCGATCGCCCGTGATACGGGCTCCTACCGCGCGAATCGACGCGCGGGCGATATCTCAGGGCGGCCCGCGGCGATAAACGACGTCGCCGTCCAGCAGCGTCATGACCACCTCAATCTCGTGAATCTCGTAAGTGTCCGTCTCGAAGAGGTCCCGGTCGAGCACCACCAGGTCTGCCTTTTTGCCGACCTCGAGTGAACCGATCTCTTCCTCGAGCCGCAACTGGTAAGCCGCGTCGATCGTATAGCCACGGATCAGGCTGGCAAGGTCGAGGCGCTCCGACTCGCGCGGCTGCACCGGCGCATCCGGTTCGCCGGCGGACTGGCGCGTGTGCCCGATCTCCATCTGTACGACAGGCGACATGCCAAGCATGCCCGCGCCGCTCGCGGGAAAGTCGCTGCCAAAGGTCAGCTTCACGCCAAGATCCTCGAGGCTCTTGAACCGCCAGTAGCGTTGGAACTGGTCCTCACTGACAAACTGCTCGCCGTAGGTATCGTAGGACGCCCACAGCGGTGTGCTTTGCGCGATGACGTCGAGCTCCGCAAAGCGAGCCAGGTCCTGATCCGTAATAACCTGGATGTGACAGATCGCGAAACGGGAATCACTTTCGGGATGCGTACTGCGTGCGGCCTCTATCGCGTTCAGTGTCTCGTGAATGGAGCGCTCGCCCAGCGCATGTACATGCACGTCTATGTTCGCACCCGCCGCATCGCTGATGAGCGCCGTCTTTTGCTCCTCGGTGTAGACCGTTTTGCCGCTGTTTCCGGGCTCGCCCTGGTAGTCCTCGAACATTGCCGCCGTGCGGCCTTCGACGGTGCCGTCGTCCATGATCTTCAGCATGCGGTAGTGATAGCGTTCGCCACGAATCGTCTCGTGCCACGTCTTTGCCATCTCGATGGCACGAGCGAGATCCTCCGGGCCGCGCGGACGATAAGAGCCGACGACACGCACGGTCAGATCGCCGCTGTCCTCGAGTCGTTGCAATACCTGTTGCAGCGAATCCTCGTAACCAAGCGCACCCGCATCGAACACGGCAGTCACACCGTAACTGTTCAATACGTCGATCACGTGCGCCGTACCATCGACGATGACATCCTGCGTTATCACGTTGAGTCCCCGCATGGCCATGCCGGCCGTGCCTTCAAGCAGGTAACCGGTTGCATTGCCATCCGCGTCACGCTTGTAATAGCTGAAACCGGGCGCGGGGTCCGGCGTGTCCTGTGTGATGTTCAGTAACTCCAGTGCTTTGGAGTTTGCCCAGGCGCCGTGGAAGCCTTCGTCCATCAGCAAAACCGGACGCTCGTCGACTACGGCATCGATCATCTGCCGGGTAGGGCCGTCCGGACCGAAGGTGCTGGCCAGGAAACCGTAACCGAACAGCAGCGGCGCGTCAGGATTGGCCGCAGCGTACTCGTCTATCGAGCGGATCCAGTCATCGACAGTGCCAAAGGTATCGAGGGACAATGCCCGCGCATAGGCGCCGCCGGATACCGGGTGCATGTGCGTATCGATGAAGCCCGGCAGCAGCATCTTGCCGTCGAGGTCATGCCATACCGTATCGCTGCCGGCCAGCTCCAGCGCACCGTCGTTGTCGCCGACGTAGACGATCCGGCCTTCGTCGACGGCCAGCGCTTCGGCCCGGGGTGCCGCTTCGTCCAGGGTGTAGACCCGGGCGCTGAAAAATATGCGATCGACTCCCTCCCCCGGCGATTCGGCGCAACCTGCGAGCGCCAGCATCAGAACCGGGATCGCCATGCGTTTTAGCATTGTCACAGCCCGGAACCATCCTCCGAATAGATAACCCAGATCTTGGTATAGCCATCCGTGTCCCAGATTCCGGTCCACTCTTTCGGCAACGTGACCGCCTCGCCCGCGTTGATGACCTGCACCGAGCCATCCGCGGAAGTCAGGGTGACGCCGCCCTCGATGAAGTACATGAACTCGTCGACGCCGTAAGGTTCGGTCGCCTCGAAGCGCGACTTGCCCGACTTGTACATGCCGGATGCGAACTTCTTGTCGCTGCTCAGCAAGGTGGTCACATCGAGAATGGTGTTGTCACCCCGCACCGTTTCGGTGGTTTCCGGACGTTCGAAAATCTTGCCGGTCATATCGTCTTTACTGATTTTTGCAGGCAGGGCAACTTCGGATTCGTGATCGTCGCCAATGGTGATGCCGGCGGCGAACGCAATGATGGCTGCGCAAATTGGTAACATCATTTTCTTCATCGGTCCTTCCTTTGCATTCATTGTTATAGATAGCCAAGTAGCAGGTAACCGGCCAGCGCGATGGCGGCGGCAATAAGCGCGTACGGGACCTGTGTCAGGGCATGTTGCATCGCCGTGCAACCTGTTGCCTGTGCGGTGAGCACCGTGGCATCCGAGTAAAAACAGGCGTGGCTGCCAAAGGTGCTCGCCGACAACGTCGCGCCAATCACGAGAGTCATGTCCGCGCCAAGATTATTGGACAGCGCGGTGACAATCGGCAGGATGATGACGAATACGCCCCAGTTCGATCCCGTCATGAAGGATACCAGCCCCATGGTGGCGAAGATCACGGCGGGCAGAGACTCCGGTGTCAGCAGGGGTTGCATGTTCTGTACAACATACGCCGGCAAACCGAGCGCATCGTTGACTTCTTTCAGCATGAACGCGGCGACCAGCACGCCAAGCGGCTCAATCATGGTCTTGAAGCCGTCCATTATGGTGTCGAAGGTGTCGTTAAAATCGAGAATGCGCAGCGCCAGAATGACCAGCACGCAGCCGCCGAGCGTCACATAAACGCCGCGCAGGAAATCCTTGTCGAAATAAAGTGTCACGAGCACCAGTGCCAGCATCGGCAGCACGAACATCGCGATATACGGCCGCACTCCCTCCTTCGGTTTAATGGCTTTATTGGCCTCTTCGATATGTGCGGCATCCGGCGGCACCATCTGGCCAAGGGTTTGCGCACGCAGTTCCGCCTTTTTCATGCTGCCAAGCATCGGTATGTAGCCGGCAATGACAACCGGCACCAGGAGTACTGCGATCCACGCATACAGCATGTAGGGAATGGCGCTTATATAAGTCGACAGCCCCTCACCCTCCGGCGCCACACCATTGGTCACCAGAAGGCCGGCAAAAAAGGCGCCCCAGGTTGAGAAGGGAATGATGACGCTGACCGGTGCGGCGGTTGAGTCGACGACGTAAGCAAGTTTCTCGCGCGAGATACGGTACTTGTCTGTCACCTCGCGCATTGCCGAACCGACCGCCAGGGAATTCAGGTAGTCATCGACGAACATGAAGATGCCCATCACCCAGGTCGCGTATAACGCGGATTTCTGCGAGTTGACGAAACTCGTCATGCGCTGCGTGAACGCAAGCGTTGCCCCGGTGCGGATCAACAGCCCGATCAGGCTGCCCATGAATCCGCAAACGAGTATCACCCAGGCCACGTCGTCGTCGGTAAGCACCG
>CAZSDL010000211.1:0-4372 GCA_964605635.1 uncultured Woeseiaceae bacterium
ACGGCACCGTCGTCGCGCGTTACATCGAGCCAGGCGAGGCAATCGCACGGCATGCACCCCTGTTTTCGCTGGCGGACCTCTCGAGCCTTGTGGTGCGCGTCGGCGTATCCGAACTGGACCTGCGCAACCTGTCCATCGGCGATAACGTCACGGTGCGCATCGACGCCATCGCCGACAGCAACCCGGTCGACGGCCGGGTGCGCCGCATTTTCCCGGCCGCGGAGGACAGCAGCCGCCTGATCGTCGTCGAGGTCGAGCTTGCGCCGACCGGCACGAAAGTCGTGCGCCCCGGTTACCTGGCACGCGTGGAGCTGCTGGTCGACAGCAGGCTGGATGTGCTGGCGGTCCCGGCCGGTTCGGTCGCGCAATCCGACGGCGCGTACTACGTGATGGTCGTCGACAGTGACGATCGCCTGGCCCGACGCGTCGTGGAACCCGGCATCATCCGTGGCAGCTGGCGCGAGATCACGGGCGGTCTCGAGCCCGGCGACCGGGTCGTCTCGGCAAACCCGCAAGAGATGAGTGAAGGCGAAAAAGTCCGCATCGTGGACTGGACCACCTGATGGCGCCCGCAATTGACTGACAAAACGCAACAACCCCGCACACCCGACCACGACCCCGCGCGCGGCACACGCTATTACCGCGGCCTCACCCACGCGTCCATACGTCGCCCGGTTGGCACACTGGCCATCGCCTCCGTCATCGTGGTGCTGGGCCTTTTCTTCCTCAATCGCCTGCCGGTCAACCTGTTGCCCGAAGTCGAGTTTCCGCTGTTGAGGGTCACCGTCAATTATCCGGGCGTGGCCCCGGAAGTCATGGAGGAACAGATTACCCGGGTGCTCGAACGCAACCTCGCGTCGGTCGAAAACCTGAGCGGCATTTCCAGCCGCGCCTCGGAAGGACGCACCAACGTCGACCTGCTCTTCGAGCACGGCATCGACCTCGACATCGCCATGCAGAATGCCGCGCGGCAACTCGAAGCGGCGCGCCAGCAACTGCCGGCCGACATTGAGCCGCCGCGCCTTCGCAAGTGGGACCCCGGCGAATGGCCGGTCTGGCGTGCCGGCCTGTCTTCCCCGACCCGCACGCCGCGTGAAGTGAGGGATTGGGTCGAACAGCGGCTGGTGCCGCAATTGCAGTCGATCAAAGGCGTCGCGGCAGTCGAAGCAGCCGGCGGCCAGGTGCGCGAGATCGAAGTGGTGGTCGACCAGCAGCGTCTGCGCTCTTACGGCCTGACTTTGCAGGACGTCGCCGCGCAACTGGCAAACGAGAACATCAATATTGCGGCGGGCAATGTGACTTCGCCCCAGTTTGACGTCATGGCGCGTACCGACGGTCGCTTCCAGGCTCCCGAGGAAATCGAGAACGTGTTGCTGACGGTACCGGACAGCGGCCGGCGTATTCGCCTGAGCGAGATCGCCGACGTGCGCGACGGCTTCCGCGAGGAACGCCTTTTCGTGCGACTCAACGGCACGCCGGCGACACAGCTATCCATTTTCAAATTGCCGGAAGCAAACACCGTCGCGGTAGTCGACGAAATCAACGCGCGCATGGCGCAACTCGATTCCTCCGGTTACATGCCGGAGGACGTCCAGTGGCAGTCGACACGTGACGGCGCGTTTTTCGTACGCGGCTCGGTGCAGGCGGTCGGCACTGCCGCGATTCTCGGCGCCGTGCTGGCGATGGTCGTGGTGCTGGCATTCCTTGGTTCATTGCGCAAGGGCTTTGTAATCGGCCTGTCGATTCCACTCGCGATTCTGTTCACCTTTGTCCTGATGGGTTTTGGCGGGCTGACGCTGAATGTGATCAGCCTGGGCGGCCTCGCCCTCGGGGTTGGACTGTTGCTCGACAATGCAATTGTGATGCTGGAAAACATTTCGCGGCATCGCGAGAAACTCGGCAGCTCGCCGGAAGACGCGGCGCACGATGGCGCCGACGAAGTCATTTCCGCAATTACCGCCGGCACTTTAACCAACCTCGCCGCGGTGGCACCGTTTCTGCTGATCACCGGCATAGCCGCACTGGTATTCCGCGAGTTGATACTGACCATATCGTTTGCCGTCGTCGCGTCGCTCGCGGTCGCACTCACTCTGGTGCCGATGCTCGCGGCGCAGTTCGGCAAGCTGCGCTTTCAGTCGGGTTTCGGCACGAGCCGTCCCTATCGCGCGTTCGATGGCATGATCGATTGGACGATCGCAAAGTATCGGCAAAGCCTGGGGCCAATTTTGCGCTGGCGGTGGGCGGTCATTGCGGCTTCGTTGTTGCTCTTTGTCGGCAGTGTCTTGAGCCTGGGCAGCCTGGGTAATGAATTCCTGCCGCAACTGGACGACGGACAAACCAACGTGCGCGTCGCGTTGCCGCCCGGTACGACGCCGGAGCAGACCGACCGCGCGTCGCGCATGGTCGAACAGGCACTGCGCGAGTCGCCGCACGTTGAGAGTGTATTCGCAATTGTCGGCGGCCACTTGTCGGGCGGCGTAATCTCCGAGCGACCGGGTACCGCGCGCATGGATGTGAGCCTCAGCGACGCTGCCTCGCGTCCTGATATGCCGGCAGGCCTGTGGGTCGCAGAGGTCCAGGAGCGGCTGCGCGCGCTCGACATTCCGAATGCACGGATCTGGGTGCAGCCGCCGCGCATTCCGGGCCTTAACTTCGGTGCGCAGGGTACCGACATGGACGTTATGATTGTCGGCGAAAACCTGCCGGTACTTGCGGGAATCGCCAGGGAAATGGTTAACCGGCTGGAGGGCATCCCCGGTCTGGACGATCTCGAAGTGGCGCGGGAAGAGCGAACGCCGCTCCTGAGCGTCGAGGTCGACCGCGAACGCGCCGCCGCGCTGGGCCTGAATATCGGCGAGATCGGTCGCGCCCTGCGCGATGCCGTCACCGGAACCGTGCCCACTCGCTATGCCACCGGCACAAACGAGTATGACGTTCGGGTGCGGCTGCCGCGCGAGGTCACCGGCGACGAGCAGGCTCTTGGTCAGGTGATCGTGGCTGCCGGCGACGGTGGCCAGGTGCAATTGAGCGACGTGGCCCGTTTCACCCTCGGGGATGGCCCGGCGCATATCGAGCGGGAGAACCAGGTCCGCGTTCAGCGAATTACCGGCACGTTCAATACCACCTTCAATGACGCAGGCTCAATCATGAGCGAGATCCGCACGCGTATCGAGGCCATGGATATTCCCGAGCAGTACGGCCTTATCTTCGGCGGCCAGTTCGAGGCGGTCGAGGAAACCGATCGCGAGATGATGACGGTGATCCTGCTGGCAATTTTCCTGGTGTTCGTAGTGCTGGCCGTGCAATACGAACGACTGTCGAATCCAATCGTAATTATGGCAGCCGCGCCGCTGTGCTTAATCGGCGTGGTGGTCATCCTGTGGGCCACTGGTACGCCTCTGTCGGCACCGGCGTTTCTTGGCGTGATACTGCTGATCGGCATCGTGGTCAACAATGCGATTCTGCTCGTTGAATACATCGAACGCGGACGCATGCGCGGACTCGAGCTGGCGGACGCCGTTGTCGAAGCGGGCGGCATTCGCTTGCGACCCATCCTGATGACAACGCTCACCACCATCGCCGGCATGCTTCCGCTGGCGATCGGTATGGGGTCCGGCGCCAACCTGATGCAGCCACTGGCCATAGCAGTGATCGGCGGCCTGTTCACCGCCATGCTGCTGACACTTGTCCTTATTCCGTGCCTGTACGTCGTGGTGCAGAACGGCACGAACTGGCTCGTGCACTTCCTGACCGGCCGCCGCTCGACGCGCGCGGCGACGGACCCGTCACCGCTGTAATAATCCGACGTTTTCCCGTTCGCGCGCGAGGCGCGCTCCCACACCACCTTGTAGGAGCCCGCCCTGCGGGCGAACGCGACAACGCCAAACCTCTTCCCATTCGCGGCTGATAATTGCTCCTGCGTTATCTGCATTCCCGCCATCCATGGCGGTCACGCAGGCGCGCTCCCACGTCGCCCTGTAGGAGCCCGCCCTGCGGGCGAATGTGGCAGCGTCAGGACTCTTCCCATTCGCGCGCGAGGCGCGCTCCTACGGGTAACGCTGCTAGAATCGGCGACTCAATTTGCAGGAACGGGGACAAAGCATGGGTTTTATGGCAGGCAAGCGCGCGTTGATCGTCGGACTCGCGAGTACACGTTCAATCGCATGGGGCGTCGCCCAGGCATTCAAACGCGAGGGCGCCGAACTTGCGTTTACCTATCAGAACGACAAACTCAAGCCACGCGTCGAAGGCATGGCCGAAGAACTGGGCTCCAAACTGACCTACCCGCTCGACGTTGCCTCTGACGACGAAATCGCCGCGCTGGTGCAATCGCTCGGCAAGGACTGGGACGGCTTCGAAGTGCTGGTGCATT
>CAZSDL010000212.1:0-4301 GCA_964605635.1 uncultured Woeseiaceae bacterium
GCTCCGCGGGCCTTGATAATTTCGGCGCCGCGTTGTTGCACGCGCGGGATGAACTTTCCGGTCACCCATTCGCGCGGAACCTGTTCAACGGCCGGCGCGCCATCGATGATTGCGTGGTCGATATCCGGATACTGGGTGGCGGAATGATTGCCCCAGATGGTCATATGCCGAATATCGCTGACGTGTTTGCCGGTCTTGGCCGCGAGTTGTGCTATGGCTCGATTGTGGTCGAGCCGCGTCATCGCCGTAATTTGCCTGGAATCGATATCCGGCGCATTGCAGCGCGTTATCAGTGCGTTGGTATTGGCCGGATTCCCGACCACGAGAATACGGATTTCGCGGCTCGCCTGTTCATTAATCGCCTTGCCTTGCGCCGAGAATATCTGCGCGTTTGCCTCCAGGAGATCCTTGCGCTCCATTCCCGGCCCGCGCGGTCGCGCGCCGACCAGCAATGCGAAGTCGGCATCCCGGAACGCCTTTGGGGCGTCATCCGTGGCTACCGTGCCGGACAGTGTTGGAAAGGCACAGTCTTCCAGTTCCATAGCCACGCCGCCCAGCGCGGGCAGGGCCGGTGGGATCTCCAGCAATTGCAATACAACCGGCTGGTCCGCGCCCAGCATCTGGCCTGAGGCGATGCGGAAGGCGAGCTGATAGCCGATCTGGCCGGCGGCGCCGGTGATCGTCACGCGAACAGGTTTCTTCATGCTTTTTTCCTGGATTTTTAGGAGGTTAGTCGAACTTCCCCAGCTGCAAGCCGGGCTGTCGGCGCGTTTTCCAGCGTTTGCAAAGAGCAGAACAGGCCCGACCGGGGTGCCGGTTTTTACCGGCAGGCCCGGATTCTATCAGCCTGACGGCCCGGCATTGCCCTGATGCGTCTCGCGACACTTGCCAAAAGCCAATTTAGTGTTATAGTTGACTATAACACCATGTCACCATCCTCGCGAGGCATAGCGCCGGAGACTTTTTGCCATGAACGCCCGGATCATTCGAATCCCTAATTATCTGATTTCCCTGTCCCTCATCGCGCTGCTTGCTGCAGCCCTCATTGCGGGTCAGGCACGTGCAAATCTGCATCCGGAGATTCGCGTCTCGAGCACGTTCCACACGAGTACGGACGCGGCTTATTCCTTACCGGATTTTCGCGTCCTGCCTGCTAACATAGTGTTCCGTGCCGGCGTAAAGACGCTGTGCGGCCATAACAATCAATGACAGGCACCGGATACGCGATGGATCCCAAATGGAGCGACGATCTGCCGATCTACCGCCAGCTGCGCGATCGCGTGGTTGCCATGATTCTCGAGGGCGCCCTGAAGGACGGGGATGCCCTGCCTTCAGTTCGCAACGTCGCGGCAGAGTATCGGCTGAACCCGTTGACGGTGCTCAAAGGGTACCAGGAGCTGGTGGACGAGGGGCTGGTCGAGAAGAAAAGAGGCCTGGGAATGTATGTGACCGACGGAGCCCGCAAGCAGCTGCTGAAGGATGAAAGGCAGCGCTTCATAGAGACCGAGTGGCCAAGAATTGCAGCCACGATCGAGCGGCTGGGGCTTGACGTCCAGTCCCTGCAAGACGGCACGGACCAGCCTGACAAGTCCGGGAAAGGGGGATCGAAATGACGAGCCTGGTCAGTGCGCGGAACGTGTCCAAATACTACGGTAAGGTACGTGCCGTCGACGACGTCAGCTTCGATATCGAGAAAGGCCGAATCATGGGGCTGATAGGCCCCAACGGCGCCGGTAAGACGACGCTTCTGAAAGCAGTCCTCGGCCTGACCGACTGCCAGGGATCACTCTCCGTGCTGGGACTCGATCCGTTCCGGGAACGCAAGGAGTTGATGCGGGAGATTTCCTTTATCGCGGATGTCGCGGTTTTGCCGCGCTGGATTCGTGTGTCGCAGCTTCTGCATTTCGTGGAAACGGTGCACCCACACTTTTCACGCGCCCGCGCTGATGAACTGCTGGCCAGGACGAAAATCCGCCGGGATGCCAGGGTGCGCGAGCTGTCGAAGGGCATGATCACGCAGCTTCACCTGTCGATCATCGTGGCGATCGATGCGAAGTTGCTGGTGCTCGACGAGCCGACAATCGGGCTGGATATCATTTTCCGGAAAGAGTTCTATACCAATTTGCTCAACGACTACTTCGACGGAGAAAGAACAATTCTCATTACTACGCATCAGGTCGAGGAAATTGAGCATCTGTTGACGGACGTCATGTTCATTAATGATGGACGGATTGTTCTACAGGCTGGAATGGATGCCCTTCCACAGCAGTATGTGGAACTGATGACATCCGGTGAGAACGCTGAACGGGCACGACAATACAAACCGATCTTCGAACGGGATGTGTTCGGCAAAAAGGTATTGACCTTCGAAGGCGTCAGGCGCGAGCAACTGCAAGGACTGGGCGACCTGCGTACACCGGCAATCGCCGATCTCTTCGTCGCCAAGATCAAGGGAGCGCCGGCATGATTGCCCGCCAGGCCATATTGCTGAGACGAGAACTCTGGGAACATCGTTCGATTCTGGTAACACCGGCTGTTATCGGGCTGCTCATCTCGCTGATGGCAGTAACCGGCCACGTAGTCGTGTCCACATTCGATCAGGCCGTGGACGGCGTCATCCTGGGTGCATCGGCACTGGGAGAAACCCAGCGTTCCGGTGCCGTCGGTGTGCTAATGACCGGGATCTCCAGCCTGTTTGCCATCTCAATGTGGATCCTGACGGTTTTCTACGCACT
Source organism: uncultured Woeseiaceae bacterium (assembly GCA_964605635.1). Classification (GTDB taxonomy): domain Bacteria; phylum Pseudomonadota; class Gammaproteobacteria; order Steroidobacterales; family Woeseiaceae; genus IDS-8. The sequence goes on from CAZSDL010000212.1 coordinate 2,736, forward strand.
GGATGCGCTTTACACCGAGCGTAAGGATCGCAGCATCCTTTTCTGGCGCTCGATTCCATGTACCGACTCCGAGACTGTGCTGTCCAAACTGGTCACGGCGATGCTCGTTGTGCCGCTCGTCTCGTTCGCCGCAATCATCGTCACACACCTGGTCGTCCTTTCATTGACCAGCCTGTGGATCGAGTGGCGTGGCGCAAACGCCTGGCACCTGATCTGGAGTGCAACACCGTTCATTGACAACTGGGTAGCTACGCTCGTCGTTTTGCTGGCCCTGCCACTTTGGCTGTCGCCCTTCATCGGCTGGTTTCTGTTTGTTTCCGCGTTTACCAAGCGTTCGCCGTTCCTCGTTGCATTCCTGCCGATCTTTATCCTGCCGATGCTCGAGAAGACCCTGGTAGGCAGTACCTTGCTGGCGGAGGCTTTGTTTGTACGCACGGGCAAGCTGCCATTATTCCAGGGCCTCGATACCGGCGACCTGCTGTTTTATGAGGGCGAGAAGATGGCCGCGGGCGAAGCGCCGAGCATAAGCTTGCTGCCATTACTCGATCTGTCACGGTTTTTCGGCAGTCCTGCGCTGTGGCTTGGCATCGTTGTCTGCGCTTTGTTCGTCCTTGCCGCGATCTACGTGCGGCGTTACCGCGACGACAGCTAGCAGCTTGTCGGACTTAGGCCCATTTGCCTCGCGACGATGCCCTAAGTCCGACAGGCTGCTAGGTACACTTCGGTGTGGCGCTTCGATCAATCCTCTTTAGCGGGCGCTGTCAGGCCATGCTTCTTCATCTTTCCGCGTAGTTGATGGTAGGTTAGGCCGAGAATTTCCGCCGCGACGCGTTGGTTGTAGCGCGCTTTTTCCAGGCCCGCGTGTAACAGTGCTTTCTCCGTCTCGTTTACCCGTTGGGTCAGGTCCGTCGGTAGCTGCAAGGGCTCGGACGACGGCGTGTGACTTGCAGCTTCTATTTTCGGCTTGCGCTCATCGCGCATGCGAAAGGGAGAGTCGAACGGATCGAATGCGATGCGGGTGATCCGGCTTGTTTCGTCGGCAGCGCGATATACAGAACGTTCGATAGCATTTTTCAGTTCGCGAACGTTTCCGGGCCATGCGTGTCGCAACAGCGCAGAGGAAGCACGAGGACTGAAGCCGGGAAAAAATCGCCGTTTTAACTCGCTGACCATATTCACGGCGAATCCGTACGCCAGCGGCAGAATATCTTCCAGCCGTTCACGCAAAGGCGGAACGGTAATGACATCGAACGCCAGCCGGTCGAGCAGATCTTCGCGAAAGCGACCATCGGCGGCAAGAGCTTCGAGATTGGCGTTAGTGGAGCCAACGATACGCACATCGACCTGGGTTGTATCGCTTCCGCCAACTCGAGTCAGCTCACCGTACTCGATCACACGCAATATCTTTTCCTGCATGCGCAGGGATATCGTTGCCAACTCGTCCAGCACCAGCGTGCCACCGTCAGCACGCTCGAAATGCCCGACGTGGGTTTTCACCGCACCGGTAAACGCTCCTGCCTCGTGGCCGAACAATTCTGATTCCAGAATCGACTCGGTCAGTGCGGC
>CAZSDL010000213.1:0-4293 GCA_964605635.1 uncultured Woeseiaceae bacterium
AAGTGGCCTACCAGGTGCCTTGTCACCTGCGCGTGCAGAATGTCGGCCAGAAAACGCGTGAGATACTGATGCTCGCACCGGACACTGAGGTCGAGGCCATCGAGCGCTGCTCCGGCCATGACGGTACCTACGCCGTGAAGAAGGAGTTTCACGACATCTCGGTCAAGATTGCAAAACCGGTGGTGCGCAGAGTCGAGGCCAGCAACGCGACGCACTTTGCCAGTGACTGCCCGATGGCGGCAGAACAGATTGCGCGCGGACTCGAGAATCACAAGGCGCAGCACCCGCTTGGTTTGCTGCGCCTTGCTTACGGAATATAGGCAGTACTGATATGGAAAAACTGACCCGGGAAGGCCTTTACAGCCTTGAAAAATACGCGGAAATTCGCAAGTCGTTTCGCGAACAGGTTATGGCACACAAACGCGACCGGCATCTGGCGCTCGGCACGAACGCGACCTTGTATTTCGAAGACCGCATGACCATGCAGTACCAGGTGCAGGAAATGCTGCGTGCCGAGCGCATTTTCGACGCTGCGGGAATCAACGAGGAAATCGAAGCCTACAACCCGCTGATTCCCGACGGCACGAACTGGAAAGCGACCTTCATGGTGGAGTTTCCCGATGTGAACGAGCGCCGGGAAATGCTGCAGCGCCTGATCGGCATTGAAGACCGCGTATGGATGCAGGTCGATGATTTCCCGCTGATTCGACCGATTGCCGATGAAGATATGGAACGTGAGACAGTCGAGAAGACTTCCGCTGTGCACTTCCTGCGATTCGAGCTGGAGGCGCAGCAGATTCGGGCGCTTAAAGATGGCGCAACGCTTGCCGCCGGCATCGATCATGAAAACTACCAGGTAGACGTGCGTCCGGTTCCCGACAATATCCGCAAGTCGTTGGTCAGCGATCTCGATTAATTGTTTTAATCGCCCGTGATACGGGCTCCTACAGTTAGCAGAACGGCTTTAGGAGCCCGTATCACGGGCGATCAAACGCAGCGCGTCGACTACCATCTGAAAAAGCCCGTAACACGGGCGATTGCAGCACCGGCAACACCCGCATCGTTCCTGCTAGAATCGCGCCGGTTACTCGCTTGTGGCAAAAGTGACAATGAGCAAACGATACGATGCGGCCGATATCGAGGTCCTGAGCGGCCTTGAGCCTGTGCGGCGGCGACCGGGCATGTATACGGACACCACGCGGCCGAATCACCTGGTCCATGAGGTCGTCGACAACAGCGTCGACGAGGCGCTTGCCGGGCATTGCAAGAAGATCGAGGTGACGGTTTACGCTGATGGCTCCGTCGAAGTCAGCGACGACGGTCGCGGCATGCCGGTCGATATGCATCCGAAAGAGAAAATCCCGGGTGTGGAACTCATCCTCACGCGTCTGCATGCCGGCGGCAAGTTCAACAAGGACACCTACCAGTATTCCGGCGGCCTGCATGGCGTCGGCGTGTCGGTGGTCAACGCGCTGTCGAAAAACCTGGAGATCTGGATTCGCCGCGGTGGCAAGGAATACAACCAGAGTTTCGCCAGCGGCAACAAGCGCAGCAAGCTCGAAGTTGTCGGCACGGTCGGCAAGGCCAATACCGGGACGACAATCCGCTTCTGGCCGGATCCCGGCTATTTCGATTCTCCCAAGGTCTCCGTCTCGCGCCTGAAACATGCGTTGCGTGCCAAGGCAGTTTTGTGTCCCGGCCTGACCGTACGTCTCAAGGTTGAAAAGCCGAAAGAATCCGTGGAGTGGCTTTACTCGGGTGGCCTGGAGGAATACCTGCTCGAAGCGGTCGGTACGATGCCGCATCTGCCGGTCGAGCCGTATTCCGGCAGTCTCGCCGGCAAGCACGAGGCTGTGGACTGGGCAATCGTGTGGCAGACGGAAGAGGGCACCGCCGTCCAGGAAAGCTACGTCAACCTGATTCCGACGCCGCAAGGCGGCACGCATGTCAACGGATTGCGCACCGGGCTGACGAATGCACTACGCGAATTTTGCGAATTCCGCAGCCTGCTGCCGCGTGGTGTGCAACTGTCGCCCGAAGACGTCTGGGACGGATTGAGTTTCGTGTTGAGTGCCAAACTCGAGAATCCGCAGTTCTCCGGACAGACCAAGGAGCGGCTGTCGTCACGGGAATCGGCCGCGTTCGTCACCGGGGTGGTCAAGGACAGCTTCGCGTTATGGCTCAACCAGCATCCCGAAACCGGCGACCAGATCGCCCAGCTTGCCATCGGCAAGGCGCAGTCACGACTGCGCGCGGCGAAAAAGGTTGTGCGCAAGAAAATCGTCACGGGTCCTGCATTGCCGGGGAAACTGGCGGACTGTACGTCGCAGGAGCCTGAGCTCTGCGAGCTTTTCCTCGTCGAGGGCGACTCTGCCGGCGGTTCAGCCAAACAGGCGCGCGACCGGACGACACAGGCAATCATGCCACTGCGCGGCAAGATCCTGAATACCTGGGAGGTCGATACCAACGAGATACTCGCATCCCAGGAAGTGCACGACATCAGCATCGCGCTAGGCGTGGATCCGGGAGCCGGCGATATCGACGGGCTGCGCTATCACAAGATCTGTATTCTTGCTGATGCTGATTCGGACGGTGCGCACATCGCCACCCTCCTGTGCGCACTTTTCCTGCGTCATTTTCGCAGCCTGGTGCTGTCCGGACACGTCTACATTGCCATGCCGCCGCTGTTTCGCATCGATGTCGGCAAGGCCGTGTTCTATGCACTCGACCGGGCCGAACGACAGGGCATTCTCGATCGCATCGAAGCCGAGAAACTGCGCGGCAAGGTTTCGGTGACACGCTTCAAGGGACTTGGCGAGATGAGCCCGCAGCAGCTGCGCGAGACCACGATGCATCGGGATACCCGCCGCCTGGTGCAGTTGACCGTCGGCGCGAAAGACAATACCGATCAACTCATGGACATGCTGCTGGCCAAGAAACGCGCCGCCGACCGGCGCGACTGGCTGGAAACGAAGGGTAATCTTGCAGAAGTCTGAGCGGTCACAGGAGAGACCATGCAGAACCAACTGAATCTCGAAGGCGTCGAGCAGCTGGCGCTCAAGGACTACACCGAGAAGGCCTACCTCGATTATTCGATGTACGTCATTCTCGATCGTGCCTTGCCGCAGATCGGTGACGGCTTGAAACCGGTACAGCGTCGGATCGTGTATGCCATGAGCGAACTGGGGCTGTCGGCCGGATCCAAGCCGAAAAAATCCGCGCGGACCATCGGCGACGTCATCGGCAAATTCCATCCGCACGGCGATTCCGCCTGTTATGAAGCGATGGTGCTGATGGCACAGGCGTTTACTTATCGCTATCCAATCGTCGACGGGCAAGGCAATTTCGGTTCTACCGATGACCCCAAGTCCTTTGCCGCCATGCGGTACACCGAATCGCGACTCATGCCGTATGCGAAGTCGCTACTCGCCGAACTGGGGCAGGGGACGGTCAACTGGGCGCCCAATTTCGACGGCACGCTCGACGAGCCGGTGGTGCTGCCGGCGCGCTTGCCGAACTTGCTGCTCAACGGCACGACCGGCATCGCGGTCGGGCTTTCGACCGATGTGCCACCGCACAATCTGCGCGAGGTTGCCAGCGCACTCGTACACCTCATTGACAATCCGGACGCCACCGTTGTGCAACTCATGAAGCACATCAAAGGGCCGGATTTCCCGACCGGCGGTGAACTGGTGTCGCCGCGAGCCGAGATCCGGCAGATTTACCAGACCGGGAACGGTACGTTGCGTGTCCGTGCTGCCTACAAAGTGGACAACGGCGAGATCATCATCAATTCGCTGCCGTACCAGATATCCGGCAGCAAGATTCTCGAACAGATTGCAGCACAAATGCGCAACAAGAAGCTGCCGATGGTCGAGGACCTGCGCGACGAGTCCGATCACGAGGATCCGATTCGCCTGGTGATCACGCCAAAATCGAACAAGATCGACATCGATGGCCTGATGTCGCACCTCTTTTCCACGACCTCGCTGGAACGCACGGTACGTGTCAACATGAATATCGTTGCGCTCGATGGCCGACCGCGCAATTTCAATCTGCTCGAGCTTCTGACCGAGTGGCTGCAGTTCCGCCGCGAAACCGTCAAGCGTCGCCTTCAGCACCGGCTGCAAATCGTCTCGGACCGTCTGCACATTCTCGATGGCTTGCTGATCGCTTATCTGAATATCGACGAAGTGATCGCGATTATACGCGAAGAGGATGATCCGAAGGCAGAACTGCAGGCGCGCTTCAAGTTGTCCGAAATCCAGGCGGAGGCGATCCTCAATCTGCGAC
>CAZSDL010000214.1:0-4258 GCA_964605635.1 uncultured Woeseiaceae bacterium
GGCACCCGGTGCGGCGGCACCCGGTGCGGCGGCACCCGGTGCTCCCGCAGCAGCGCGGTCTCGCGGACGACGCTTGTAGGTGCCCGTTGCGGTCGCGCACAAGCGCTTGTGCTCCGGATCGAACAAGCGCGACTGGGCGAAGAACAGCGTTCGTGTTTCGCGTACCAGCTCGCCTTCCGCGACCACCGTGGCGGCCCGGTGTGGCGACATGAAGTTGCAATTGATATTGATAGTGACCGACACCAGATCTTTGGAGACGCCGAAACTCCCCGATACGGCACCGGCGATATCCAGCAGCGAGGCGATGACCCCGCCGTGCAAATAGCCGACCGTATTGCGATGTTCGGGCCGCACCGGCATTTCGATACGGGCGAACCCGGCTTTCCAGGCCGTCAGCCGAAAACCGAGAAACTCGAGATAGGTCCCCTGGTAAAGGGTCGGGTTTTCGATAAATGAACCGCTGGATCCGTCGCTCACGTTGCTACTGCGCCTGTACGTTTGAGAATCGAAATATAAATGTCGGGTTCCGGACGCACCCGGTAATTATTGGTCTGGTCGGAAAACAGAATCGTGCCCTTCTGATTCGTCACGATGACGGTCGGCATCACTGTATCCCGCCGATAGCCGCGAGACCGGCCGAACGGCACCCCATCTTCATCAACAATATCGAGCGCTCGCGCGGCGGTATTGTCGCTGTCGACCAGGAACGCTGACGCCGCACCGGACCCTTCAGCAAGGATACGCGATTGTTCCGCCGTTTGCGGGCTGATCAAACTCAGACTGACGCCCAGATTCTCGAGTTCCTGCTGCCGCGCAGCAATTTCCTGCACTTGGCCGTAACATACCGGGCACCAGCCGCCGCGATAGAACACAAAAACTGCCGGCCTGCCGAGAAACTCGGCGGAACGGACGACCCGGCCATCCAGTGTCGTCGCTGCGAATTCCGGTAACTTGTTGCCGACTGCAAGCCTGGCGTTTGGAAATCGCTGCAAGCGGGAATACCAGAACACGTACATGAGCAACAAGGTACTCCCGACGGCCGCAATTGCAGTCGGTGTCCAGCCGGCGTTCTGGTCCACGAAACTTTCCCATGCTGCAATGAGCAATCCGGCCAGCGACAGCAGGAGCAGAAGTGGCAGATTCTCGCTGGTGCGTGGCAGGCGAAGCCGCAGCAGCAGCAGGACAAAGGCCGGCAAAGGCAAATTCGCCAGCGCCGCGCCAAGCCATGCCAGCCGCTCCTCGCCGTCGAGCACCGCAGCGACCAGCGATACGAGCATCGCGAGGCCGCCGGCAAGTGCCGCCAGATAAAGAAACCACGATTTCATGTTGAAGTCTGCTCCGCGACTCTTCCTTGATTGAGGAACCGGTGTCCGGGGTGTCCGGGCGCTGCTGAAACGTGCGTCATGCAGCCGTTTTACATGTTGCGCCGGTATTCGCCGCCGACCGCGTACAAGGCTTCCGATATTTGCCCGAGTGAACTGGACCGCACGGTGTTCATCAGTTCCGCAAATACGTTACCACGGGAGCGCGCGACCTGCTGTAATGCGAGGAGAGCATCCGGCCTTTCCTCGGCATGCAGTTTCTGAAAACCGCGCAAATGTCGAATCTGCTCGCCCTTTTCGTGATCCGAGGAGCGGATCAGTTCGAGGCTGTGCACTTCGTCTTCCTGGCCCTCACGCGGCAGAAAGGTATTGACACCAATGAGCGGGTACGAGCCATCGTGCTTGCGACTTTCGTAATAAAGACTCTCGTCCTGGATCTTGCCGCGCTGATACATCGTATCCATGGCGCCGAGCACTCCGCCGCGCTCCGAGATGCGATCGAACTCCGTATACACAGCCTCTTCGACCAGGTCGGTCAACTCATCGATGATGAAGGACCCCTGCCACGGGTTCTCGCAGTAGTTCAGGCCCAGTTCTTTCGATATGACGAGCTGGATCGCCACGGCGCGCCTTACTGACTGCTCAGTCGGCGTGGTAACCGCTTCGTCAAATGCATTGGTATGCAGGCTGTTGCAATTGTCGAACAAGGCGTAAAGCGCCTGCAAGGTGGTGCGTATATCGTTGAAGCTGATTTCCTGTGCATGCAGGCTGCGCCCGGAAGTCTGTATGTGATATTTCAGCATCTGGCTGCGGGCACTGGCGCCGTAGCGTTCGCGCATCGCTCGCGCCCAGATGCGTCGTGCAACGCGGCCGATAACAGAATACTCCGGATCCATGCCGTTCGAGAAAAAGAAACTCAGGTTTGGTGCAAAGTCGTCGATGTCCATGCCGCGCGCGAGATAGTACTCGACGATCGTGAAACCGTTCGACAGCGTAAACGCCAGCTGGCTGATCGGGTTGGCGCCGGCTTCCGCGATGTGATAACCGCTGATCGATACGCTGTAATAGTTGCGCACGTTGTTTTCAATGAAGAACTGTTGCACGTCACCCATCATCTTCATCGCAAACTCGGTCGAAAAAATGCAGGTGTTTTGTGCCTGGTCTTCCTTGAGAATGTCCGCCTGCACGGTACCGCGCACTGACGACAGGGTCTGTGCACGGATTTTTTCATAGGTTTCAGGCGGCAGGAGTTTATCGCCGGAAATACCGAGCAACCCGAGACCGAGCCCGTCGTTGCCCTCCGGCAGCTCGCCGGCGTATTGCGGCCGCTCCCGGCCTGCAAAATACTGGTCGATTTTCTTCCGCGCCTCTTCCCAACTGCCTGCTTCCCGCAAATATCTTTCAACCTGCTGGTCGATTGCGGTATTCATGAAAAAAGCCAGGATCATCGGCGCCGGACCGTTGATGGTCATCGACACGGACGTCGTCGGGGAACAGAGATCGAAACCCGAATAAAGTTTTTTCATGTCGTCGACGGTGGCAATGGAAACGCCTGAGTTGCCGACCTTGCCGTAGATGTCCGGTCGCTCGTGCGGATCCTCGCCGTAAAGCGTTACGGAGTCGAAAGCCGTTGACAGCCTTGCCGCTTCCTGGCCTCGCGACAGGTAATGGAACCGTCGATTGGTACGTTCCGGCGTGCCTTCACCGGCGAACATCCGCGTTGGATCCTCGTTTACGCGTCGGTACGGGTAGACGCCACCGGTATACGGATAGGCGCCGGGGAGATTTTCCTTCAGCAGGAAGGTCAGCAGCTCACCAAGGGCACCGTAAGTCGGCGCAGCTATCTTGGGGATCCGCTGGTGGCTCAGGCTTTCGTGGTAGTTGGAACCCGTGACCTCCTTGCCACGTACCTCATAGCGGTAGTTGTCGGAGCGAATATTGGCGCGCCGGTCCGGCCAACTCTTCAGCAGTTCGACAGATTCCGCATTCAGTTCCTGCAAGGCTTCCTGGTATCGTTGCCTCAGAACACGCAAAGACGTATCGACATCATCCGCCGTCAATGCGGCGGCGGCGAACGCATCCAGGCGCTCCGGTAACTCTGCATCATCCAGTGCCTTGAGTGCTTCATGGTAGTGCTGTAGCCGGTTGGCGGCATCCGCCTGCTCATGAACCGATGCGTTGATGGCCCGTCCCTGTTCGCTGATCTCGGCCAGGTAACGGATGCGGCTGCCCGGTATAACCGCCATCGCACGCGGCTCTTTCACGGACACGTCTATATCGGGTGTCCACCGTTCACTGTCGAGTTTCAGCTTGTCCGCGAGACGCGCACACAACTGGGAGAACATCCAGTTGATGCCCGGATCGTTGAACTGGCTCGCGATCGTGGGGTACACGGGAATCTCCGCGTCCGGTTTCTGGAACTGCAGGTGATTGCGCTTCCATTGCTTGCGGATATCGCGCAGCGCATCTTCGGCGCCGCGTTTGTCAAACTTGTTGAGCACGATAACGTCGGCGAAATCCAGCATGTCGATTTTCTCGAGCTGACTGGCCGCACCGTAGTCGCTGGTCATGACGTACACAGAAAAATCCGCCAGATCGATGATCTCGCTGTCGCTTTGGCCGATGCCGGCGGTTTCCACCATTACGAGGTCAAAACCGAGCGACTTCAGAAACAGAATATGGTCCGCCAGCATTTCGCTGGTAGCGAGATGCTGGCGGCGAGTGGCAAACGATCGCATGTACACGCGATCCGAACGCAGCGAATTCATGCGAATGCGGTCGCCGAGCAACGCACCACCGGTGCGGCGCCGCGTCGGGTCCACCGCCAGTACCGCGATGCGCAGGTCGGGAAAGCAGGCGAGAAATCGATTCAGCAGTTCGTCGGTGACACTGCTCTTGCCGGCGCCGCCTGTGCCCGTGATGCCGAGAACCGGCAC
>CAZSDL010000215.1:0-4246 GCA_964605635.1 uncultured Woeseiaceae bacterium
CTAGTACCTCGGTAGTTAGTGCCGGGGTTGATAGTTCGTAGGTATTCGTAGGTAGTGCCGGGGTCCGTAATTCGTAGGTATTGATCAACCGTAGGTAGTGCCGGGCACTAACTACGAACGGAACCTACGAATTACCGACCCCGGCACTACCTACGAACTACGATACCTACGAATTCGGGAACCCGGCACTAACTACGGGGGGTGAATTCCTGGGGTTTGGCGGAGCCGCCGGTGAAGAAGAATTTTTCCATTTCGGCTTCGAGGAACTTGCGGGCTTCGGGTTCGAAGGGGGTCAGGCGGTATTCGTTGATCAGGATGGTCTGGTGGGCCAGCCAGCGTTGCCAGGCCTCTTTCGAGACGTTATCGTAGATGCGTTGTCCCAGTTCGCCGATGTAGGGCGCATAGTCCAGTCCTTCGGCTTCCTTGCCGAGCAGAATACATTGCACTGTTCTTGGCATATCCCGACTCCGTTGTCCTCTATCGCGTTTTCAGGTGGTCAAGCAACTTCCTGACCGGCGCCGCTACGCCGAAAGGCGCGCTGTCCGTGTAATCGTGCCATACCGCATCGACGCTATCTGCAAGCGTACGCGAGACTCGCTCGACCCGCACGGCCACCGGCTGAATATCGAGATCATAGTGACTGAAACTGTGGCGCATGGGCACCCAGCGTTCGACCTTGACCGGCTCCGCATTCAGTCGCTGTCGTATCCATTCGGACAGTTCCTCGTCACGTTCGAACTCCGGCAGGCTCCATAGCCCGCCCCAGATGCCCGACGGCGGTCGTCGCTCGAGGTAAACGTCGTCGTTACACCAGGCCAGCACCATGTGTGTGCGCCGCAGCGGCTTTGCCTTGCGCGCGCGTTGCCCCGGGAAGTCGTCGACGCGGCCGTGCGCGTACGCGAGGCAATCGGCAGACACCGGACACTCGAAGCACCTCGGCCGAGTGCGTGTGCAGACGGTCGCGCCGAGATCCATGATGGCCTGGGTATACCTGGCAACATCGTGACCCGGGGTATGCATTTCAGCCGCCTGCCACAGCTCGCTGGCGACTGCGGAACTGCCCGGCCAGCCCTCGATCGCGTGGTAACGGGCCAGCACGCGCTTGACGTTACCGTCGAGAATGGCGTGTCGTTCGCCAGTTGCAAGAGCCAGGATCGCGCCAGCGGTGGAACGGCCTATGCCGGGTAAGGCGACGACGTCTTCGACAGCGCGCGGAAACTCGCCACCGAAGTTGTCGCGAATTTCACGCGCTGCCTTGCATAAATTGCGCGCCCTGGCGTAATAACCGAGGCCGGACCAGTGGCGTAACACATCATCGACGGGTGCATCGGCGAGCGCGGCGACATCGGGAAACGATTCCATGAAGCGCAAGTAGTAGGGCACAACCGTCGTGACCTGGGTTTGCTGCAGCATCACTTCCGAAATCCATACACGGTAGGGCGTGCGATCGAGTTGCCATGGCAGATCCTTGCGCCCGTGGTGCTCGAACCACGGTAACAGGCGCCGGGCAAAGGTGTCGTTCATCGCTTCGGCTCCCGGCCCTGCGCCAGCGCTTCGATGCGGTCGATTGCGTCGCGGCCTTCAGCGCGCAAGGTACGCATGATTACGTACGGACCGATCACCGGCGGTACCCAAAAGCCGGGCTCCATCTCGAACGTATAGATCAGCAATGTGCCGTCGCCCTCACGCATGAGACGCCAGCGTTCGTGACAATACTTGAAATCACTAACGGCCGGATCGGCAATGGCGACGATCTCGGAATGCGGCTCGAGTTCCAGATGACCGCGGCGCACAAAGGATTTACAAAACAAGAGAACACAGCCCTCCGTGCGCGCAAAATAGCGCGGGCGACCTTGCTCATCCGGCTCGATATTGCGTGCTTCAACAAAGGCGCTGGAAAATTCCTCGAACAGGTCGTAGTTGCTCAGGACGCGATACATGTCTTCGGGACTGGCCGCAAACCAGGCTTCGGATACCAGTCGATAACGATCTTCATCGCGCTCGACTTCGACATCGCGAAGCTCCGCAGCGGCAGCGATCGACCCGAGCCACAGGAGGGTCAGACCAGGCAGGCACCGCGGCAACTTGCGACAGGCCGGCCGCGTACCGCTACTGGTCAAACAGGCGCCTCAGCGAGTCTTTGAGCTGGTCCTCGACATCCTTTTTCTCTTCTGCCGGGGCGTCGCCTGGCTCACCGGTCTCCGTTGCCTCCGCCCCGTCAGCAGCGTCAGCCGGGGCCCTGTCGCCACCCAGCAGGCGGTTCACCAGCCGGTCGCGTAGCTCGTCGCGCTTTTCCTCGACGACCTTTTGCACTTCCGCGCGCAGCATGCCGTTGATGTCCGGACGGATGCTTGGCGAGGCCAACGGTCCGCTTATACGCAGCGGAATGACGGCTTCGGTGAAATCAGCCAGTTCCCTGTCCGTCGCACCGGTTGCAAATTCCGGCCGCTCCAGCACGCGCGCTTGCATGCCGTAATCGACTTCCGCCTTGACCAGGTCGACCGTGCCGTTGCCGGTCACTTGCAGAAACGGCAGCTCGGCCAGCAAGTCGCTGTTACGAAACACGCCCTTGGTTACCGTACCGGTGGCCACCACGGAAGTGAATTCGGTACGCGGCGGATTGCGCCGTTCCGGCGGCGACTCCTGTTTGAAAAGAGCTCGCGCCGAACGCAACTGGTACCAGACATCGGTACCCTCCCAGGCACCGTCCTCCAGCGCGAACGCCATGGTGCCGTCGAGGTCGCTGCGAATCTGCGCCAGATTCTGGCCACGACCGCTGAGCGCAAAAGCACCGCTGATCTTGCCGCTGATGTTTTGCTGTTCGAACATCGCCTGCGCCAGTGGTGTGAGACTCACATCTGCGATCTTCTCGTTGACGGAGATCGACGGCGTGGCAGTCGTGGCGTCGATACGCACGTCACCACTGTAGGTACCTTCAAATAATCTTGCACTGATCGGGTGCATGCGCAGGCGTCCATCGCCACTGTCGAGACCCACTTCGAGATCCTCGAACAACATGCCCGCCAGGGTAGCGCGTTCCAGCGTCACGGTGCCGCGCGCTTTGAGGGCGCGAATGAGATCGACCGGAATCTCGATGTCGTCGGTGCTGCTGCTCGAGTCCGCCGCTGGCGCCTCAGTAGCTGGCGCCATATACCTGTCGAGCTCGATACTGTCCGCGGCCAGAGTGAACTCCAACCGGCCGTCTTCTGTAAGCGGCACACTCAGTTGACCGGTGAGTGTCGTGTCGTCGAGATTGAGTGACAGGTTCGTAAGCCGCGCCGCTGTTTCACCGATAGCTGCATCGGCTGCAAACGCAACGCGTGTCAATGCGGCGGAATCTGCAGTTACCGGTGGCTCCGAGCCAAGCGTCTGCATCAGGTCCTTCAGCGAAAACGGCAGAACACGAATATTTGCCTGTACGGCCAGGTCGCCTGAATAGGAAAACGGCTCAACCAGCGCAGTAACCGAAACATTCATTGCATCGAAGTCGATCTCACCCACGCTGACCGTTTCCGCATCCATATCGACTGCAATGCTGCGCGCACCGAGCCGCAGATCAGTGGACTCTGCCGCCAGGCCGCGCACCTCACCGGCAACGGTGAGATTGTCGAGTATGAGGCTGGCGAAGGCCTTACCGAGCGTTACCGTACCGTCGATCTCCAGACGGCCACCGAGGTCGCCCGGCTCGGCAGTAAAGTCGAAGCCTGCGTCGAGCCCGAACGGCTCGGCCATCGCGATGCGATCGGTTTCGAAAGTCAGCGCACTGATCGTGTACGCGCTGCCGGCCTGTGCGTCACGATAGGAAATGTTTGCATTGGTGACGCGCACATTCGCGATGTCGAGTGCAGCCGGTGTGGCGCTGTCGTCTTCCGGCATGGTCGCTGTGTCGGGCACATCGTCACCGGCGGTTGCGAGATCTTCCCAGTTGGTCGTGCCGTCGGCTGCGACCTGCAGATTCAGGACCAGTGCGTCGAGGGTTGCGGTACCGACTGCGACTTCCTGGCGGAGGAGCAAGGGCATCAGCCGTACACTCAGTCGCGCCTGGTCAAAGGTTGCGAACGGCTCCGTGCCGAAACCCTCCGCATTACCCAGTTCGCTGCGGCCGATTTCAACGGCCAGCCAGGGGAACAGGCTGACGGCAAGATCGCCTTCGATGACGAACTCGCGGCCGGTCGACTTGGTGACTTGCTGGGAGATCCTGTCCCGGAAGTCGTTCGGATCGAAAAACATCACGAATGCGATCGCG
>CAZSDL010000216.1:0-4195 GCA_964605635.1 uncultured Woeseiaceae bacterium
CAACACTGGCGGCAGTATCACCCGCTGAAGGAGAAGGCCCGTGCCCGGTGACGAACAGCGCGAGTCCTTTGTGCGGTGTTACGGCGGCATATACGAACATTCGCCGTGGGTTGCCGAACGTGCCTTCCCGAAGGCGGCGGGCGTGAGCGATCCCGAACGACTTGCGCAGTTGCTTGCGGCGGAAGTCGACCGGGCACCCGAGGATGCGAAGCTCAGATTGATTCGGGCGCATCCGGATCTCGCCGGACGCGCCGCTATCGCCGGCCAACTCGGTGAAGCGTCGGCAGTGGAGCAGGCAAGTGCGGGCATCGATCAGTGTACGCCGGAGGAGTTTGAGCGTTTGCGGACGCTCAACCGACTCTACAAACAAAAGTTCGGCTTTCCGTTTGTGATGGCGGTCCGCGGCAGCAACCGGCGGGCGATACTGGCCGGCTTCGAGGAGCGGCTGGAAAACGATCGCGAAACGGAGTTCGAGCGGGCGATCGAGGAGATTCATAAAATTGCGAAACTGAGGTTGCAAGCTGATGCCCCGTAGAACCCTTGTAGGAGCCCGCACTGCGGGCGATTTCACGAGCACAAATGGGGCTCGCCCAAAATGCGGGCTCCTGCAGCGGTTACAACCGGACCCATACCCATCATGACCTCAAGCCCCCACCATCCGTTCCACCACTGGGTGCGCCTGGAGCAGCCGCGTCTCGGCACACGCGTCGTCACGGCGAGCGATGAATTCTTCGGCGCAAAGGAACGCCTGATCGATTACCCCGAGCCGGTGTTCGTTGCGCACAAGTATGACGACCACGGCAAGTGGATGGACGGCTGGGAATCGCGGCGCAAGCGCGTGCCGGGACACGACTGGTGCATCGTGCGGCTGGGCATTCCCGGCATCGTGCACGGACTCGACATCGATACCCGGCACTTCACCGGCAACTTTCCGCCCGAAGCATCCGTCGATGCCTGTCGCTCCGACAAAGAGATACCGGCCGACAGTGAGTGGCGCGAGCTGCAACCGCGCAGCGCATTGCAGGGTAACTCGCAGCATTTCCTGCAGGTGCAGCATGAACATCCGGTGACGCACCTGCGTCTCAATATCTATCCCGACGGCGGCATCGCGCGCCTGCGCATTTTTGGTGAGGTGGTGCCCGACTGGAGCCGCGAGAATCCCAACGATATCTTCGACCTGGTCGCCCTTGAGAACGGAGGACGAGCACTGGCCGCCAGCGACGAGCATTTCGGCAGCATGCACAACCTCAATCTTGCCGGCCGCGGCATCAACATGGGCGACGGCTGGGAAACGGCGCGGCGCCGCGGGCCGGGGTATGACTGGGTGGTCCTCGCATTGGGGCATCCCGGTCGCATCGAGCGCGTGGAGATCGACACAGCACACTTCAAGGGCAACTATCCGGAGCGCGCGAGCGTGCAGGCCGCGTGGGTGGCTGCCGGCGATCGCGACGATCTCGTGGTAGCCAGCGAGTCCTGGTCGGTTCTGTTGCCCGAAAGCAAACTGGGTATGGATCAACAGCACTTTTTCGAGAATGAGTTGCAGGAGGTCGGCGTTGTGACCCATGTGCGTCTGGCGATTTACCCCGACGGCGGCGTCAGCCGGCTGCGGGTGATCGGCAAGCTGGCGAAGCCGGAACGCGCAAAGGAAGAACGTTGAGCGGACCTACACTGAAACCTTTGCCGCTCACGAGCGAACGCTTCGCGCCCTTCGGCGATGTAATTGCCACTTCACCCAAGGTGCGCCAGGCGATGAATGAAGCACGCTTCGAGCGCTTCAACGATCTCGCGAAATTGAACATCGATGCGAAGGCCGACGGTCGCGTATCGGTAAGCATCGCACGTTGTCGTACGCCAACCGAATTGCCGTACCATTTCGACATGATTGAACGGCACCCACTTGGCAGCCAAGCGTTTGTTCCGTTGCATGGACAGAGATTCATCGTCGTCGTGGCGCCGCCCGGCGAGTCGGCCGAGATTGGCGATCTCTCTGCGTTCGTCACCAACGGGCACCAGGGCGTCAATTATCATCGCGGCGTCTGGCATATGCCGCTTATCGCGCTCGAAGCAGACCAGGAATTCCTGATCATCGACCGCGCAGGCGAGGGCCCGAACTGCGAGGAACGGGTGCTCGCTGAGCGAGTAACGTTGCTTGCGCCCTAGCATCGCGCTCTGCAGTCTTCGCCAGGAATCGTGATCTTGAAACCCGCCACGTAATCATGAGCACTGTTTCCGCCTATCGCGCCTCGATCCTGCATTGCCTGCGTGATCCGGGTGACGACAACGAACCCTTGGCGTCGGGCGCCGTCGAGTACTTCGAGGACGGGCTGCTGTTGGTGGTTGACGGCTATGTCGATTACGTCGGGCCGGCGAACGACAAGCTCAAAACACTGCCGTCGAATATGCAGATAATCGACTACGAAGGACAGCTGATTATCCCGGGACTGATCGACTGCCATGTACATTATCCGCAGATCGACATCATCGCTTCCTATGGCGAACGGCTGCTCGACTGGCTGGAGAAGTACGCCTATCCCGCGGAACGCAAGTTTGTCGATGCCAACTACGCTCAGGAAGTTGCCGAATTCTTCGTGGAGGAGTTATTGCGGAACGGCACCACAACTGCGTGCGTTTTCGCGACGGTCCATCCGCAGTCGGCGGAGGCGATTTTCGAAGCGGCGTCGAAAGCCGGCATGCGCCTCATTTCGGGCAAGGTCCTGATGGATCGTAATTGCCCGGAAGATCTCAGGGATGATCCGCAAACGGCTTACAAGCAATCACGACAGCTGATCGAGAAGTGGCAAGGTCACGAACGCCTGTCATATGCCGTAACACCGCGTTTCGCTCTTACTTCCAGTGAGAAACAGCTGCGAGAAGCAGGACGACTTCTGCAAGAGTATCCGGATGTTTACCTGCAAACGCATCTGGCCGAGAACGAGGAAGAGGTTGAGCAGGTGGGACGCCAGTTTCCGTGGAGCCGCAGCTATTTGGATGTGTATGAGAACTTTGAACTGCTGAGAGAACGCTCGATCTTCGCGCACTGTATTCATTTGAACGACGACGATCGCAAACAGTTGGCGGAGAAGGGTGCAGCGATTGCTTTTTGCCCATCGTCGAATCTTTTTCTGGGCAGCGGGTTGTTCGATCTTCATGCGGCGCGCCAATGCAATGTCCGCCTGGGTGTGGGCAGTGATGTGGGTGGTGGGACGAGCCTCAGTATGCTGCGCACACTCGGGGACGGATACAAAGTGCAGCAGTTGCGCGGGGAAAAGCTGACGCCATTCGGGGCGTTTTATCTGGCGACGCTAGGCGCGGCAAAGGCGCTTTATCTGGACGACAAAATCGGTAGTTTCGCGAAGGGCAAGGAAGCGGATTTTATTGTTCTGGATCCGGCGCGCATCGATTTGCTGCAGCGGGGGGGTGGCAAGAACGACATCTGCCACCGCCTTTTCGCGATGTTCTTTCTCGGTGACGATCGAATAGTCAGGGAGGCGTACCTGATGGGACAAGCCCGAAGGCTGGCGCGCCGGTCGAAGATCACGTAACGGATCCATGCCGCCACCCCGGCAAAGCTTCTTGGATTCAGATTTAAATCAGTTGCTTGCTGAGGTCCGACCCCAATGAGCGTTAAATACGGTTTTAAAATCAGTTAGTTACTGAGGTCCGACCCGGATGTATCGGATGTATCGCAAAGAGCTGCGAGCCGGTCGATGACTGGCGCTATTTCAAGCTTGTTGGTGCGCAACTCGTCGATGTCCACACCGGAGAGCTCATAGGGCAACACCAGCCACTCGTTTGTCTCGTGGATGTAGAAGTCCGGCACGCGCAGGGTCTTGTCTGTCGGTCGATACCATACCGTTGCGATACGGATATCGTGCGGCACATTGCGACGCGCCTGTTCCGTGAGCCGCCGGATCACCGCGGCTACGCTCGAGCCGGTGCTGTACACGTCATCGACAATCAGGAGCGAGTTTTCGGCACAGACGTTTTCCAGCAAATACTGTAGACCGTGTACGCGGATCGCGTCGGCCTTGTCGACCATCTGTGCGTAGCTGGCCCGGCCCTTGTACGAGGTGCGAATCGCGATATGGTCGGTGTTGATGCCAAAGTATTCGAGCCCTTCCTGCACCGCGATGCCGACACCGCTGCCGCCGCGCCACAAGCCGATCAGGAAATCCGGCTTGAATCCGGAATTGCG
>CAZSDL010000217.1:0-4184 GCA_964605635.1 uncultured Woeseiaceae bacterium
TTCGCCCGCGGGGCGGGCTCCTACAAGTTCTTCTGATACCTCACGCCGCCCGCAACACCTCATCCGCCGACCGATACTGGTAACCGAGGTCGCGGGCGACCGCCTCAAACGTCACATGCCCACCACACACGTTAAGCCCATCCGCCAAATGCTTGTCGCGGCTCAACGCTTCGCGCCAACCAAACTTCGCAAGCGCCTTCACAAACGGCAACGTAACGTTCGTGAGCGCGAACGTCGACGTACGCGGCACAGCGCCCGGCATATTGGTAACACAATAATGTACGACATCGTCAACGACATAAGTCGGTTCGGCATGCGTCGTCGGCCGACTGGTTTCAAAGCAGCCGCCCTGATCAATGGAGATATCCACCAGCACGGAACCCGCGCGCATCGCCTTGACATTCTCCGCCGACACCAGCTTCGGCGCGGCAGCACCCGCAACCAGCACGGCACCAACCACGAGATCGGTTTCCGGCAGCAACTGGTCGATCGCCTGTTTCGTCGAGTACAAGGTTCGCACACGACCGCCGTAGATGTCATTGATCTGGCGCAGGCGCGGTACCGATCGATCGAGTATCGTTACTTCCGCGCCGAGTCCAACCGCCATCTCCGCCGCGTGCGTGCCCGCGACGCCGCCACCGATAACGACAACGCGACCCGGCAGTACGCCCGGCACGCCGCCGAGCAGTATGCCGCGCCCGCCATTTGCTTTTTGCAGCGCGAACGCACCCGCCTGGATCGATAGCCTGCCCGCAACTTCACTCATTGGCGTCAGCAGCGGCAATGAGCGATCGGCAGCTGTGACGGTTTCGTAGGCAATCGCGGTCGCGCCCGACTTCACCAGTGCCTCGGTTTGCGAACGATCGGCGGCGAGATGCAGGTAGGTGAACAGCACCTGGTCGGGACGCAGCATCTCGCATTCGGCAAGCTGCGGCTCCTTGACCTTCACGACGAGGTCGGCCTGGTCGAAAACTTCGCGCGCGGACTTCACCACGCGAGCGCCAGCGTTTTCGTAGTCGAGGTCAGTCATGCCGATGCCGGCACCTGCTTCCGACTGCACGATCACCTCGTGGCCTTCGAGCACGAGCTCGCGCACGCCTGCCGGCACCATGCCGACACGATACTCGAGTACCTTGATTTCCTTGGGCACGCCGATCTTCACTGTGGTCTCTCCCCTGTATGTTGGTAGCAGTGCAGGTCCGGGTTGGCGGCCTGCCGGCATTACGGCCGCATTGGCCAGTCATGCAGGATAGACTGCAATGAGCGCAATTCACTTGCTGAATCGGTGACATCCAGGGGTATTTGTGGCAGTTTCTGCACCTACTCTCCTGTTTAGAGCAATTTTCTGCCATGGCTCCTGACCGTTTCGACCGCAAAATCCTCAGTGAACTGCAGCGCGATGGGCGTGTCAGCAATGTCGAGCTGGCCGGGCGTGTGAGCCTTTCGGAGTCCGCGTGCCTGCGACGGGTGCGTGTGCTCGAGCAAGCGGGCTTGATCGAACGCTATGTCGCACTCCTGAACCAGAAGAAGGCCGGGCTCGCCGGCAACGTGTTCGTGCACATTGCATTGAATCGCGAGGAGCAAAGTGAACTTGCTGCGTTCGAAAAGGCAGTGCAGAACTTGCCGGAGGTGATGGAGTGTTACCTCATGACCGGGGAGTTCGATTACCTGTTGCGCGTTGTTGTGGCGGACATGGCGGATTTCGAGCGAGTGCATAACGAAGCACTTACGCGTCTGCCGGGAGTTGCGCGCGTCAATTCGAGTGTCGCCATTCGTACTGTGCGCAAGACTACCGAATTACCGATGCGCTAATAGTGGCTGTTCATCTTTGTAATTTTTACAAATAGATCAATCGCCAACGTGCTTTGACATCGCGGGTTGCGGACCGTAATCTGCTTACTGTCCCCTCCGAGGCAATCGCATGTCGTCTGCGGTGCATTCCGTTCACAGGAACGGCCCACTGGAACAACTGTCGGCGCGCTATTTGCGCAGCCGTGCGACAACGCTCGCGCTCTGCCGGAATTTGGAGCCGGAAGATTTCGTCGTACAGAGCATGCCGGATGTTAGCCCGACGAAATGGCATCTCGCACACGTCACGTGGTTTTTCGAACACTTTCTTTTGAAGCCGTTCGCGCCTGGTTACGAGGTGTTTAACGACGCTTACGATTACCTGTTCAACTCCTATTACTATTCGGTCGGCGACATGCACCGGCGTCCGGATCGCGGTTTACTGACCCGTCCGCCGGTCAGAGACATCATCGCCTACCGTGTATGTGTCGACGATGCCATGCAAGCGCTTCTTGAAAGGCGCGGCGATGATCCGGAAGTTATGCAGCGCGTCGAGCTTGGTATCAATCACGAGCAGCAACATCAGGAACTATTGCTGACCGACATCAAGCACGTATTTTCTCGAAGTCCGCTACAACCGGCGGTGAATCCGCAGCTTGAACGGCCGCCTGTTCGGGATTCTCAGAAGCATGAATTCATTCCCGGCAAGGCGGGTATCAACGAGATCGGTGCCACATCCGACGGTTTTTCGTTCGACAACGAATTGCCGCGTCACCGTGTTTTGTTGACAGAGCATGCGCTCGGCTCGCGCTTGATTACGAACGGCGAATATCGTGAGTTCATTCTCGACGAGGGATACCGCAATGCCGGGTTGTGGCTGTCCGACGGTTGGGCCGCCGTAAACGAGCGTGGTTGGGAAAGGCCGCTTTACTGGAGCGAGGATCTCGACAGCGAGTTTACGCTCGGCGGCATTCGCGAGCTGGATGTTCATGCTCCTGTCACACACGTGAGCTATTACGAGGCGGACGCGTTTGCCCGCTGGGCGGGCGCACGCTTGCCGACTGAACAAGAGTGGGAGCTTGCTGCGGCGCCAACCGAGGTGGATGGAAATCTCGCGGAGAGCGGGCTCTGGCATCCCGCGGCGGTCGCGGCCGGCGAACGACAGTTTTTTGGCGATACCTGGGAATGGACGATGTCGGCGTATTCGCCATACCCGGGTTTCAAACCGCTCGCCGGCTCGCTTGGTGAGTACAACGGCAAGTTCATGTGTAACCAGATGACAGTGCGCGGCGGGTCGTGCGTTACTTCGGCAGAACATATCCGGCCGACATATCGCAGTTTTTTCTATCCGGATGCGCGCTGGCAGTTTCTGGGCATTCGTCTGGCACGTGATATAGCGAACTGAGGACAGGAGCAGATCTTGGCAATCACAGCCATCAGCAAACCGGAATTGACGGAGCAGGATGAGAATCTCGCGGACGGTATTACCGAGATTCATGCCGGTCTTGCGCGCGCCTCGAAGAGGCTATCGCCGAAGTTTTTTTACGACGATCGTGGCTCACAATTGTTCGATCAGATCACCGAGTTACCGGAGTACTACCCGACCCGCACCGAAATCTCGATCATGGAGAGCAAAGTGGGGGAGATCGCGGAGCTGACAGGACCTGACGCCAGCCTGATCGAGTTCGGCAGTGGCTCAAGTCTCAAGACGCGTATTCTGTTGCAGCATCTCGATCAGCTTGCCGCCTATGTGCCGGTCGATATCTCCCGCGATCACCTCGTTGCCGCAGCAGACGAACTGGCGCGCGACTTTCCGCACATCGAGGTACTGCCGGTGGCGGCGGACTTCACGCACCCGTTCGACCTGCCGCAACCGAAAGTCATGCCGCGCCGCAATCTCGTGTATTTCCCGGGTTCGACTATCGGCAATTTCTCGCCGGATGCGGCACTTGCGCTGCTGCAGGTCATGTATCAGGAAGCGGGTGCTGACGGCGCCTTGCTGATCGGCGTGGATCTGAAAAAGGACCGGTCAATTCTCGAGAGAGCGTACAACGACAGTGCGGGCGTCACCGCCGAGTTCAATCTCAACATGCTGCGTCGACTGAACCGGGAATTCGGCGCCAATTTCGATCTTGGCCAGTTTGCGCATCGCGCAATCTACGATGAACCTTTCGGTCGCATCGAGATGCATCTGGTCAGTCAACGCCCACAAAAAGTAACCGTCGCCGGCCGCTCGTTCAGCTTCGCCGCCGGCGAAACAATTCGCACCGAGTGCTCACACAAATACACCATAGAAGAATTCGGCAAACTGGCCGCCCACGCCGGTTTCGCCATCCAACGCGTCTGGACAGACCCCGCCAACCTCTTCAGCGTCCACTACTGCACCCGTAGCTAGT
>CAZSDL010000218.1:0-4129 GCA_964605635.1 uncultured Woeseiaceae bacterium
GCTTCCCACTCGGCGGCATCGCGCACCCAGAGGATGGCGTAATCGTCGCTGGCGTGCGGAAGCGGGGGTGGGGGGGACGCGCAGGCGGCAAGTAGCAGGGTGCAAATTAACGGGTACGTTCTTTTCATCATTGGATTCAACGTGGCTCGGTCATGCATTTTCCATTCGCCCGCGGGCGGGCTCCAACAGGTTTCAAATCAACGACACCTTTCGCATTGTCGGCCTTACACACCTGCACGTCGAGACGGATCTTGCGATTTGGCGGCGGAAGCCGTCCCGGATGCAACGCGGCCTCGTTCTGCGGGCAAAAAAAAGGCGGCCCGGAGGCCGCCTTCGCGCTGCGGATTTTTGTCAGAAATCGTATGCGACGCCGAACCGGATTTCGTAGCGGGATGCATCGCCGATACGCGGCTCGGGAGTCCCTGTCTCGACAGCAAACGGGAAGTTGTGCTGTCTCAGGATGCCCCAGTCCTCGTTAATCAGGTTCGTCAGGTTGTCGATCACGAGGAACGCTGAAGCCCGGTGGTCCCGTGAGAATCCCGGGAATTCCTGCGCGATGCGTACGTCTACTTTGCGCCACCAGGAACCTGTCTCGTCATTACGCTTCACGCCCGGCTCGAGTACGATATCCTGGAAGTTCAAGAACGGTGTGAAACCGTACGGGTCGATCGTACCGTCGAACGCAAAGCTGTAAGGAAGGCCGGAATTGGCCTGGCCGTAAAGTGACACTGTCGTCAGGTAGTCCCCGAACAACGCCCTGCGCCACGTCGCTGTGGCCGTGATGCGGTGCTCGATGTTGTAGTTGGACGTCGAGGACACGTCCTCTTGCGGATCGAAAAATGCGCGATTCACGTAGTTCGAAAACGCAACGGAGCTGGTCATCGGCTGTACGTCCTCGGCATCCGACCACGCGTAACCGACATTGAAGTCGAATCCGTTATCGAACGCCTTTGCCAGACTCATCGAGTAGCCGATGGAATCGTTGCCTACCGTGCTGTTGGTCAGGACGAAGCTGGGCTCACGAACGCTGTCATACATTGGATAGCCTTCCGCCGTTGTGCCGACCTGTTCGAGATCGCCCCGCATTACCATCGCAGAATTCTCGCCCTGGGTAAGCAGCAAGTCGGCGCTGAAGATGTAGTCACCCGGGAAGATGTGAGTGATACCGAGCGCAAACTTCCATTCCGACGGAATAGTGAAGTTCGGGTCGAGATAGTTTATCTCGAAATTGTCACCCACGCCGCCAGCAACGGCATTGAACAACTCGGAAGGGATGCCCCAGCCCGGCCCGGCGCCGGCCGGTGCGTTCGATTCAACTGCCTCATAGACGACATCGGCATCGAACAGACTGCGACTGCCATCGGTGTATCCAAAAGAGCGTCCCCGCTGGCCGAACTGCAACACGTTATTGGCGGAATAGTTATTGGACAACCAAACGTTCGGGTTACCGCCGGAGTAAAGGCCCACACCGCCGCGCACCGTCGTCTCACTGGAAAGATCAAAAGTGAAACCGAGCCGCGGCTGCAGCAGGCCCTCGCCGTCCAGGGTGGCCGAGTTAGAGAAGCCGTAATCTGCTACGAAGTCCGCGTTCTCCGCAGGCCTGTCGCTGGTCGTATAATAGTCGTAGCGTATGCCGGCGACCAAAGTCAACCGATCACCGATCTGGAACTCATCCTGTATGTACGCTGTATTTAACGCGTAACCCCAATCGGCTGCCGCATCGTTTGGATTGTTGGATGGTGCGTTATTGTAGTAGATCGCGCTTGGGAGTCCGGCCTCGAAGTCTGCGATACTGTTGAAACGAATCTCGGTTTCGGTGTGTTGGACGAAGAGGTTAAAGATTTCAAGATCCTCTCGCTCGACGCCGAACGTCAGATTGTGGCCGCCGGTAAAATATTCCCCCTTGAACGCAAAGTTCAAGACGTCGTAGTTGAGTTTGTTGGATTGACGGCTGTCGTCACTGCCAATGTAGACCGTGACGTCGCCTGTGTCGATTTGCATCTCACCGAAATCGGTGCCCCCGATAGAAAGCTGGCGATTGTCCAACTCCTGGTAGCCTACGCGGAGTTCCGTCGAAAAATTGTCATTCCAGTCGGTGTACAAAGTTCCGACGTAGGAATTCAGCTCCGCACCACGCTCATAGTAATGGTTCGAGAATTCGAATTCATCCTGTCCGGAATCCGATTCTGAGATGTTGAAGCCATCATTGTGGGTGTACGTAAACGCGAGACGGTTAAGGTCGTTGATGTTCCAGTCCAGTTTGACCAGCAACTTCTCGTCTTCGTTGGGGGCACTCTGCAGGATTGCGCCCGGATCGTACAGATACAGTTCGTTGGCAATTCGCACGATTTCGTCCAGATCGGCCTGGCTGACATTGATTTCGTTGACAGCGCCCGAACCCAGCGGACCACGGTCGAACAGATTTGCACCCTCGAGCTTTTCGTACGCGGCAAAGAAGAAAAGCCTGTCCTGGATAATCGGGCCGCCGAAGGTGACGCCATAACGTTCCTCGGTGTAGTCACCGCTCACAATCGGATCGCCTTCGAGACTGTCGGCGCGCAGGCTGTCACTCGTGTAGTCGAAGAAAGCGGAACCGCTGAAAGTATTGCCGCCAGACTTCGTGACCGCGTTGATATTGCAGGCCGAGAAGCCACCGTATTCGACATCGAAAGGCGCAAGCTCGACCGACACCTGGCTGATCGCGTCAAAGCTGAATGGCATGCGCTCCGTGGGGTAACCGTTCGAGTTCAGGCCGAATGAGTCATTCAGGCGGACACCGTCCACGGTCAATGCGTTGAAGCGCGAATTCTTGCCGCCGCACTGTACCGCATTGATGTCACCGCGCGATTCGTCAACGAAAAGACGTGGGTCCGCGCGAATGACGTCGGTGATATTGCGATTGATCGCAGGTGCAGATTGTAACTGTTCGAGCGTGAAGGTCGCGCTCGGCCCGACTGCGACTTGCGCCAGAGGCGAAACCTGGCCAAGGACAACGATTTCTTCGACTGTATCGCTGGCTGTCAGCGTAAAATTAACGTTCGCGGTCTGGCCGAGATTCACACTCAGGCCTTCGAATCTTTCCGAGCCAAAGCCCGATCCCTCGGCCAGAACGCTGTAGTTGTAGCCTATCGGCAGGTTGCGCACGCGGTACTCGCCGGTTGCGTCGGTCTGCGTCGTTCGCGAAAGACCGGTGGCGTCATTCACGACGGTCACCGTCGCGTTGGGTACACGATTGCCGTTCTGGTCAACGACAATGCCTCGAACCGCCGAACTTGTTTCCTGTGCGTTTGACACAACAGGAAGGACGAACAGGCACAGGAGGACGGCGACTGAGACCCCCTTGAGCAACAGATTCAATCGAGCGGGCAGCAATTTTTGGGTGCTGAAGTCCATGGCATTCCTTTAAGACGGTAGGTAAGACGGTGCGCAAAAGAGTGGGCGATGATAGGTGACCAATATGACAGTTTCGTTTCAGCCACACCCCGCAAATCGATGATTTAAAGCGTCGACTTGTAACCTTTTCGAAACGGACGTTAGCTGAAGAACCGCTCGTATACAAGAGGGAGACACATGCCTGTTGCGGGGTTTCCGGGAGGACCTGCGGAGAGAACTGGACGGCGACGCCCCGACAACCCGGCCGTCGTTGCTCCGCTTGTTGCTTCCGGGCAACATCGCGCCCGGTAAGCACCGGTAGACGAGGCCCTGTTCGCGACACCCGGTGTTACTACGGCAAGCAATTACACGCTGTTAATCGGCAGCAAAAATTGTGCTTATTTCGCAACAAACCGGGCAAACTGCGGCCAGCCAAGGTAGGTTGTATCTATTTTATTTCCAGGGTTACGACCAGCGGCCAATGGTCTGATACTCCGGTGCCGCCGGGCATCTCAAAGCGGGCCGGGGTGCCGTCGTTGCGCACCTGGGGCGCCGTGTCATTTGCAAGCCGCACCGAATTTGCGCGGATTTTCCATGTGGCTTGCACGCCACGGTTGCCAGAAGGCGCCCAAAGGATCATGTCGAGAAAGGACCAGCTGTCATCGCGGGCGTAGTAGCTGGTGCCGGGGCAGGAGTTGCAGTAATCGTGCACCACCGTCCAGTAAGGACGTGCCAGGCGCTGCAGCATGGCGCGCTC
>CAZSDL010000219.1:0-4089 GCA_964605635.1 uncultured Woeseiaceae bacterium
GGCTCGCGCGGTCTACCGAAAAATACAATCGCAGTTTGTCTCCGCACAGCGGATTGACGCCCTCGGCCACATGGGTTGCCCCCTCCAATTTGCCGAAATGCCTGGGATTCTTCGCGTGATCGAGAATGAGCTCGCGATACAGCTCGCGCAGTTCATCCGTGCTGCCAAGCTCAGCATTCACGCAAATATCTCCCGGGCCTTCTGTAAACCCGCCACCAGCCGATCGACATCCTCGCGGTTGTTATAAAGCGCCAGCGACGCTCGCGCAGTGCCCGGGACACCGAAGAAATCCATGACGGGCATCGCACAATGGTGGCCGGTCCGGATCGCGATGCCCTGATGATCGAGAATCGTTCCAAGATCGTGCGGGTGTATTGCGCCGAGCATGAAAGATTGCACGCTGGCCTTGTTGGCAGCGGTGCCAATGAGGCGAATTCCGTCAACGGCAGCCAGTCTTTCCGTCAGATAACCGAGCAGTTCATGTTCGTGACGGGCCACGCGTTCCATGCCGATTGCCTGCAAATAGGTCACCGCAGCGCCAAGACCGACGACACCGGAAATGTTCGGCGTTCCTGCTTCGAACTTGTACGGCAGGTCATTCCAGGTGGAGCCGTCCATGCGCACTTCGAGAATCATGTCGCCACCGCCCTGGTACGGTGGCATGTCTTCCAGCAACGATTCCCGTCCGTAAAGCACGCCGGTGCCGGTCGGGCCGAACATCTTGTGTCCGGAGAATGCAAAGAAGTCGCAGTCCAGCGCCTGCACGTCGACCGGCAAATGCGGCACGGCCTGCGCCCCGTCAAGGAGCACAGGAATGTCCCGCTCATGCGCCGCGCGGATCAGATCACCGACCGGCAGAATCGTCCCGAGCGCGTTCGAAACATACGCGATCGCCAGCATGCGTACGTTGCGATCGAGCAACTCGACGAGTTTTTCGGCAACGACTTCCCCTGACTCATTAATCGGTGCGACCAGCAACTCCGCGCCGGTTTGCTGACAGACCAGTTGCCAGGGAACGATGTTCGAATGATGTTCGAGGTGTGTAATGACAATGGCATCGCCCGGTTGCAATCGCGGACGACAATAACTTTGTGCAACGAGGTTGATCGCCCCGGTCGTACCACTGGTCAGGACGACCTCGGTCCGGTTACTGGCATTGACAAACCGCGCAATCGCGTCGCGGCTGCCCTCGTAAGCTTCCGTGGCACGATGGCTCAGGGTGTGCACGCCACGATGCACATTGGCGTGGCTGTGGCGCTGATAGGAAGCGACTGCATCAATAACGCACTCCGGCTGTTGTGCCGATGCGGCACTGTCGAGATAGACCAGTGAATGCCCGCTGATGCTTTGGTCAAGCGCGGGAAAGTCCTTGCGGCGACTCTCAAGCGACACGGCATCGGGCGGCCGGTCGCAGAGCTTGCCGGTCAACGACGTCGTCATGCAGATTCTCCATCAATCAACGACTGCAGTTTGCGATCAACAATGGCCTGTACATAGGGGCGCACCTCCGCGACGGGCGCCCGTTCGACGATTGTCTCCGCGAACGCCCGGGTCAAAGCGCGCGCTGCCTCGCTCTGGTCCAGTCCCCGCGAACGCAAATAAAAAAGGGCCTCGGGGTCGAGTTGCCCGACCGTAGCGCCATGGCTGCATTTGACATCGTCTGCGTAGATTTCCAGCTCCGGCTTGGTATTGATCTCCGCACGGTCTGACAGAAGCAAATTGTGATTGGACTGCTGGGCATCGGTCCCGTCGGCGTCGGCATGTACGATTGCCTTGCCGTTAAAAACGCAGCGCGCCCGGTCGTTGAGAATGCCGCGGTATTCTTCGCGACTCGTCGCCGGGCCGACACAATGATCGACGCGCGTGTGATTATCAATATGTTGACGACCGCTGGCGAGGTACAGCCCGAGTAACTCCACGCAGGCGCCCGGTTCGCGGATAGCGATATCGATATCGTTCCTGATCAATGCGCCGCCAAGATCGAACGCCGCATGCTTGAGTTCGGAATCGCGCTCGAGTTGGGCCGTGAGCCTGTTAACCTGGTACTGCTGCAAACCACGTTCCTGGATACGCACGTAGCAAGCCTTTGCACCCCGGGCGAGTCGCATGTTGCAAACGCAGTTGGCGAACTGCTCGTTGTTACCGGCGGTTGCATGTAGTTCGATGAAGCTCGCACGCGAATTTGCCGCGAGCTCGATTACAATGCGGGACTGGGTAACGCTCGTCTCGTCACTTGCGTCGTCAACAATCAGAATTCCGATGGGCTTATCGATTGCCTGATTTGCAGCCACCCTGATGTGCAGCAGGTCGCGAACCAGGGTGGCATTGAACCGGCTCATCACGTCCTCTGTGACGATGCTTGGCAAGTGCGCCGACTCCGCGGCTGACCGGGCAGAGAGTCCCGCTTGCGGTGTAAGAGCGTGCAATGACCCTGTCTCAACGAGACCGTTGACGATAACGACCCACTGGGCAGGAATCTTTGTTACCGTTTGATCGATCTGCTGTCGTAGCAGGGTACTGACTGTCTGCGGTGCTTTATCGGTAAAACGTTCCCGTAGCCAGGCGTTACTGAGCTTCGCCGCCGGAGCGAGGTTTGTGTATTTCCAGTCTTCCTCTCGCTGGTCCGGAAATCCCGACTGCCTGAATGCCGCGAGGGCGTTCTCCCGCACCGGATTCAGTGCATCTCCCGGCAGATCGCGGACTGCCCGTTCGAGAAGGGCGAAATCGATAAGGTGCGAGTTCATCCTGTGGCTGCCTCGCGAATCCAGTCGTATCCCTTTTCTTCAAGCTGGATCGCCAGTGACTTGTCACCCGAGCGGACGATCTGGCCTTTCGACAACACGTGGACAAAATCCGGTTCAACGTAGCCGAGCAGGCGCTGGTAGTGTGTCACCAGGATGATCGCCCGGTCCGGATGACGCATCGCGTTCACGCCTTTGGATACTGCTTTGAGCGCGTCAATATCCAGCCCCGAGTCTGTTTCATCCAGTATGGCAAGAAGCGGCTCGAGTACGGCCATCTGCAGGATCTCATTGCGCTTCTTTTCACCGCCGGAAAAGCCTTCGTTGACAGAACGATTGAGCAGTGCCGGATCCATGTCGAGCAACTTCATTTTCTCGCGTGCGAGTTGCAGGAATTCAAATGCATCGATTTCCGTTTCGCCGCGTTCCTTGCGCCGCGCGTTGAGAGCCGCCTTCAACAGGTAGGCGTTGTTTACGCCGGGAATTTCGACCGGGTACTGGAAGCCGAGAAACAAACCAAGTCGTGCACGTTCCTCCGGTTCGAGTTCCAGCAGATTGCGCCCGAGGAAGTTCACAGAGCCACCGGTAACCTGGTAATCCTCATGACCGGCGATGACCTGAGCCAGCGTGCTCTTGCCCGAGCCGTTCGGGCCCATGATGGCGTGGACTTCGCCGACATTCACCGTCAGTGTCAGCCCGGTCAGAATGTCTGCGGTACCGATCCGCACATGCAGATCCCTGATTTCCAGCATTTTCATAATCCTTGTCCGGCGCTCAGCCGACCGCGCCTTCGAGGCTGACATTCATAAGCGCCTGGGCCTCGACTGCAAACTCCATCGGCAACTCCTTGAACACCTGCTTGCAGAAGCCGTTCACAATCATGTTAACGGCGTCTTCCTCGGAAACGCCTCGCTGACGGCAATAGAACAATTGATCGGCGGAGATCTTCGAAGTAGTGGCCTCGTGTTCGATCCTGGCCGTTGAGTTGCGAATTTCCATATAGGGAAAGGTGTGAGCACCACACTCCTTGCCGATGAGCAGGGAGTCGCACTGGGTATGGTTGCGCGCGTTGACCGCTTGCGGCATAACTCGAACGAGTCCGCGATACGCATTCTGCGCTCGCCCGGCGGAAATTCCCTTGGAGACGATGGTGCTTCGCGAATTGCGGCCGATATGTATCATTTTCGTACCGGTATCCGCCTGCTGCATATTGTTAGCTACTGCAACCGAGTAGAACTCGCCGACCGAGTTTTCGCCGCGCAGGATGCAACTCGGGTATTTCCAGGTAATCGCGGACCCCGTTTCCACCTGCGTCCAGGAGATCTTCGAGTTGGCGCCACGACAATCG
>CAZSDL010000220.1:0-4072 GCA_964605635.1 uncultured Woeseiaceae bacterium
TTTCACTGACTTCTGCGGCGAAGCGATCCGGCATCGCTACGGCTGCCGGCTGGACGTTGCGCGATTCGGAAACCGGGGGCGTTGTTGTCTCGACCGGTTCGGTGGAGGGTGAGCAGGCGGTGACAAAAAGGAGGAACGACAGGTGAAGAGAAAGCAGTGGTCGGCGATGCAACATGATCAACGAGCTCGACAGTTGGATTACTGGCGCATTCTCCCACAGATCAATTGGATGGTGGAAACCGGCAAGTCCGAACGAGAAGAGGTTTGTCGTTGCCGAATTCGCCCGCGAGTCGGGCTCCAACAGGGGGATTCCGTGGTGCGTTGGGGGCGGAGTTGGAGCGCGCCCGGCGCGCGAATGAGAAGAGGTTTGTCGTTGCCGCATTCGCCCGCGAGGCGGGCTCCAACAGGGGGATTCCGTGGTGCGTTGGGAGGCGGAGTTGGAGCGCGCCCGGCGCGCGAATGGGAAGAGGTTGGTCGATGTTGCATTCGCCCGCGAGGCGGGCTTACAGTGTCAGGACTGGTACCACTTGACCCCGGATGGGTCCGCCTGAACCGCCATGCGGCCCTGGTCCCGCAAGTAATTGAGATGTGCAATTGACTCGCCGGTTGCCATGATCAGGTTGCTGTCGCTGATTGGGCTCTTGAAAAGAGCCGGAAACACGTCGACCGCGCGCTTCGGTTCCCGACACACAGACTCCAGTTCGACGAGGCACTGGCGGTGCTCATCGATCAGCGACTGCAGTCTCTCGTGAGCGCCGCGAAACGGTTTGCCGTGGGCCGGCAACACCAGCACATCGGCCGGCAACTGTTTTTTTAACGATTCGAGAGAATCGAGCCAGTCGGCGAGGGGATTGGACTCCGGTTCGGTAGGATACACGCTGACGTTGGACGAAATGGTCGGCAACAACTGGTCGCCGGAGATCAGCAAGTTGTCCGCGCTGCAATAGAGACAGGCGTGCTCCGGCGAGTGTCCCCGACCTACAATGATTTGCCAGTCACGCTGCCCGATCCGCACGCGATCGCTGTCCCGCAGGCGGCGATAGGACTCCGGCATCGGCGCCACGTACTTGCCGAACATCCCGAACATTTTCTGGTAATGATCCATCGACTCCGGCGCAAACCCGGCCGCCTTGTAGAAGCGTATGCCGGCCTCCGGCGTCGGGCGTCCGGTGTCCGCCACCAGGATCCGGCACAACAGATACTCCTCTCGCGGCATCCACAATTCGACATCGAATCGCTCACTTAGCCAGCCGGCGCATCCCGCGTGATCCGGATGCAGATGGGTGGCAAAGACGCGCGTGACGCGGCGGTCCTGCATAGCACCTGCGAAGGTCTGCTCCCAAACTTTGCGCGAAACGTCGGTAAAAACACCGGTATCGACGATCGCCCAACCGTCATCGTCTTCCAGCAGCCAGAGATTGATGTGGCCAAGGGCAAACGGCAGCGGCATGCGCAACCAGACGATACCCGGTGCGATCGCCAAGGTATCGCCGGCCTCCGGCCGGTCCGCATACTCATAGCGGAGGTCTTCGTTAATTCTGTTTGCAACCATGTGGGGCGCCGGGACTAGCGCAGTTTCCTTCTGCAGGGGCAGTTATTGTCGCAGACTAAGCCGCCTTCTGCGTAACATTGACAAAATCACGCAAGCGCTCCTCAATTTTCGGTTTGATCCCGGCAACTGCCTGATCCTTTACCGGCCCGTAACCGCGAATCTCCAAAAAAAGCTGCACGATCCCGACTGCTACCGCAACGTTGTCAGACCGCAGGTTTTGCAGCAACGTTTCCATCGTGGTCTCGAACTCCCCAATAAGCTGGCGCTCCATGCGCCGTTCGCGCGACCGCCCGAACAGGTCTAATTTCGTGCCACGCAGTCTGCGCATGCCGGCAAGCAGGCGAAACAACGGGATCATCCAGGCACCGAACTCCCGTTTCAATGGCCGACCGCGCGCATCGACTCCACGGCTCAAGATCGGCGGCGCCAGGTGAAAGTGAATTTTCGCAGTGCTGCCGTATTCGTTCTTCAACCGTTCGACAAACCCCGTGTCGACATGCAGGCGGGCGACTTCGTACTCGTCCTTATACGCAAGTGTTTTGAAATACGCGCGAGCGACGGAACGGGTAAGTGGCAATTGAGCGTCACCGCCGAGCGCTTGTTCCGCCATGCGCGTGCGACTAACGAGTTTCCGGTAGCGTTCGGCCAACGCGGTGTTCTGATAGTCGGTCAGGAACCTGGCTCGGCGATCAAGCATTTCCTCGAGCGATTCGCCGGACGCATTGCCTTGCACCGGCTGTTCGATCAACCTGACGATCGCAGCAAAGTCGCCCGCCGCAAGCCGACCCCAGTCGAAAGCCGCCAGGTTCTTGTCGACTTCCACGCCGTTCAATTCGATAGCGCGTCGCAGGGCCGCCTCCGTTACCGGGACGAGCCCGCTCTGCCAGGCATACCCGAGCATCAGCACGTTTGCGTAAATAGTATTTCCGAGCAGTTTTTCTGCGAGCTGGTTGGCGGCTACCGTGGAAAGGTTCTGCGCACCGATCGTTTGCCCAATGGCCGCGATGCGTTCATCGGCTTTCAGACTGGCGTCACGGTGCCTGACAAAGTCCGCAGTGGACATTTCCGTCGTATTGATGACGGCGCGGGTCTTGCCGGACCGATAGGTCATCGATGCCTTGGGTGACGAACTCACGACCAGGTCGCAACCGATCAGTGCGTCCGCTTGCCCTTTCTCGATGCGCACCTGGTTCAGCAGCGAAGGATCATCGGCCAGACGTATATAGCTGAGCACCGGGCCGAATTTCTGTGCGAAGCCCATGAAGTCGAGCACGCTCGCGCCTTTACCTTCGAGATGCGCCGCCATGGTGATCAATGCGCCGACCGTGATCACGCCCGTGCCACCAACGCCTGTAACCAGCAAATCGTAGCCACCTGACAGGTCCGCCAATGTTGGCAAACCGAGCGACTCCAGCGCTTGTTGCGGCAACCCGGGTCTCTGTGAAGCGACCACGCTAGGTGCCTCGTCGGTCTCGACCGTGACGAAGCTCGGGCAAAAACCGTTCAGGCAGGAGAAATCCTTGTTGCAACTGTTCTGGTCGATCTGCCGTTTGCGGCCGAACGGCGTTTCTTTCGGCACGACCGACAGGCAATTCGATTCAACGGAGCAATCGCCACAACCTTCACAGACGAGATCGTTAATGACGGCGAACCGCTGCGGATCGGCAAGCGTGCCGCGCTTCCGCCGCCGCCGCTTTTCGGTGGCGCAGGTCTGCGCATAAATGAGCACGGTCACGCCGGGGATGTCGCGCAGCTCGCGCTGCACGGCATCCATGTCCCGGCGGTGTGAAATGGTCATGCCTGCGGGAAAGTCGCCTGCATCGAACTGCTCCGGCTCATCGGAAACGAGCGCGATGCGCTGCACGCCTTCTGCTCGCACGGTGTGCGCAATCGCGTCGACCGTCAGCGGCCCGTCTACCGGCTGACCACCGGTCATGGCGACTGCATCGTTGAACAGAATCTTGTAGGTGATGTTGACCTTGGCGGCGAACGCCTGCCGAATGGCGAGCGAACCCGAATGGTAATAAGTGCCATCGCCGAGATTCTGGAAAATGTGCTTGCCGCCGTTGAAGCGGGACCGCGGAATCCAGTTGATGCCTTCACCGCCCATCTGGATCAGCCCGTCTGTGTCGCGGTCCATCCAGTTGGCCATGAAGTGGCATCCAATGCCTGCCAGTGCTTTGGAGCCTTCGGGTAGCCGCGTCGATGTGTTGTGCGGGCAGCCTGAGCAGAAATAGGGAGTGCGCGCTGCGCCGCCTATGCGAATGACGTTCGTACCCGCCGCCGCCAATTGAGCGGCTCTCACGCCTAAGTTCAATCCGGGAATCGCGGCATCGAGCCGTTTTGCGACGATGCCTGCAAGTTGAATCGGTGACAGCTCGCCGACCCAGGGCACGAGCCGATTGCCG
Organism: uncultured Woeseiaceae bacterium; assembly: GCA_964605635.1. GTDB lineage: Bacteria > Pseudomonadota > Gammaproteobacteria > Steroidobacterales > Woeseiaceae > IDS-8. The sequence continues at coordinate 3,961 of CAZSDL010000220.1, forward strand.
AACTCGTCTTCCTTGCCGATCATGCGTTGCGGCTTGCGGCCCGGGTAATCGTAAAAGTATTCCTTGAACTGGCTCTCGATAATGCCGCGCTTCTCTTCAACGACCAGCACTT
>CAZSDL010000221.1:0-4044 GCA_964605635.1 uncultured Woeseiaceae bacterium
TACCAAAATCTGCTGAAGCAACACGGCATGATCTGCAGCATGAGCCGGAAAGGCAACTGCTGGGACAATTCTCCAGTAGAGCGCTTCTTCAGCAGCCTGAAACGGGAATGGATTGGCGATCGTTTGTATCGGACCCGCGAAGACGCGACTGCCGATGTGCGGGAATATGTAGCGGTGTATTACAACTCGAAGCGTCTGCATTCGACGCTCGGTTTTACGACACCGATGAATTATGAAAAAAATCTTAACAAAGTGTCCGGAATCGCTTGACCACTACACACCAGCGTAGCCGTTTGCGGGTATGCGCATCCACCGCCCGATACGACTGGCTGACCGCCCCCCTTTGTCAGCATGACATGAGACACCTTCCTCAGTCACGGCGGCCTTCCCCGAAATTCAGGCGGGTCGGCTTCCGCATTGCCCGTTTCGAGGCCTGCTCAGCGTTCACTGCTCGTTACGGCCTGCATGCTCGCCAAGTCCCTTAAGGACCCTCTACACTGGAAGCTTCAACTGCTTCGTTACCTCCACAATTGTTCCAATTGCTACCGGCTGGAACGATACTTACCGCGTGGGATTTTCACCCACTGAGAAATGGCGCCTTGCACGGCGCACTGAATAATCCGGACCAGGTAACAGCTACGCGAATCAGTAGCTTGCCGACAGACATCGCTGACGGTAGAGTCCGGGCCATGGAGTCGCCAATCATTGTGGGTGGTAACGGTCATTCGGGTACCCGGCTATTTGCCGAGGTTCTGCTGGAGTGCGGAATCTTCATGGGGTATCCGGGCTATTCCTACGATCGAAAATCAAAAGATCTCAAAATTCGCTATCTGATGACACGCTGGATGAAACCATACCTGCTGGGCCAAGATGCGTCGCAAGCAGCCAAAATGAAGCGCGCATTTCGACGCAAGCTAAGATTGTTGATTCCAATCCGGCGAAAACCATGGGGCTTCAAAAATCCGAGATCAATGTTTCTTCTGCCGTTTTACCGAGATCTGTTTCCTGACATGAAGTTCATCCATGTCATTCGCGATGGTCGCGACATGTGCTTTGGAAATCCGTTCATCAACTCACCCACGTATTGGAGTTTCGTGTCGGAAGAGGAAGCGGCACAGCTAAGTCTCGAGGAACGCATGATGCGCTTTTGGGGCGAATCAAACAGACGAGTAAAGTCATTTGGCGAAACGCAACTCGGATCGCGCTACCTGTTCGTGCGATTCGAAGATATCTGCGACAATACTGCGGCCGAAATGAAGCGAATTGTCGAGTTTGCCAACGGTCCCGTCGACCGGATTGATGATTTTGCGTCCCTGGTGAAAAGACCAAAATCTATCGGCCGCTGGAAGAGTTTTGATCCGACCGAAGTCGACCGGGTAGTCAGACTCGGGCAGGACTACCTGGCGGAGTTCGGCTACACCTGAACGCTGTCGCTGGTCCGAAAGCTCCGCAATTTTCGCTGTTGCGGCGCACATACGACGGTTGACCGACAGCATGCCGTCAGGCTGCGAACGGACAGGCTTACTGCTGGTCCAGGCATTCTTCAAACCGGGTGCCGGTCAAAACGGCGACAACCTGATCGTAATTCCGAATCAACTGAGACAGCTTGTCCGGGTTGATCTTGTGGAGACCGGATTCAATCGGTAGTCGCCGCACACAGAGGAATTGGAGCATCGCATCGTTGACGCGCTGTTTGTTTGCGACGTATTCCTCGTACACGACCTCGATGTATCGCGTCCTGTCGCCCAGCATCCTCGACCAAGCGGCCTGTTCCCGGTCGATCCGATCCAGATCGCTGAGCAGAGTTCCGGTGTCAATCAGGATACTTCGATCCTCGACGTTTTCCGGCGGGCGCCAGCCTGTGCCTGCAGGCAAGTCGTTTTGCGACCTCGCAACGTGGTAGATCCCGCTTGCGGCTGCTGTACGCCTCGACACCAACGTTTTCAGTGCGTTTGCACGTCGAACCCAGATTGCCATCACGCCGAGATCCGTCAATATCGGCCAGATATACGGCCTCTGCTCGCAGTGACTCAGCATAAGTTTAAATCCGACGGCAGCGGCATCAGAATTGTCAAACAGGCTGTTCAGAAATTCATTCGTCGACCGCGCCGGTGCCACAATGGCGCCAATTCGTGTGCCGAGATTTCGTCGGCTGAATTTCCAGTAGCCGCCCTCTTCGCGATATGGTTTCTTTCCGAGTTTGAAAACCTCGCCCAGACAGCGAATGTCCGGATGGTTTCCCAAGGTCGTACGAATCAGCGTCGTGCCTGTCCGCTGAGTTCCGACGATCACAAATTTCGCTATTTCTTTCAAGGTGACTGATCCTGGCTGGAAACGATTATCTGTACGTCAGGAATTAACTATTTGCTCGTAGAAATCGACCGTTTGACGGACGACATTGACGGCCATGAAATCACGGGTGGCTGCTATCTTTGCCGCCTCGGCGAATGATTTGCGCATCGACTCATCGGTCAGGATCTCTTCCAGGCGGTCTCGGAGCGCACGCCGGTCACCCGGCTCGATGAGAAAACCTGTCTCGCCGTGAGTCACTTGGTGCGGGATGCCGCCGATGCTGCTGGCAATCACCGGTAAACCGCTCGCCATCGCTTCCTGTACGACCATCGGTGCATTTTCCTGGTACGACGGCAACACGAGACAGCTACTGCGTGCGAACTCACTCAAGATTTCGTCTTCGTCCAACAAGCCGCGAAACTCGACGACGTTCTCGAGGCCCAGTCGGCTTACTTCTCGTCGCACGCGGTCGACGTAAACGCGGTCTGTCAAAGCGCCGGCGAGAATCAGTCGCAACGGCTGTTGCCGGTCAAGGGCCGATACGGCTCGAACGAGATCCATGACGCCTTTGAGCGGGACGATGCGGCCCGCGAATAGAATCCTGCCAGGTTCCTCCCGTCGTTCCACCCCGAAAAAACGAGCATTGGTAGGATTGGGAATAAACCGGCATTCACCGCAAAGCCTGCTGCCATAATACTTGGCAACATAGGAGCTGATGGCAATGATATGAGGCGCCCGGCGAAGGCAGTAACGTTCACTTTGCCATGTTAGCAGCCTGTGGCGCATACGACGCCGAAAGCTGCCAATGTATTTCGTTTCCTCGGCAAATATTCCGTGAATGGTAAGCACCTTCGGATACTTGGTCCTCGCCGCCATGATTCCATAGCTACCGGCGCCTTGGGCATGCACGATGTCCGGCCTGACGCTGCTGAGGCACGCTTCGAGTTCTCGCTGGTTGCTCGCATACGACGTAAGCGCGCTGAAACGCGACATGGGCAAGTGGTGTCGTGTGTGATTTCCATGCTCGAATTGCGTTACTCGTTTCAGGCCATGCCGAAACATTACGAGGTGGAGATCCAGACTTTCTAATCGGGACATCTCCTCGACAAGATACTTGGTGACCGTCTGGACGCCCCCGTCGGTTCTCCCGTCAATATCGAAGAAGTCCGAAATCATGGCAACTCGCATTGTTTCCAATTCCTCGGTTGCAACGCAAAATCGACTGCCGGAGCAATGACGGTCGCGACAATCAGTAGAGACCTGCATACTAGAACTTCCGGGCGGCTGGATCAAAGTCGTCGGCTGCACCGTCCGGCCGACGCTTGGATCTGCCACGCTGGTTTCGAGGCGAACTTTCTAATCAGCATCGCCGGGCCGGAAGTTTGACCTCGACGACTAAAAAGGCAACGAGCCGGACGCACCGGCTTCGCTGCCCGAGAATTAGGCTAGATTAACTCGCAGCTCATTCGCCGACAATCGCGAGCGCGGGCGGCTCTGGACGGGCAGCCTCTTCTTTCGGCGGAATACCGGTCCCACCGCCATCCGAGCAGGTATCGGTGCAGGCCAGGCCGGTCAGATGGACGTCCGCGTAGTTGGTTGGAGGTGGCCCCAACTGAAGTGACTCATCGGGCGTGACGAGATCGAGTCGCCGTCCCCTCTGACGGTACGACATATTCCCGAACCCCTTGACCTGCATCTGGCGAGGTACGCAGCGCTTTACGGACTGGTTGCCGCTAACTCTGGCGGATTCGG
>CAZSDL010000222.1:0-4041 GCA_964605635.1 uncultured Woeseiaceae bacterium
GTCGTCCGCCAGTGCGCCGGAGGCAACGGCCAACAGTCCGGTTAGAAGAAGCGGCGTGGATTTCCGGTATTGCATGACATGATTCCTCAAAGTCGTCTTCCGATTGCGTGCTGGTCAAACTACTTGCTAACGGGGTCGGCGGCAACCGCCCGCCGGCAGTCGTTCGGCCGCGAGGACTGACCCGTGACGTCGGTTTTCTACCGGGACCCCCGGTCGACCTACCCCCAGGCCGTAAGTGCCAGCGGCATGTACCTGTACGACGATGCCGGTCGTGCCTGGCTCGATATGAGCGGCGGCGCGGCGGTTTGCAGCGTTGGCCATGGACATGCGGGCGTGATCGCTGCGATTCAGGCGCAGGCGGCGAGTCTTGCCTTTGCACATACCGCGTTCTTCACGAACGCACCGCAGGAGGAGCTTGCCCAGCGCATCGGTGCACGCTTCGCGGAACGCGACGCCCGAGTTTTCTTTACCGCCGGCGGATCGGAGGCAAATGAGACCGCACTGAAACTTGCCTGGTTCTACTGGCAGGCGCTTGGCCAAAAGCGCAAATCGCTGATCGTCAGTCGGGAGTACAGTTATCACGGCAATACGCTTGGCGCGCTGTCGGTCAGCGACAGCCGGGCGCGCAGGGCACCGCTCGCAGGCGTCTTGCACGATTGGCCGAAAATTGCGCCGTGCTATGCCTATCGACATCAACTCGCAGACGAATCAGCCGAGACATACGGACTGCGAGCGGCGAGAGAGCTCGAGCGAGTCATTGAAGCCTCGGGTCCGGAGAATGTTGCTGCGTTCATCGCCGAACCGGTGGTCGGAGCATCTCTCGGCGTGGTTCCAGCGGTCGCCGGCTATTTTCGGGAGATCCGGCGAATTTGCGACCAGTACGATGTGCTGCTCATCTGCGACGAAATTATGTGCGGCAGCGGGCGTAGCGGGACCTTTTTCGCGCACGAGACGGACGGCATCGTGCCGGATCTTGTGACGTTGGCGAAGGGCATCGGCAGTGGTTATCAACCCCTCGGCGCAACGGTCGCACGGCACCGCGTATGGGAGGTGATACGCGATTCACCCGAGGCATTCGTGCACGGGCATACCTACGTCGGGCACGCGCTTGCCTGTGCCGCCGGTGTTGCCGTGCAGGATGCGTTTGATCAGGGCGGATTGTTAGCGCGGGTCGACGAGACCGGCAAGCTGCTCTTTGCCGCCCTGCGGAAAAGCATCGGCGAACATGCGTACGTCGGCGACATCCGTGGCCGTGGGCTCTTTGCCGGTATTGAAATTGTTGCTGATCGAGAGACCAGGGAGCCATTCGCGGCGGAGGAACGCATTGCATCGCGTATCAAGGCCGCTGCGATGGATGCCGGTCTCATCATTTACCCTGGCAGTGGTTCGGTCGATGGCATGCGCGGTGCGCATATATTGATCGCACCGCCGTTTATTGCCGAACAGCAGCACTTCGACGAGCTTGGTGACAAGTTGCAGCGTGTGTTCGCTGAAGTTTTCCAACGCTGATGACCGAGGCGTCAGGCGTAGAGGCCAACCGCAAGCCGGTCATCATCATGTCGGCGCCGAACGGCGCCCGTCGTGGCACACAAGATCATCCGGCGCTGCCGGTCACACCATCGGATATTGCTGCCTGTGCCGAGTCAGTGGTCGAGGCGGGGGCTTCGGTTTTGCATCTGCATGTCAGGGATGCAGAGGGCCGGCATACGCTCGATGCGGACGTCTATCGAACGGCAATTGCGGCAGTGCACCAGCGAGTGGGCGATCGCATGGTCATCCAGGTCACCAGCGAAGCCTGCGGCCTGTATTCCCGCGAGCAGCAAATGGCTGTCGTTCGTGAACTGCGGCCGGAAGCCGTGTCGCTCGCGTTGCGCGAGCTGTGTCCGGGCGCGACCAGTGAACAGGAGGCGGCGGCATTTTTCGCCTGGTTAATTGCAAATGAAGTGAAAGCGCAATACATCCTTTACTCGCCGGAGGAGGCAACACGTTTCGAAGACCTGCGGCGGCGCGGCATTATTGCCGATGAACACCCGTTCGTGTTGTTTGTTCTCGGTCGATACAGTCGCGAGCTCGCGGGCGACCCCGCGGACCTCGACCTGTTCTGCGCCGCGCTCGGCGAAAGTGTCGAATGGAGCGTTTGCTGTTTCGGCGCGCGGGAACAAGAAGCCGCGCATCATGCGATGCTGCACGGCGGACACATTCGTGTTGGTTTCGAGAATAATCTCCATCTGCCGGACGGGTCATTGGCCCGCGATAATGCCGAGCTTGTGCGGCTCGTTGCCGTGGACGCCGCGACGTTGCGCCGACCGCTGGCTTCGGCTCACGATGTGAGAGAGCGGTTTGCGTGACTTCGCAGTAACTCTATGCTGTTTTAATTACGCCACTGATCAACCAAGCGACAGGCTTCTGCTATGAATGAGTGCACTGCGGGCCGGATAACCAAGCTGGCATTCGCGCTGATCATACTGACCACAATTTTTGCGACGAGGCCGTCGCCTGCTGCCGCGGAAGAGGCAGCGGCTGTTCGCTACAGCATTGTCCTCGAGGAAGCACGAATTCCAATGCCGGACGGTGTGCATCTGGCAGTGGATCTCTTTTTGCCCGAGGGCGGTGCCGAGGGCGAGCGCTTTCCGGTCCTGCTGGAGTACCTGCCGTATCGCAAGACAGAATCGCGTTCGCGCAACTATTCAATGTACTCGTATTTCATCGAACGCGGCTACGTGGTGGCGCGCGTCGATATCCGCGGCACGGGCAACAGCGAAGGTCGTTTGATTCCGTACGAATACTCGGACCAGGAACACGAGGACGGTGACGCCGTTATCGCATGGCTTGCGGAACAGCCCTGGTCCAGCGGCAAGGTTGGAATGTTCGGCATTTCCTGGGGCGGGTTCAATGCCATTCAAATGGCGATGCGCAATCCGCCGGCCCTCAAGGCAATCATCGCCGTCGATGCGACCGAAGACCTCTACCAGGACGACGTGCATTACATGGATGGCATCATGCATCTCGATTCCTGGGAAATGAGCCAGGATCTCGACAATGCACGACCCGGTGCACCGGATTACGTGATTGACGATGACTACTTCAGAAATCGCTTCGATACCGAACCGTGGATGATGACCTACAAGCGGCAACAGCGGGACGGGCCATTCTGGGATCGTGCCTCGCTCAAGGGACGCTACGACACCATCCGCATACCCGGTTTTCACATCGGCGGCTGGTATGACGGTTATCGTGACAGCCTGCCGCGCATGCTCGAGAACTTGGAGGCACCAGTGAAGGCGATGATCGGGCCATGGTCCCACGCCTGGCCGCATGCGCCGTATCCAGAGCCCGGTATGGAGTGGCGCTACGAGGCCGTTCGTTGGTTCGATCACTGGTTGAAGGGTGTCGACACCGGCATCATGAACGAGCCACGTTTTGCCGTGTACGTGCGCGAGTGGCATCCGCCCGGTCCTTATCTCGAGCACGCGCCGGGTTTCTGGCGCTGGGAAGATGGCTGGCCGATCGCACGCATTAAGGAGCGCGCCTACTATCCGCAGGCCAATCATTCGCTGGCACGCTCAGCGCCGGAGCAGACGGTGCACCAGTTGCGTTACGTGCCGACGGTCGGTATCGAGGCTGGCGGGCCGGTGATGTGGTGGGGCGATGTGGCACACGATCAGCGGCCGACGGATGCGTTCAGTCTTGTTTACGATTCGGCGCCGCTCGATACCGACACGGAAATTCTCGGACTACCGAAAGCCCTGCTGACGGTCGCTGCCGACGCGCCACATGCGAACTGGTTCGTGCGCCTGTCGGATATTGCGCCCGACGGTACGGTAACGCAGGTTGCCGGTGCCGGTTTCAACGGCACACACCGCAACTCGGCGAGTGAGCCTGAGAAGCTGGAACCCGGCGAATTCTTCCCGCTCGAAATCGAGATGCACTTTACGTCCTGGGTATTTCCGAAAGGTCACCGCATTCGCGTTGCCATCAATAATGCACAATGGCCGATGATGTGGCCGACGCCGTATGCCATGACGACGTCGCTGCAGCTGG
>CAZSDL010000223.1:0-3988 GCA_964605635.1 uncultured Woeseiaceae bacterium
CGCATGGGTGTCATGTTCCAGCATGGTGCGTTGTTCGGTGATCAGACAGTGCTGGAGAATGTCAGCCTGCCGCTGCAGGAGCACACGCGATTGAGCCAGACGTTGATAGAGCAGATTGCCATGCTGAAAATTGCAATGGCGGGCCTGAAGCCGGATGCTGCTGCGTTGTTTCCGAACCAGTTAAGCGGTGGTATGCGTAAGCGCGCGGCAGTGGCCCGCAGTATCGCGCTGGACCCGGAAATACTGTTTCTCGATGAGCCAAGCTCAGGACTGGATCCGATCAGTGCCGATGCCATTGACGAACTGGTGCTCGAGCTCCGGGCCGCGCTCGGACTTACAGTTATTCTGGTCACCCATGACATGAGCTCTCTATGGCGCGTGGCTGACCGAATCCTGTTCCTGGCGAATGCGAAAATAGCGGCCGAAGGAACCATCACGGAACTGGTGGGTTCCGACAATGAGCTGGCGCGAGATTTCTTTCATAGCCGGCGAGCGCGTTCGGCAGGAGCTGCAGATGATTAAAAAGTCGAGCTATACCCTCGTGGGCGCCTTCGTTCTGGTGCTCGGCGCGGCTTTCGTCTGGGGCATCATGTGGATCAGTTCGGGCGGGGCGCCGCGCAATTTTAACCATTACGTGGTGTACATGACTGAATCCGTGTCGGGATTGAATCCGGACTCTTTGCTCAAGTTTCGCGGTGTCGACGTCGGTAAGGTGGAGCGCATTGACATCGACCGGGACAATCCGCAACGGATTCGGCTGTTGCTGCAAGTACGGGATGGTACGCCGGTCACCGAGGATACAGTTGCGACGCTCGAGTACCAGGGATTGACAGGGCTGGCCAATATCAATCTGAGTGGCGGCGACGCCGACTCGAAGCTGCTGCAAAGAGCTCCGGGACAGGAGTACCCGGTGATACCGACGAGCCCGTCACTTTTCGCACGACTGGATGCGAATATGTCGGACCTGCTGGCAAGCCTCATTCACACGACCAGCAATATCAACGTATTGCTCGGTGACGAAAATCGCGAAAACATCGGCCGTTCCATCGAGAACCTGGCAAAACTGACCGAACGGCTGGCAGAGCAGTCAGCGGGGCTTGACAGTTTCGCTGCACGACTTGGAGAAACGCTCGATAACGTCAGTACCGCCACCGCTACGTTTCCGGAGCTGATGCAGGATTTTTCGCATGGCGCCGATTCCGTGACACGCATGGCGGATGAAATAAGGCGTCTCGCCGAAGGTGTCGCTGCAACCAATGCCGGCCTGCAAACCGCGATAGACGCAGGTGCTGAGGGCATGCTCGATGTCGCCAACGCGACGCTGCCGGAGATCAATGCGCTGGTTGCCGAGCTGCGCCTGGCTTCCGAGAACCTGCGCCGCATGAGTGAGTCACTCGCCGAGGATCCGAGCGTGCTGATTTACGGCCGGTCGAAACCGGAACCGGGGCCTGGCGAATGAGGAACATGAAGAAATTGCACGTGAGGCCCATCGTGTTGTTCTGCATCGTGATGCTGGTTGCCGGCTGCTCGCTGCCTGGACCGCGACAGGGGGTAGTAAGCCAGCATTACATGCTCGACGGCGGCGGGAGTCACGACGAGCACAGTGTCCGAATATACAGGCCTTGTTTGACGTTAAGAGTCAGTACTCCGGGATCGGCGCCGGGCTTCGGTACTTCCCGGATGGCCTATATCAACGCGCCGCCGCGCCTCGATTATTTCGCCTATCACGCATGGGTCGATGCCCCGGCCAGGATGCTGGAAACATTGCTGGTCACGCGACTCGAGCGCGCCGGGATGGTCGGTGCCGTCCTCTCCGGGACGCAAGAGTTCAGGACAAAGTTGCGTCTGGATTCCGAGCTGCAGCGCCTGGTTCAGACCTTTGGCGAATCGGGCTCCACAGTAAACCTGGAAATCAGGGTGGTGCTCATCGATACTGCCAGTCGTTCGCTCGCAGGTTCCCGCACATTCAGCTACATCGAATCGGCGATCGATGAGAATCCGGTCGCCGGTGTGGCGGCCGCCAATCGGGCAGCAAATCGTTTTGTTGAAGACCTGCTTGAATTTCTCGCAGACGCGATCAACTCGTACGAATGTCCGCCATGATCCGGGCTTGCACAAATTGTGGCGCGAAGAATCGTGTACCGTCGTGGCATCTTGCGCATGCAGGCAGTTGCGGCAGTTGCAAGGAAAAATTGCCGCCATTGGATGAGCCCATCGATGTCGACAGCGCGTTATTCTCAGAAATCACTCGCGATGCGACCGTACCTGTGCTGGTGGATTTCTGGGCAGCATGGTGTGGTCCATGCCAGATGGCAGCGCCCGCTGTCGCGAAGGTGGCGGCCACTCTCGCTGGAAAGGCCATCGTACTCAAGGTCAACACTGAAAATGAGCCGGCTCTCGCGGCACAGTACGGAGTACGCAGCATTCCCAACTTCGCTGTATTTCGAAACGGCGAGCTGAAATGGCAGCAAGCGGGCCTCTTAAGCCAGCAGCAACTCGAACAGATTGTATTGGGAAAACCGCACTAGCACCCCGGGGGAAACCACACTAGCACCCCGGGGGAAACCACACTAGCACCCCGTAGGAGCCCGCCTTGCGGGCGAATGAGACAACGACCAACGCATTCGCGCGTGAGACGCGCTCCAACAGGGTATTTTAGACGAGGCTGTCGACCCCTTACTTCAGGTTGTAATAGCTGCGGACTTCCTGGTGCCACTTGGAGTCGGCAGTCTTCGGCCATTTGTCCTTGTCGAAGCCAGGTGCTTTTTCCAACCGTTCCTTGGACTCGTCGAGAATGAACTCGTGTTGATCGGCGTCGGCTCGCATTGCTTGCAGCGGAACTGCGAACAGCTTATCGCCGATCCCCATCACGCCGCCGAACGACAGCACAGCGTAGCTAACCTCGCCGGTTGAGGTATCGAGCATGAAGTCCTCGACCTTGCCGAGATTGTCGCCTTGCGCATTGCGAACTTTGTTACCTTTCAGACTGGAGGCAGATAGATGCATTTCAAATCTCCTGTTGCTAAGAATTGTTCAACTTCCGGAAAAACCCGGTAATTGATGTAAAGCATTTTTCGTGCCAATTGGTTTGCGGCTTGTATTCAGCATGGCACGCGCATCTGTGCGAGGCAAAGAGAATCGTTCCGCCCACGTTGCGGCAATTTCTACCGCGTGGGCGTAACTTTTTCACACGACATTAATCGCAAGTAATGACGCTAAACGTTGCAACTTCTGGGCTACCGCAGCGCCGGGCGCCCGCCCCGCAGTCAGAGCTTACGAGGCTGGTCTGGTCGTGGATCTTCGACAGGCGGCTCAGGCACGTCCCGTCCGGGCCCGGGCGGCTCCTCGATTGGACGTACTGGCCGACGATCGGGAGGTACCGTTGGGTGGTCGGGTTTTGGCTCCGGGTTTTCGTCGGGATCCGGCGGTAAGGTGGTCGATCCAGGCTGGCTGGTTTTTCGCTGCGTCGTCGCAGGCATCTTTCGCTCCTGGTTGCTTGCTCTCGTGTCCAGACCCTGCAAGCACCGTGCCATCGAGAATTCGCCGGCTGGTCGCAGCCGCAAGGGCCGACTCAGCCGGCCGCCACCGGCCAGATCCGGCGCGCTGCCAGACGCCACAATAATCCGACTGCGATTAATGCTGTGCCTACTGCCCAGATACGGAGCGGAAGGAATGGCGTGAGGAACAGGCAGCCGCCGAGCCCGAGCCAGGCGACGAACGACGAATAAAGACGCTGACCGCGCGGCAACCTGAGTGCAGCGAGATTGGTTAATGCGTAGTAGATCAGGACCGTGAATGCGCTGAAGGCCCATGCGGTTTCGACGTCGCCACTTAACGCCAGGCACGCGATTAACAGGCCGACCCCGATAACGGCCGCCCGTGGCACACCCTGTTCCGTAATTGCGCTGAACATCGGTGGCAGGTCATGACGCCGGCCCATAGCCAGCACGATGCGAGACAAGCCGAGGATCAGGTTTAGCAACACACC
>CAZSDL010000224.1:0-3965 GCA_964605635.1 uncultured Woeseiaceae bacterium
CTCAAGCTGGCGAACCTGCATTCTCTTGATCCCTTTTATACACCGCTGGAAGAGCGCTTCGAGCGTATAACACGCCTCGCTCGTCGCGCACTGAACGTGCCTATTGCTGCAATTACTGTCGTTCAGGGAGATCGGCAGTGGTTCAAGTCGGTGTCCGGCTGGCAGGTCACTGAGTTGCCGATGGAAACGAGTCTCTGCGCCGAGGTGATCAAAGAGGGAAAGCAGAAAATAGTTCCGGATACGCAGAACGACCTGTACCTGATGAGCAACCCACTCGTTTGCAAAAAGCCGAAAATTCGTTTTTACGCCGGCTATCCCATCCGCGATTCGGACAAAAGGACCATCGGCACTTTTTGTGTCATGGACGTCAATCCGAGAGAACCTGACCCTGCTTTTGCAACAACATTGACAGATCTCGGTGACATGGCGCAGCGGGAACTTTTTACGGTCGAACTCAGCAATGCGCAATCCGCGCTGGTGGCCAAACTTGGCGAAGCACGCCGTCAGGCAATGTTCGATCCCCTGACGCGTCTCTGGAATCGCCGTGGCGCGACAGACCTGTTGAATTCCGCACTCAAGGAAGCGGTAAAACATAACCACATGATCGGCGTTTGTCTTGCCGATATCGATAATTTCAAGCAAGTCAACGATCAGTTCGGGCACCAGGTGGGTGACCAGGTACTGCGACGTGTCGCCAGTTCGATTGTCGCTTCAGTGCGGCCGCAGGATATTGTGTGTCGTTACGGCGGCGAGGAATTTCTCGTTATTGTGCACGACGTCGATGAAAAGGGCTGCATGGCGATCGGAGAACGTATCTGCGATGGCATGCGGAACATGACTATCAATACGCGTAGCGGTTCGGTGCCGGCGACAATCAGTGTCGGTGTCGCAGTTCGTGGCCGTGGCGACCCGATTTCATCCGAGCGCCTGATTGCAATGGCAGACGAGGCGCTTTACAGGAGCAAGCGCGACGGTCGCGATCGCGTCTCTGTTGGACGCGGACAAAAATAACAAACCGCGCAACCGCAAGTTCTGACTGGTTCTTGCGCGCAGCGACCTTACAGACTGTAGCCCGATACCAATCTCCTTGGGAAACTCACCGCATTGTCGTGTGTTTCCGTTCGACATAATCCCCGGCGTATTCTCGATAAAGAGCGGCAAACCTTGCCGATTTGAGACGCAAATCCTGACCTTGTTGCGCAGGTCCGGTATGTTGAGATGCCACGCAGAAGTTGCAGCTGCGAAGAGACGGCCGCACAGGATTCGCAAGTAAGCAATGCCGACGAATCACACTACTGGCACACTGAGCACCCGGCTAATGGAAATGATTTCACGTGCTTTGGTCGTGTGCCTCATCGCGCTCGTCAGCGGGTGCGCATTGTTGCGGACGGAAACGCCAGAGCCACCGGACGATGACGTAAAGGAAGTCGCGCCGCCAGTGGACGTCGCCCCGGCGCAGCGGCCTCCGCCGCCGGTCAGGCCGGTCAGGCCGATCAGGGTCGAACCTCAGCAACCGGTAACGCCTGTACCCGTCGTTGAGACGGTCGCGATAGTACTGAGCGACCGGACACCGGCGTTCGAGAATGTTGCCAACGCAATTAGCCAGCAGCACGACGACTTTCTTCTGTACAACCTGTCCGACAAGAGCCTTGATGCCCAGGGCGTTTTCTCCAGCATCGAAAAAGCCGGGGCACAGGTTGTCATCGCAATTGGATTGCAGGCCGCTCGCGAATCGATCAATCGATCGACAGTTCCGGTAGTTTTCTGCCAGGTATTCAATATTGGAACTATCAACCGGCCGGGAGTAGCGGTTAAAGGTGTGGCGTCCACACCCCCGTTGTCGTTGCAGATCAAAGCGTGGAAAGAGCGAAATCCGGAACTTCGCACTATCGGCGCCATACTGGGTGAGGGACACGAGAGCCTGGTCGCCGAAGCTCGACGTGTCACCGCGGAACATGGCATTCGACTGGATTTTCGCATCGCGGGTTCGGACCGCGAAACCCTGTTCATGTTCCAGCGCATGGCCCCGGACATAGACGGCTTCTGGCTGTTTCCCGATAACCGGATCCTGAGCGTTGCCATACTGCATGAAATGCTGGCCTACGCCTCCCGCCATCAGGTTGAAGTTGCTGTCTTCAACGCAGGGTTGCTGGAAATGGGTGCGACACTGAGCTCGATGTCGGTTTACTCCGACATTGCTAAAACTGCATTGTCGGTGGCCAGCCAGGTTACACACGGTGATGCCGACCGCATTCCGTTCCTGACTCCCTTGAGCGAGATTGATATACAAACAGCTTCCGGTGTGCAGCCGGGGATCCGGCTGACTTCAGGTCCGGGCAGCAACGCAGGCCGCAATCCGTGATTCCGGCAGTCGCGCAGGTATGGGCGCGCTTGAGCAGGAAACCGCCGGCTGCCGCGACGACCGGCCGTCACGGAAAGCGCGTTCTGGTGCACGAAATCCTTTCTCTGCAACTGATCATCACGGCCGTGATCGGTCTGCTGGCGATTGCAGGTCTGTACTGGGGCGGTCAATGGGTACTGCAGGACAACAACAGCCGCTGGGCGCTGCAATGGACGGAGGATCTAAACGAACTGGGCGCGCCGCTGTATGTGCAGGACAACGACGAGGCCATTCTCAGGTTGGAGAGTTTCATTGCCAAGTATCCGGAGATCGATCGAGTTGTCTTCTACTACGAAAGCGGGACAGTGCTTCGTTCGATCGCGAACAACGACGTCCAATCGAATCAAGTCCAGGCGCTGCCAACCACCCGCCTGGGCGAACTTGCCGCCCTCACAGGCACTGACACGCCTTACGTGATCGACAGCTCCTTCTTCGATGCGCGCTCGTTCAGGATCTATGCGCCGATCTGGACAGAGGCGATTGCCAGTGATGGCTTGTTCAGCTTCGATCCCACAGCGGCCCAAGCTACCGCTGTAAGAAGCCTGGCGGGCTTCGTGGGACTTGAGCTCGACTTCGGCGTTTTTCACAACCGCCTGATGAACAACATCAAGGTGGCAATTACTGTCTTGTTGATCCTGCTCATCATCTCAGGCTTCCTTGGCCGACGCACGCTACAACGAGCGTTGATGGCAATCTCCGATCTGCAAAAGCCTATCACCGAGCTTGCGAAAGGAAACCTGGCGGTCGTGTTCAAGCCTGCGCGACATCGTGAGATTTCCGAAATTGTCGAGGCGCTTGAGTCAACCGCATCGGCGCTGGGCGAACGCAATGAAAGATTGTCGCAATTGGCCAATCACGACATGCTTACCGGGCTCTTCAATCGACGCCGTTTCACAGAGGAGTTGCGGCAACATTTGCAGACTACGTCCGGTAAGAACCGCGGCGCATTGCTGTTCGTCGACCTCGACCAGTTCAAGTACGTGAACGACACCTGCGGGCATCCCGCCGGTGATCGACTGATCATAAAAGTTGCGAATCAACTTGTGCATACAGTTGGCGAACGGGGAACGGTTGCGCGGTTTGGCGGCGATGAATTCACTGTGTTGCTGAAAGATGTAACGCGCCGCGAAACACGGGTGCTCGCGGAATCAATTCTCGATGACATGCGCCGCCTTGCCCACATCGAAGAAAATCAGGTAATCCATGTGCATTGCAGTATCGGAATTGCAATGATCGGGTCTGGAAAAAGCGACACCGATGAATTAATGGCACGCGTGGATATAGCTTGCCGCCACGCGAAGACCTCCGGCCGGAACAGGCTTGCATTTCACAGTGTGTCTGAGCGTGAGGCAGAGCAAATGGCTGCTGACGTCAATTGGATCAGCAGGCTCCGTGAAGCCATCGACACAGAGTCGCTGGTGCTGCGTTATCAGCCCATCGTTTGCGTCGCGACAGGCAATACCAGCCACCACGAAGTGCTGCTGCGCATGAAAGGCGACAATGGCAAGATGATCGGTCCCGACGCGTTTCTGCCTGCAGCGGTCCGGTTTGGACTCATGGCCGA
>CAZSDL010000225.1:0-3938 GCA_964605635.1 uncultured Woeseiaceae bacterium
AACTTATTGATTGGATAAGATTTTTATGCAGCGTAAAGAACAAGATACTCCTATCGTCAGCCTGTCAATCCAACGGGCTTTTGACACCACTCGCAGCCTTCTGGGTGTGGGCTTGCGTCTGGCTTGGGGCCGAACAACGCCGGTATTTCCGGGTGAAAGGGGAAGATTCACGCGCCTTAACCACGATGGGTCGGGCCGGCTCCGCCGGATAGTGGTCAGCATCTGCCGTCATCGATCCGATTTCCGCTCGCTCCAACGGCTTCGATGCTGACACAATGGCCCCTTGTACGCACTATCCGCTGCATAGACCCGCCTTCGAGGCTACAGAGGCAGGGCTGAACGCGCAAGATGGTATGTTGCCCCCCACGCCCAACAAATTATTGAAGCCGGATTATTCGCTGTTTTTGAATCTGCCGATTGTCAGAACACGAGTCTCACCGTCGCTGAGTCGCTGCGCCTCCGGCGTGTCCCTTTTGTTGGTGCTGCCTTTCATGCTGAACAGGAATTCGCCATCTTCGCCCCAACTGCTCAACCCCATGTCATCGACATATTCTTCACCGATGGTGAAGCCGCGGTCCAGCATCTGCTGCTTGTAGAACTCGACAACTTCTTTCGGTGAGGCTTTTACCTTGAAAATTGTTTCGTGGATTTTTCCGCCCGAACGCGCTTTGATCGGATTGAGTATCTCCGCGCCCTGCATCATCGGCATATCCAGCGGTAAACCTGTGGTGGAAAGTTCGGAGCTGCCAGTTGCGGAAGCGCCGTCCGGGGCGGCAACTTGTGTGTCGCCGTTCCCGGAACCGCCACAAGCCGCCAGCGACAGGCACATCATTGTCACGATCCACAATTTCATAACTTTCTCCAACAGATTAAAGATTCAGAACAGCGCACGTGAGGATAGTCTTTATACCTCAATTGTTCAGCAATATTGGAACTTTAAACAGAGATAACAAAGCAGCAGGCGTGCTGTGCAGAATCGAAAACGTCACGAGGAAACAGCTCCGCTATTTTTTCTTTTACCCTAAACTAAAGTCCGGGAACCCTTCCAGCTTTGGCGAATATTGGTAATGAGAATGAATAAATTGTTTTTGGTCATGATTGCCTCAATAGTCATTTTTGAAAAGCTCTTTCTTTCGCGACAGCGCTCTATGAAGCACGCGCAAGAGAGCCCCGCTTATGATCACTGATCAAGAAGAAGCAGTCGCCAATCCACATGCGTGAATGAGCGCCGCAAAGTCCCGCAATTGACACAACGAACACCCCGGCGCCCTATTGAAAAATTTGGCGGGTGACAATTACTAAACGACCTGAAGACCCTGGTGTCGCTGATTCGGCACGGGTCACTGTTAGTAGTCGATTCTTGGTTGGGGCCACCTGATCTGACGGTAGATGATACAACTCGGGTTATCGCAACGGGGTGCCGCGGATCGTATCGGAACCAGACGCAGCAGCGGCCCACATCGTCGACACCGGAATGCATAGAATCCGCGACAACAACCGCGCAATACGAAACGGGCGATATGTTGCGGATGTTATTGACCTGGACTTACCTCAACGGCAGGTTTTTCCAGCCCTTCTGTCGATACTAGCAGCCTGTCCTGGATCAGAACGAAATTCCGATCCCGTTTGACTCATTGTTCAGCGTTGGCACACGCCCGGTTATACTCGCATCCCATTCTCGATACCGAATTTCAGGGCAGGACAACCGCGAATTGTCGGACATCTTCATCTCCTATGCGCGTTCGACGGCCGCCAAGGCAGAGCAGATTGGCAACGCACTGCGCGCGCTCGGTTATTCCGTGTGGCGCGACGACGAATTGCCGGCCCACCGTGCCTATTCCGACGTCATCGAAGCTCAGTTGAAAGCGGCGAAAGCTGTACTGGTAATCTGGTCGGCCGACGCCGTCAAATCGGAGTGGGTGCGCTCGGAAGCAGATCGTGCGCGGAATTTGCGAAAGCTTGTTCAGGTGACACTCGATGGCACTACCCTGCCGATGCCCTTCGATCAGATCCAATGCGCAAATCTGGTCGCCTGGAACGGTAACTCGCGGGCCGCCGGCTGGCGGACTGTGCTTGCGAGCGTGACCGCGCTGACGCGAGGCGAAACAGAAACGTCTGCGATGATTACAGCGCCCACCCTTCCTCTGACAGTGGACGTTATCCTTGCCGTGCTTCCTTTTGACAATTTATCGGCTGATGCCGAGATGCAGTTCTTTTCGGATGGAGTCAGCGAGGACATCATTCAGCGCCTGTCGCGCGGCGCCAATCTGAAACTGATCGGCCGCACGTCGAGCTTTCAGTTCCGTGGCGAACGCAAAGCCGAAGCGGCGCACGTTCTCAAGTGCTCGCATGTGCTCGATGGCTCGATTCGCCGTGCCGCAGCCCGTGTGCGCGTAAGTGCGCACCTGATCGAGGCATCCACGGGAACCACGTTGTGGTCGGATCGCTACGATCGCGGTCTCGAAGATATTTTCTCGGTGCAGGACGACATTTCAGAGAGCATTGCCGGGTCGCTCAATCAGACGTTTTCCGGCAACGCGTCGAGCGTGGTCGATCCCGCGGTATACGACCTCTACCTACGCGCGAGTCTGAAGTCCTATGCGCCAGATGAGTTGCGCGCCAAAATTGGACTTCTTGAAGTTGCCACGCAACGCTCACCAACTTTCGCAGAAGCTTGGGCGCGTCAGGCGTACCTGCGCGCCTGGCTGCGTTTTTATCAGCCTTTCGCAGAACGCGCGGCAACTGCGGAATTGCTTTTGCGCGAGGCAAACACCGCGCTGGGCCTGGATCCGGAAAACGTCGATGCCCTGGTTGCAAAGCTCTTCGTGATTCCGCCCTTTGGTCACTTTGTGGAAGCCGAAACTGCCCTGACGCGAATTCGCCAGGCACCCGGCGTCGGGGATGGCAAGAAGTACATCGGCTGGTCGTTGCGGAATTTTGGACACGTTCGCGAGAGCCTGGTCCAGGACGAACTAACCTACGAATCCGATCCATTGGACCCCATGGCGGCGAACGTAGTTGCCCTCGCGAGAATGGCAGCTGGCCATATCGTGGATGCAATACCTGTCTTTGAGGACCTCATGGGACGAATTCCCGACATGAGCTTTCCGTTTACAAGTCTGCTTCGAGCAAAAGCGCTTCTCGAGGATTGGACTGGCGTCGATGAATTGCTGGAACTTGCGAAATGCCGCCCGTTACGTGAGTTCGAGGAAGGCCTGGCCTTCATTAGAACCAAACGTGATCCATCGCCAGAGAACACCAGCAAATGGCGGCACGATCTTGCAATGCATGTCAGCAATACCGGCTGGGTCGACTGCTCCCGCCTCGTTTACACCGCACACTTGGGGCTGCACCACGAGGCCTACCAGATTGCAGAAAGCGCTAGACTTGGTCCCGCTGGAAATAGCGGTGACATCATGGGACCGGACGGATACCGAACATCGATGCTGTTCCAGGCGAACATGCCCGAACTACGTAACGACCCGCGCTTCGTACGCTTGTGCGCGCGCCTCGGCCTCGTCGAGTTCTGGATGGCAACGGGCAAGTGGCCGGATTGTGCTGATGAAGTGCCGTACGATTTCAAAGCCGAATGCGCGAAGGCGCAAAATATTGCCACCGAGACATTTGGCTATTGATCGGCCATACCTATGACCCGAGTACGGGGAGATATCTAGAATCTATCGAATACAAGAAAATCGAACTTCGATAGACGTATCTGTGTTCGGTTGCGCCCGGGACATAAAGTGCTTATCAACGGCGCGTCCGGCGGCGTCGGCACGTTCGCCGTCCAGATCGCGAAAGCGTTCGGCGCCGAGGTGACTGGCGTCTGCAGCACGCGGAACGTGGAGCTTGTCCGCTCGCTCGGCGCCGATCAAATCATTGACTACACGAAAGAGAACTTCACCGAAGGGACCGAGCGTTACGACTTAATTCTAGAC
>CAZSDL010000226.1:0-2229 GCA_964605635.1 uncultured Woeseiaceae bacterium
ACCGGAGAAGCCGGGCGACCCGTACGGCGTTTCCGACGCGGATACCATGCTGCAGCACATCGCACCAAAAGAAGCATTGCCGCTCAACGCTACGGTCTTCACGCGCAACGGTTGCCCACATTGCGTGAGGGCAAAGGGTTTGCTGCGCGACGCCGGCATAGACTTCGAGGAGCTGCGCTTGAACCACGAATATTCGGATCAGACGCTGCGGGCCGTCGCCGCTGCCACCACCGTACCGCAGGTTTTCATCAGCGGTGAGCACATCGGTGGCGCAGACGACCTCGAGAAGTGGCTGGCAAAGAACGACCGCAAGCTGCAACGCGCTGCTGCGTAGCCCTTAAACAGCATCAGGCGGGGATACGACCGGCGGGGTGGCATTGGCCACTCCGCCGTTTTTGTTTCCAGTCCGACATTGAAGCGCGGGGCTCAAGACTCTATGCTGCTCAGCTGACCATCACAGTCAATTCCTGCGGAGCGCCTGAGAGTGAGCATCAAGTTAACTGATAAATCCCTTCTCAAAACCCGAGCCTACATCGATGGCAAATGGGTCGACAGCGATAACGGCGAAACGTATGCCGTAAACAATCCCGCCAACGGCAAGTTGCTGGCCGAGGTGGCAAGCTGCGGCGCGGCTGAAACCCGACGAGCCATCGAAGCCGCTGAGTCTGCGATGAAATCCTGGCGCAAGACGAGTGTCGTGCAACGCGCGGCTATCATGCGCAAATGGTTCAACCTCATGATGGAGAACCAGGAAGATCTCGCGCAGATCATGACGGCCGAACAGGGCAAGCCGCTCGCGGAATCCCGCGGCGAAATTGCCTATGGTGCGAGCTACGTCGAGTGGTTCGCCGAAGAAGGCAAGCGCGTTTACGGTGACACCATCCCGGAGCCGGCAAGCGACAAGCGTATCGTTGTCATCAAGCAGCCGGTCGGCGTCGTGGCCTGCATTACGCCGTGGAACTTTCCGAATGCCATGCTCGCGCGGAAAATTGCTCCGGCGCTTGCGGTCGGCTGTACCGTGGTCTGCAAACCTGCCAACTACACGCCACTGTCGGCGTACGCGTTTGTCGAACTGGCCGAACGGGCCGGTATGCCTCCGGGCGTAATCAACCTGGTTTCCGGGCGGACGAAGGAAATCGGTGGGGAGCTGACGTCGAACCCCATCGTCCGCAAGCTGACGTTTACGGGTTCGACCCCGGTCGGCAAGAAACTCATGGCTGACTGCACGAAGACCATGAAGCGCACTTCAATGGAACTGGGCGGCAACGCGCCGTTCATCGTGTTTGACGACGCCGACGTCGACGAGGCCGTCAAGGGCGCGATCATCTGCAAGTTTCGTAACGCCGGCCAGACCTGCGTTTGCGCAAACCGCATCCTGGTGCAAGACGGTATTTTTGATGAGTTTACCGAGAAACTCATGGCGGCAGCCACGGCGCTCAAGGTGGGTGACGGTACCGTCGAAGGCGTCAATGTCGGCCCGCTGATCAGTGAAGAGGCGGCCAACGAAGTGATGAGCTTTATCGATGATGCGGTCAAGCGCGGCGCGAAAGTCGTCAGTGGCGGCGGGCGGTCGGACCTCGGCAAGAATTTCGTCAATCCGACCATTCTGACGAACGTGAAAACAGATATGCGCGTGTTCAACGAGGAAATCTTCGGGCCTGTGGCACCGCTTTTCCGCTTCAAGACGGAAGAAGAGGCAATCCGGATGGCGAATGACACGCCCTTTGGACTGGCGTCGTATTTTTACTCGCGCGACATCGGGCGGGTTTGGCGCGTTAGTGAGGGTCTCGAATACGGCATCGTGGGAATCAACGAGGGCATCATCTCGAACGCCATGGCACCGTTCGGTGGGGTAAAGGAATCGGGCCAGGGAAGGGAAGGCTCGAAATACGGCCTCGACGATTATCTCGAGATCAAGTACCTGTGCATGGGTGGCATCGACCGCTAAAAGCGCCGCCCCAAAACACGATGTGGGAGCGCGCCTTGCGGGCGAATGGGAAGCGGTCCATCGATGCGCGTTGTCGCCGACGCGTCGACTGCGTTCGATTCAACCTTGCGAAAACGCGGCTCACCCAGACCTCTTCCCATTCGCGCGCAGGGCGCGCTCCCACCAGGTTCGCTTCATCGCTTATTCTGTAGGAGCCCGCCTTGCGGGCGAATGCGGTGGCGATAAGCCTCTTCCCATTCGCGCGCAGGGCGCGCTCCCACCAGGTTCGCTTCATCGCTTAT
>CAZSDL010000226.1:2329-3933 GCA_964605635.1 uncultured Woeseiaceae bacterium
GCCCGCCTTGCGGGCGAATGCGGTGGCGATAAGCCTCTTCCCATTCGCGCGCAGGCGCGCTCCTACGAGGTCCGATTCTGGCTAGTTTGGATGCCCGGCAGGCGTATACTCCTGCCGCATGAGCACCCCTCGTCCATTGCCGGAACACAAAATCTGGGAACGTGCGCGCCTCGCGCGCGACGCCCGATTCGACGGCCGTTTCTACATCGGCGTTCGCACGACAGGCATTTATTGCCGCCCGATCTGCCCGGCAAACTCGCCGAAGCGCGAGAACATCGAATATTTCCCGACCGCTGCAGCCGCCGGTGAGGCGGGTTTTCGCCCGTGCCTGCGTTGCCGCCCGGAATGCGCACCCGGAACCCCGGCCTGGAGCGGCACCTCGACCACGGTGCGCCGCGGATTGCGCCTCATTGCCGGCGGCGCGCTCGACGAAGGCGACATCGAGCAACTGGCCGAGCGACTGGGTGTAACCAGCCGGCATCTGCGGCGCCTGTTCACGAAACATCTCGGGGCGTCGCCGCTCGCGGTCGCACATACGCAGCGACTGCATTTCGCGAAGCGCCTCGTTGACGACACGCGCTTGCCGATGGCGCACGTGGCCAGCGCGGCAGGCTATGGCAGCGTGCGCCGCTTCAACGACGCCTTCCGGAAAACCTGGGGCCGCACGCCACGCGCGTTGCGCAAGGATCGGCACGAGCCGGCCCCCGCTGACCAGGCCGTCGTCCTGACATTGCGCATGCCGTTTCGTATGCCGTTCGATTGGCACGCAATGCTGGAGTTTCTCGCAGCGCGCGCCACACCGCGCGTCGAACAGGTGGCCGGAGACCAGTACAGGCGCACGCTGGCGTTCGCGGACGAGCACGGTGTGGTCGAGGTAAAACCGGCTCGCGAAACTGGCTATCTCGCATTAAGCGTTCGAGGAATCGCCACGCACAATCTGTTCGATGTCATGCAGCGTGCGCGCGAAGCATTCGACCTGGACGCGCCGGTCGGTGACATCACGGCCGCGCTGCGGCGCGATCCTGTCTTGCGCAAGCTGATTGCCGGCAACGCGGGTGTGCGCGTGCCAGGCGCCTGGGACGGATTCGAACTCACGGTGCGGGCGATTCTCGGCCAGCAGATTTCCGTCAAGGCAGCGACCACCATGGCAGGGCGCATAGCGGATGTCTACGGCAAACCACTGAAGCTTGCGGACGGCGTCGCGGACCCGCAGCTTTCACGCGTATTCCCCTCGGCTACCGAACTGCAACGGGCGACACTGACTGACATCGGCCTCATACGCAGCCGGGCGGAAACCATTCGCCGTCTCGCAGCAGCGGTAGCGTCCGGCGAAATCGGCTTCGATCCGACCCAGGAGCCGCAGGAATTTTGCAAATCGCTTTGCTCTATAAAAGGTATCGGCGACTGGACGGCGCAATATGTGGCCATGCGTGCCCTGAAGTACCCCGACGCGTTTCCTGCCAGCGACCTGGGTCTGATGAAGGCGCTGGAAGGTCCGCGCCGCCCGACGCCGGCCGAATTACTTCAGCGCGCCGAAGCATGGCGACCCTGGCGCGCCTACGCCGCCCAATTGTTGTGGGGGTCGTTGAAAGACTCCGGAGGAT
>CAZSDL010000227.1:0-3917 GCA_964605635.1 uncultured Woeseiaceae bacterium
TTTCTCGCGGTGTTGTCAGCCATGGCATTCTCCTGCCGTCAGAGTAATTCTTTCAATCGATAATAGAGCATACCGAGCGCGAGCGCCGGATTGGCGAACCACTTGCCGCCCGGTAACTTCATGTGCCGAATCCGCTGGAATACATCAAACTTCTCGACGTCGCCGCCAATGGCATCGGCAAGCAGTTTGCCGGCCATGTGCGATGGCGCCAGCCCGTGACCTGAATAACCCTGCGCGTACCAGGTGCTTTCCCCGATGCGACCGAGTTGCGGAATGCGCTTGATGCTGATCGCGATATAACCGCCCCACTCGTATTCGATACGTGCGTTCTGCAACTGTGGAAATGCGCGCAACATATTCGGCCTGAGCGATGCTGAAATGTTCTTCGGATCGCGTCCGGAGTAATTACACAGGCCACCGAACAGCAGGCGCTTGTCCGCCGACAACCGGAAATAGTCGAGTCCCACCCGCTGGTCGCAGGCAGCCATATCCTGCGGCAGGATTTGCGCGGCCCTTTCCTCGCCCAGCGATTCAGTGGCAATGATGTAACTGCCGGCCGGAATCACTGCGCCGAACAATTTCGGTTCTGCCCGTCCCAGGTATGCATTACCCGCCAGCACAACCTTGGTCGCGGCGATGGAGCCGCGGTCCGTATAGACGACCGGGTTTGCCCCGTGCTGCACACGCGTGACCGCCGATCGCTCAAAGATTCTCACCCCGAGTTTTGTCGCCGCCCGGGCTTCACCAATACAAAGATTGAGCGGATGCAGATGACCGTTGCCGGCGTTCACTAGCGCGCCGATGTAACGCTCCGATCCGACGACCGAGTGAATGTCTTCCTTTGGAACGAGCGTCAATCGGTGCGGATAGTTACGCGCCTGCTTGCGTTCGATTTCGCTCCGGAAATAATTCATGTCACGCTCATTGAGCGCGAGATCGACGAAGCCGAACTTCAGGTCACAGTCGATGCCGTAACGCTCGATGCGCTCGATGACCAGGTCGCGACAGTCGATCCCGAGCTGCCACACCATGTCTGTTTCCGCGCGCGTCAGCCGTTTCTGGATCTTCGATTCGTCGACGAAGCCGTCGATCAGCTGACCACCATTGCGCCCCGACGCACCCCAGCCGACCCGATGTGCTTCGACGACCGCAACGTCGTAGCCGCGCTCTGCGAGACTGAGCGCCGTCGACAAGCCGGTGAAGCCCGCACCGACGACGACGACATCCGCGCGTTGTTCGCCTTCCAGCGCCGGGTAGTCGGTGCTGGTGTGGCGGGAAGCCGCGTACCAGGAATTAACGTGATCGTTCACCATTAACATAGCGGGCAAGCGTACCGCAGCGGTCAGTGGTTAACAATATTTAAACAGTTGAAAACAAGTTATTGATTTAGTTAGTATGTGGTCACGGATCGTTAAGTAAATTCAACAATTCAACAGGATCTTCTGCGATGGATGACGTAGCACTCCGGCTTCGTACCCTGCGCACCCGGCACGGCCTCTCGCAGCGGCGGCTGGCCCGCGAGGCCGACGTGTCGAATGCGACCATTTCCCTCATCGAGAACGGCCGCACGGACCCCTCGCTGGGCCTGCTGAAACGCATCCTTGATGCGCTGGGTGTGTCGTTCGCCGAGTTTTTCTCCCCGCACGCCGGCGTCGAGGAAAAATATTTCTACGCACACGAGGACTTGAGCGAGATCGGCAGCGGGCCGATCTCCTACCGCCAGGTGGGTGGCGACCTCATCGACAGCAAGTTGCAGATACTGCATGAGCGATACCGGCCGGGCGCCGACACCGGCCAGTCAATGTTGAGTCACGAAGCCGAGGAAGGCGGCGTCATTCTGCAGGGACGCCTCGAGGTCACCGTTGCGGACCAGGTACGCACGTTATCGGTCGGCGATGCATATCGCTTCAACAGTCGCCTGCCACATCGATTTCGCAATACCGGCAGCGAAGACTGCGTCGTGGTGTCGGCGTGCACGCCGCCGAGCTTCTGAGCGAACTGACTTCAGGTCGAAGGACGCGCCGCGTAAAGTCCGATCATTTCCATGGCCAGCGTTGCGCCCGCCAGCGCCGTCATTTCGCCGACGTCATAGGCCGGCGCGACTTCCACTAAATCCATGCCGATCACATTGATGCCCGCGAGTTTACGCAGCATCCAGATCGACTGGAAAGTGCTCAGCCCGCCGCAAACCGGCGTACCCGTCCCCGGCGCGCACGATGGATCGAGGCAATCGATATCGAAGGTCAGGTAAACCGGCCGCGAACCGAGAATCCGCTTGCATTCGCTGACCACGGCGTCGATGCCATGTTGCATCACCCAGGGTGCGTCGAGCACATTGAAGCCCAGCGTGTCGGGGTTGGTGGTACGCAAGCCGATTTGCACGGAATGCGCCGGATCGACGATGCCGGATCTGGCCGCATGCCAGAACATCGTACCGTGATCCACCCGGCCCTCTTCATCCGCCCAGGTGTCGCTGTGAGCATCGAAGTGCAATAGGGACAATGGCGCTCCGTGCTTCTCGGCATGAGCCTTGAGCAGTGGCCAGGAAACAAAATGATCGCCACCGAGTGACAAGACTGCCGTCCCGGCAGAGATGATCTGCGCGGCATGCGCCTCGATGGCGGCAGGCACCGTTTCCGGTCGTCCGAAATCGAAGAAACAATCGCCATAATCGATCACCGCGAGACGATCGAAGGGATCAAACTGCATGCCGTAGGGCCTTTCCCAGCTGATCATCGACGAGGCAGCACGAATTGCCCGCGGGCCCAGCCTGGCACCGGGCCGGTTGGTGGTCGCCGTATCCAGGGGTATGCCGGTCACCGCCAGATCCGCGCCGGCGAGGTCACGCGTATATTTGCGGCGCATGAAAGACAGCGCACCCGCGTAAGTCGGTTCGCTGGTGGTGCCGTACAGGCTCTGCCGGTTGAAAGCAAAATCACCGGATTTCTTGACCGACATCGCTTATCGCCCCCCACAAATTTCGTATTGTTTTCAGGTCCTGCTTACAAGGCCTCTTGTTACAGGGCCTGTTGCAGCAAATCGAGGCACTTCCATGCCTTCCCGATCAACTCGTCCGCCTGGTCGTGGGTCAGGATCAATGGCGGTGCGACGACAATGGTATCGCCCACAGCGCGCATGACGAGGCCGTTGTTCACGAGGATGTCGCGGCACATCGTGCCGACTCCAAGTTTACTGTCGAAGCGCTCGATCGGGTCCTTGTTCGCCACCAGCTCCATTGCACCCATCAGGCCCTTCATGCGTGTTTCACCGACCAGCGGATGCTCGCTGAGGCTATGCCAGCCCTTCTGCAGGTACGGACCAATGTCGTCACGCACGCGTTCTACCAGACCCTCGCGTTTCAATATGCGAATATTTTCGATCGCTACAGCGCAAGAAGCGGGATGGCCCGAGTACGTGAAGCCGTGGTAGAACTCGCCACCCTTATCAATCAGAACATCGGCGAGTCGGTCGCCGACCATGACTCCCCCGAGTGGCAAATAGCCGGACGATACTCCCTTGGCAATGGTCATCAGGTCCGGGCGTACACCGTAGTAGTCCGCGCCGAACCATTCACCCAGGCGGCCGAAGCCGCAGATGACTTCGTCCGTTACCAGCAATATTCCGTACTCGTCGCAGATTTTCTGGATTTCCGGCCAGTAGCTGTCGGGCGGAACAATGACACCCCCCGCTCCCTGAATCGGCTCACCCACGAATGCGGCAACCTTCTGCGGACCAATCTCTTCAATTTTTGTCCGCAGCGCCCGTGCGGCCTTCAAACCAAACTCATCCGGCGCTAAAGTTCGGTCGCTGCCGAACCAGTACGGCTGTTCAATGTGCGCGATATCCGGCAACGGACGACCGCCCTGCGAATGCATGGGCTTCATGCCGCCAAGACTCGCACCCGCCACCGTCGAACC
>CAZSDL010000228.1:0-3893 GCA_964605635.1 uncultured Woeseiaceae bacterium
CGCCGGCGGTCCTGCGCAATGCCGGTCGATGGCGTGCGAGTGACAGCCGCAGCCGCGGTAGATACTGGTGTATCGAAAAATGATGTATGACTGACAGCAACAGAACCGAACTGCGCCAGGCCTTGGGCCAATTCGCGACGGGTGTCACCATAGTCACAGCTGTCAACGGCAGCAAGGGACCAGTCGGCATAACGGCAAACAGTTTCAATTCTGTCTCGCTCGATCCCCCGATGGTGCTCTGGTCTCTGTCAAACGATTCGAGTTCAAAGGATGCGTTTACGAGTGCCGCCCACTTTTGCGTTCACGTGCTGACTTCCGATCAGCAGTTTCTGTCCGAGCGATTCGCGTGCTCGGGAACCGATAAATTCGTCGACGTAAATTGGACTCAGGGAATTGGTGACTTGCCCTTGCTAACAGAGTTCTCGGCCCGATTTCAGTGCCGCACGGCGCACCAGTATCCGGTTGGAGACCATATCGTTTTCGTCGGAGAGGTGCTGGAGTTCGCCATGCGTGACAAGCGACCCTTGGTGTTTCATGGCGGACGCTACGCGTTGGCTGAGCGCCGACTGATGACCGATGTCGCACGCGAGGTCGAGGATCGATACCTGCATGCGAGCGACCGCGCTCAAGCCTGGCCGAAACGCCGGGAGTCAGACAATTAATTGCCTGGCTCAGATTCTGTCAGGGCCTGTTAGCACGCCGCGCGCCAAATCCCATCGGAGCCTTGTTGACAAAGCCGGCCGCAGCGCCGGTCGTTGCGAGAACCAGGATCCGGAGTGAAGTGTGACAACATTCCTGTTGCTTCGAGGGCCTTCTTGCTACCCGTCGAGAGCTGATGGTTACCAGGCCGTCCTTGAGTCACGCGGCGATAGAACTCTCGGATCCGGTATGCTCCAAGAATGTCAGTAGCAGCTTCTGCGCCGGAAAAATTGAGATGACGACCCCGGGAATCATTGATCCAGCCACAGGGGTCCGGCCATGGATCGGTAGCGCGCGCCTCGCATGGAGCGTTCGGCTGGCTGCGGTCTGTGCGCTCCTGGCCACTATCGGCTCCTGGCTGGGCTCCATGTTCTGGCTGTTCGAGTTGTTTACCCATTTTCGCATTCAGCTTGCGGCCGGTGCCGCATTGATCTTCGTGGCCGCCAGCGCGTTGCGATGCCATAAAACCACGCTGGTTGCGGCAGCAGTGGCGATCCTGAACGTGGTGCCGGCGTGGCCATACTTGAATCCCTTTGGGACTCTCGATGAATCGAAAACAGAAGAAGGCCACGTCACTCGAATCATGTCTGTCAATGTCCGGTTCAACAACCAGGAGTATCGAAGGATGCTGTCCGGTATTCAAGCGGAAAATCCCGATATTGTAGGTCTGGTCGAGATAACACCGGAATGGATCGAAGCGCTGTCCGCATTAAAGCAGTACTATCCGTACCGTGTACTGCGCCCTGAACCGGGAGCTTACGGACTGGCTTTGTTCAGCCGGCTGCCACTTCGTGAACTGTCAGGGAGCCCGTACCGGCAGGACAGCATGCAGACCGCTATCATTGCGGAAGTGGAAATGCCGGAGGCGATTGTCATCCTGACGCTGGCGCACCTGAGGGCGCCAACATCCTCACAGGATGCAGCAACGCGTAACAGGCAAATTGCGGCAATCGCCGACATGACCCGGGCACTAGACGACAGTCCGCAGAAAATACTCATCGGAGATCTTAACGCCACGCCCTGGTCGCCGCATTTTGCTCAGTTGGAAACGTTCGCGGGACTGCGAAACGCAGCGCGTGGCCGTGGATATTTCCCAACGTGGCCGACGGCATTCAAACCGGCCGGCATTCCAATCGACCATATCCTGTTGTCAGATCACTTTCAGGTGCGAGGATTTCGGACAGGTCGGCACGTCGGTTCAGATCATTTGCCAGTTATTTGCGATGTCACGTTGAAAAATCGTGCTCATGCGTCCCGATAAATCAATATGAAAACAAGAACGCGTTTTGCACCGAGTCCCACAGGCGTGCTCCACATCGGCAGCGTTCGGACTGCGCTTTTCTGCTGGCTCTTTTCGCGGCGTCAGGAGGGTCAATTCGTGCTGCGAATTGAAGATACGGATAGGGAGCGGAGCACGCCGGAAAATGTTGAGGCAATCCTTGATGGTCTTCAATGGCTCGGACTGGATGCAGACGAGGGTCCGTATTTCCAGACCCGGCGATTCGATCGGTATGCCCAGGTGACCAATGAATGGCTCGCGGCAGGCAAGGCTTATCGTTGCTATTGCACCCGCGAGGAACTGGAGGCGCAACGGCAGCAGCAGGTTCAGGCTGGCGAGAAGGCTCGCTACGACGGACGCTGTCGCGCGCGGCGGACGCCTCTAGCAGGTGTTCCACCTGTGGTTCGCTTCAAGAACCCGCTGCACGGCCAGGTTGTCGTCAACGACCTTGTGAGGGGACGGGTGATATTTCGTAACGAGGAGCTGGACGATCTCGTAATCGCGCGCTCCGATGGAACCCCGACCTACAATTTCGCGGTGATAGTTGATGATGCCGACATGACGATCAGTCACGTAATACGCGGCGACGATCATTTGAATAACACCCCGCGGCAGATGAATATGTTCGATGCGCTGGGACTTCCTCCGCCTGTATACGCTCATTTACCAATGATTCTCGGGTCCGACGGCGCAAAGCTCTCCAAGCGGCACGGAGCAGTGGATGTCCGGGAGTATCGGGAGCAGGGATACCTGCCGCAGGCGCTGCTGAATTATCTTGTGCGGCTAGGTTGGTCGCACGGCGACCAGGAGTTTTTTACGCTTCAAGAGATGATTCAGCTGTTCGATATCGCCGAGGTCAATGCATCGGCCTCTGCGTTCAACCCGCAGAAGCTACGGTGGCTCAACCAGCAGCACATCATTGCGATGCCTGCACAAGAGCTAGGAAAGCTACTGGCACAGTACCTGGTGAAAGCAGGTCTTGATCCGGAGGCTGGCCCTGACCCCGTCCTCGTCGCTGAAGGGTTCAGGGAACGCGCGGAAACGCTGGTGAAAATGGCAGAAAGCTGTCGGTACTGTTATGAGGACTTCGAGGCAATCGATGCTGCGGCGGCGAAAAAGCACCTCCGGGTAGTAGTTTCGGAGCCGCTGAGAGATGTGACGGATCGTCTCGCGGCACTCGATGCCTGGCAAGAAGAGCGCATCAGTGAGACCATTTCGGCCTGTGCGGCGGACCACGGCATTAACCTCGGCAAGCTCGGTCAGCCACTCAGGGTTGCCGTTACGGGCGGAGCCGTATCGCCACCCATCGACGTGACGCTGGCGCTGGTGGGGCGTGACAGAACGCTTGCCCGCCTGCACCGCGCACGTGCCTGGATCGAGGAAAGGCGGAACGCGCAATCGCCTACTGAAGTACGATAAAAGAACCGGGGTACAGGCTTTGCCTTGACAGCCTCCGGCCGCCTCCGTAAAGTGCCGGCCTCCCGTGGGGCTATAGCTCAGCTGGGAGAGCGCTTGCATGGCATGCAAGAGGTCGGCGGTTCGATCCCGCCTAGCTCCACCAATGCCGATACCGGAATTTTTCAGCAGACTAATGCTCGTGTGTCCCCATCGTCTAGAGGCCCAGGACACCGCCCTTTCACGGCGGTAACAGGGGTTCGAATCCCCTTGGGGACGCCAATGAATTCAGGCACTTAGCGCAATATTCCCTCGATCAGGGCCCGTTTGTCAAACGGATGTTAAACCCAACGGTCCGGAGATTGTCCGTCTGAGCTGTCGTTCCTGTTTATTGATCTGCAGCCCTCTTCACGCCGCGATCCGCATGTACTCGTGATGAAGGCCGCCGACTCGCCCACGCTCAATCTGTGGTCCGCAAAAATCTCTGCACGCCGCTAGAATCCCCGCATTGTGGCGACGA
>CAZSDL010000229.1:0-3865 GCA_964605635.1 uncultured Woeseiaceae bacterium
AATCCAATCTCGAGGCGATCCATCTCGGCTACGACTATGCGAAGGAACATTTCCCGTGTCCGTTGCCGTTGCGGGTCGAACGGCTGGACAAGACCAAAGGTCACGTTATCATCGACGGCAACACCGCTGCTGGCCTGGGCTGTGTGTACGCCGGCGCAACCGTCGGTGCCTGGTACCCGATCACCCCGTCCACTTCGCTAATGGACGCATTCAAGTCGTTCTGCAAGCAGTTCCGCATGGACGAAGCATCCGGCGGCAAGAAGTTCTGCATCGTACAGGCCGAAGACGAACTGGCCGCGATCGGCGTCGTGCTCGGCGCCACCTGGAACGGCGCGCGCGCTTTTACGCCCACGAGCGGGCCCGGCATCTCCCTCATGAGCGAGTTCATCGGCTTTGCGTATTACGCGGAAGTGCCGGCGGTCATTTTCGACGTACAACGGACCGGCCCGTCCACCGGCATGCCGACGCGGACGCAACAATGCGATTTCCTGTCCTGCGCGTACGCGTCACACGGCGATACCCGCCACGTATTGCTGTTCCCGGCGAATCCGGAGGAATGCTTTTATATGTCGGTGAACGCATTCGACCTGGCCGACCAGCTGCAGACGCCGGTTATGGTGCTGTCAGACCTCGATATTGGCATGAACGACTGGATGTGCCCGGACCTGCAGTGGGACGACGCCTACCAGCCGAACAAGGGCAAGGTGCTGACGGCGGAACAGCTCGACGGCATGGAAAAGTTCTACCGCTACCTCGATGCAGACGGTGATGGCATTACCTACCGTACCTTGCCCGGCGAACACCCGAAAGGCTCGTTTTTTACCCGCGGTTCGGGTCACAACAAGTTCGGCGCCTACACCGAGGATTCCAGGCAGTACCAGGAAGTCGTCGATCGCCTTCTCGTCAAGTGGGAGACAGCGCGTGACATGGTGCCGAAACCCGAGATCGCCTGGTCGAAGTTCAACAAGCGGGCGATACTGACCGTCGGCAGCGGTGACGGTGCGGTCAAGGAGGCGCTGGTACGGCTCAAGGAAGAGGGCACCGGACTGAATTACTGCCGTGTCAAGGCATTTCCCTTTTCAGAGGCCGTGCGCGAGTTCATCGACAACCACGACGTTGTTTATGTCGTCGAGCAGAATCGTGATGCACAGCTACGCTCGCTCCTGATGCTCGACCTCGAGGCCGACGCAAGGAAGCTGAAGCCGATTCTGCATTACGATGGCATGCCGATGTCCGCCAGCTTCGTCGTCGAAAAAGTCCTCGAGCACCAGGCCAAGGGCCGCGCCGCCTGATCGTTGGCGCACACAATTAAAGGAGTGCGGGTCTTTGCCCGCTGACGAGTCGAAATGACGTACATTGCAAAACCCAAGGTCACCCACCCCAAACTCAAGCGCAATTCGCTCGGTTTGACGGTTCGCGACTACGAGGGAACGGTATCGACCCTGTGTGCCGGTTGCGGCCACGATTCCATTACTGCCGCCATCATCCAGGCGGTGTTCGAATTGGGCCTCGAACCACACCGGATTGGCAAGATGAGCGGCATCGGCTGTTCGTCGAAAACGCCGGCGTACTTTGTCAGCCAGTCGCATGGGTTCAATTCGGTACACGGTCGCATGCCCTCGGTCACTACCGGGGCGAACGCGGCCAACAAG
This sequence comes from uncultured Woeseiaceae bacterium, assembly GCA_964605635.1. GTDB lineage: Bacteria > Pseudomonadota > Gammaproteobacteria > Steroidobacterales > Woeseiaceae > IDS-8. The sequence continues at coordinate 1,653 of CAZSDL010000229.1, forward strand.
GATCTTGTTTACATCGGCGTGTCCGGAGACGGTGATTCCTTATCCATCGGCATGGGCCAGTTCGCGCATGTCATTCGCCGCAATCTCAATATGTGTTACATCATCGAGAACAACGGTGTCTACGGCCTGACGAAGGGCCAGTATTCGGCCTCGGCGGACGTCGGCACGGTGGCGAAGAAAGGACCGGCGAACAAGCAGATGCCGATCGACCCGGTAAGCACGGCGATCGGCCTCGGCGCCACGTATATCGCGCGCAGTTTTTCCGGCGACAAGCAACAGATGGTGCCGCTGATCAAGGGTGCGCTAACGCACAAGGGTTTTGCGTTGCTGGATATCATCAGCCCTTGTGTCACCTTTAACGATCACGAGGGCTCCACGAAGAGTTACGCGCACACCCGCCAGCATTACCACCATGTCATCGACACCGATTTCGTGCCGCCGGCCGAGGAAATTCTCACGGCCTACGAAGAAGGCGATGCGATGCCGGTGGAGCTGCACGACGGCAGCAAGATCGTTTTCCGCAAGGTCGACAAGCATTACGACCCGACCAGCCGCGCGGCAGCGTTCTCGTTTTTGCGCGACAGTGTCAACAAGGGCGAGATCATCACCGGGCTCCTTTATATAGATGCGGAGACGGGCGATATGCACGAATTGTCTGGCAGCGTTGATACGCCGTTATCTAAGATTCCCTACAGTGACCTGAATCCGGGCAAGGAAACACTCGCCAGGGTCATGAACCGCTACCGTTAACGATATTCGCCCGCAGTGCGCGTCCTGTAGGAGCCCGCCCCGCGGGCGAATAATTAGAGACAGGCAACCGGGGAAGCCCATGAACAAAACACGACGACGAGTAATGCAAGCCGGCCTGTTAGGCGGCGCTGCAATGGCCGGCGGCCTGCCACAAGCAATGGCGACACAAAAACCGGCGGGTGGTAGCCGCCACCCGCTGCGCATCCTCGTTCTCGGCGGCACCGGCTTTATCGGGCCGCACATGGTAGGCGAGGCACTGCGCCGCGGCCACGAAGTCAGCCTGTTCAATCGCGGCCGCAGCAACGATGAGCTGTTCCCGGACCTCGAAACCTACATCGGCGATCGCGACAACAAGCTCGATGCCCTGAAAGGGCACGAGTGGGACGCGGTCATCGACAATTCCGGTTACGTGCCGCGACACGTCGCGGATTCGGCGCGGCTCCTTTCTGATGCAGCCAGTCATTACCTCTTTATCTCGACCATTTCGGTCTATGCGAGTTTTGCCGTGGCCAACGACGAAGATTCGCCGCTGGGGACGATGCCCGACGAGAATGTCGAGGAAGTCACCGGTGAGACCTACGGCCCAATGAAGGCCTTGTGCGAGCAGCGTGCCGCGCAGGAATTCGGTGCGGACCGCCTGACTATTTTGCGGCCGACCTATATTTGCGGCCCCGGCGATCACACCGATCGCTACACCTATTGGCCGGTGCGCACGCTGCGTGGCGGCGACATGTTGTGGCCCGGCAGCCCCGCAGACCCGATCCAGATAATCGACGTGCGAGACCTTGCAACGTTCACGATTGACTGTCTTGAGAACAGGGTGTTCGGCACCTACAACACCGTGACACCACCTAACGAATTCACCATGGGCGATTTGCTCGAGGATTGCGCGGCCGTGACAGCGGCCGAGGTGGGCCCGGTCTGGGTTGATAACGCGTTTGTCCGCACGCACAAGCTGTCGGAGGGTCGGGAACTGCCCATCTGGTCCGCGCCCGAAGGCGATTCCGCCAGGGTGGCGTTGGTGAGCGGGGCACGGGCCTACGACAGGGGGCTGCGCAACCGTCCGACACGGGAAACCGCGCGGGACACGGTGAGCTGGTGGAAGACCCTGCCGGCCGAGAGGACAGCTTCGCTGCGGGCGGGCTTGAGTTCGGAACGGGAAAAGGAGTTGCTGGCGATGTGGCGGGAGCAGGCGAGCCCGGGCTAACCATTGGAACCCGGGGGGCTAACGCGGACCACGGGCTAAACACTGTAGGAGCGCGCCCTGCGCGCGAATGCGGCTTGTCCGGCCGCCCCACAATTCGCGCGCAGGGCGCGCTCCTGCAGTGGCAATTGCCGCGCCAGTAGGCTTTATTACCGGACCGGGCCGCTGACTCGACCCGCCCTGCATCCAATCCCGTGCCCACGGGCATCTTCCGATTGCCAGGCAAACTGTTGCCGGCATTGCCAACGAGGGTTCGTCC
>CAZSDL010000230.1:0-3862 GCA_964605635.1 uncultured Woeseiaceae bacterium
CGTAGTCATCGCCCGCCGCTGCCGGACTGAGGTTAAAGCGCCGGTAGTCGCTTTTTACCGGACCAGCCAGGTTGAAGACGACGCAGGAGGCAACCGTTGCTTCGCCCGAGGTGTGGCTGATATCAAAGCATTCGAGACGCTCAGGCGGCGAATCGAGACCCAGCACGTCGGTCAGAGCCTGAAACTGGCGGCGCATGCTTGCGTTGCTCGCCAATTCCAGCAGCAGTCCCTGTTCGGCGTTGGTGCGTGCCATTTCGATCCAGCGTCGCCGGTCGCCACGTACCCGGTGCCGGATTTCTACCTTGTGCCCGACGCGTTGCGCCAGTTCCTGCTGCAGCAAGGACTGGTCATCAATCGCTGCATCGACAATGATCTCCGCCGGGGCTTCGCGACCGAGGTAATACTGCGACAGAAAGCCGCCAACAACCTCGTTCCGCGACAATTCACCGGCTACCCGTGGAAAGTGATTGCGGCTGCCCAGTAACGCCCCGTTACGGATAAACAAAACGGTAAAGCAGTGAATGCCCGGCCTGGACGCGACGCCAATGACATCGAGGTCCCTGGCGTTACTGCGTGAAATCAGTTGCTCTGCTTCAACGTCCTTGATGCGGCTGATCTGGTCGCGATAGCGCGCGGCGCGTTCGTAATCGAGTTCCTTTGCAGCCTGTTCCATGCGTGCGACGAACGTATCGATCACATGTCGATTACGACCTTCGAGGAACAGGATCGCGGCATTAATATCTTCCGCGTAGGTTTTTTCATCGACGTAGCCTACGCAAGGCGCAGTGCAGCGCTTGATCTGGTATTGCAGGCACGGCCGGCTCCGGTTGCTGAAGTAGCTGTCCTGGCAACTGCGAATCAGGAAAAGCTTCTGTAGTTCGTTAACCGTTTTGCGTACTGAACTGCTGTTTGGATACGGTCCGAAATAACGTCCCTTGCCCTTTCGCGCCCCACGATGAAATTCGATCCGCGGAAAGGGATGCGCAGTCGTAACATGAATATAGGGGTAACTTTTATCGTCGCGCAGAACAACGTTGAAGCGCGGCTTATGCCGCTTGATCAGGTTGTATTCAAGTATAAGCGCTTCGGATTCGGTATTCGTGACTGTGACTTCGACGTTGGCTACCTGCAACATCATCGACGCCGTTTTCGGACTGGCATGGGTGCGCTGGAAATAACTCGCTACCCGCTTCTTCAGGTCACGGGCCTTGCCGACGTAGATCACCTTGCCCTTGGCATTCAGCATGCTGTAGACGCCCGGGCGATGGGTCAGGCTGCCGACAAAAGGCCGCGCGTCGAATTCCTGATCGTTCGCCTTGCTCACGAGACGGGACGCTCCAGCAACTCCTTCGCTCTTGCAAAGACTGTGTGAAACATCTCAGCGGTTAGCCGGCCGGTATTCGTGTTGTAACGACTGCAATGATACGAATCCAGCAGGAGAATGCGCTCTCCTGCCCGGTGTTCACGAGCGTGCCCGAACGGGAACAACGACTGCCGCAGTGCCAGGGCCTTGATTACGGCGCGGTGTGCGATGCCGCCCAGGGCGAGAACGACCGAGTTCGACTGCAGTCTGGTCAGTTCCGCGGCGAGATAGGTATTGCAGGTATTGATCTCGCTGCCGACGGGCTTGTTATCCGGCGGCAGGCATTTCACGGCGTTGGTTATCCGGCAGTTGACGAGTTGCAAATTGTCATCTGCTGACTCTGAGATCGGTCCCGTGCTGAAGCCGAAACGATGCAAGGTTTCGTACAGCAAGGTGCCGGCATAGTCGCCCGTGAAGGGTCGGCCAGTCCTGTTGGCCCCGTGCATGCCGGGGGCCAGGCCCACGATCAGGAGTTCTGCGCTCGGGTCGCCGAAGGGCGCTACCGGTCGGCAATGGTAGCCGGGGTATTGGACTGCTACCTTGTCGAGGAAACCGGCAAGTCGCGGACACAGGCGACATTGCAGGTCGAAGACATCGCTGTTGGTAATTGCGTTCAGGGGCTTGATGCCGCGCATCTGCAGCTCGCCACCGGCAGTCAATCGTCCATATGGCGGACGACTGCCTCACCAAACTCGCGCGTCCCGAGCAATTTAGCGCCCGGTATCAGTTGTTCCAGTTCCTGTTCGACGTCCTGACGGCCATGTGGCCGAGTCTTGCGCTTGGGACGATGAATTGCTTCGCGCAACTTCGCGAGATCAAAGGTCAATTCCTTGTTCGCGATCGTATTGGCGATGCCCTTGATAATATAGTCCGCGGCTTCCTTCCAGCCGATATACCGCAGCAGCATTTCTGCAGAAAGAATCAGTGAACCCGGATTGACGCGATCCTTGCCGGCAAAACCGGGTGCTGTCCCGTGCGTCGCTTCGAACACGGCAAGCCCTTCGCCGATGTTACCGCCGGGCGCTATGCCAATGCCGCCGACCTGGGCGGCCAATGCGTCAGAAATGTAGTCGCCGTTCAGATTCAAGGTAGCAATGACATCGTAGTCTTCAGGGCGCATGAGAATCTGCTGCAGGAAGTTGTCCGCGATGATGTCTTTCACAATAATTTCGTTGCCGGTCACCGGATTGGAAAAGCTGAGCCACGGTCCGCCGTCTTTCTCGGTCGCGCCGAATTCCTCTCGCGCCAGCGCATAGCCCCATTGACAGAAGGCGCCTTCCGTAAACTTCATGATATTGCCCTTGTGCACCAGCGTAACCGACGACAGGTCGCAATCGATGCAATACTGAATGGCCTTGCGCACGAGGCGTTGCGATCCTTCGCGGGATACGGGTTTAATACCGATGCCGGAGCTGGCTGGAAAACGTATTTCCTTGACGCCCAGTTCAGATTGCAGAAAGTGAATCAGTTTCTTCACCTCCACTGAACCGGCCGGATACTCGATGCCGGCATAGATGTCTTCGGTGTTCTCGCGAAACACCACCATGTCTACCAGGTCTGACTCTTTCATCGGTGTCGACACGCCCGGGAAGTAGCGAATCGGCCGAACACAGGCAAACAGGTCCAGCGCCTGGCGTATCGCTACGTTCAATGAGCGGATGCCGCCACCGATGGGCGTGGCCAGCGGCCCCTTGATCGACACGACATAGCGGCGGAATGCATCGACGGTTTCTTCCGGCAGGAACACATCGCTCCCGTAAATTTCGGACGCGCGCTGCCCCGCATACACCTGCATCCAGCGGATTTCCCGCTTGCCGTCGTAGGCGCGTGCAACGGCCGCATCGACCACCGACTTCATTACCGGCGTTACGTCGATGCCGATGCCGTCCCCTTCGACAAACGGAATAATCGGCCGATCAGGAACATTCAGCGAGTGATCACCGTTGATCGTTATGACATCGCCATCCGGTATGTCGATATGGTCGTATTTCATGCGCTACTCCAGCTCCTTGTACGCTTCCAGCGTGAGGAATGGCACAAACTCGTGCTGGCTGGTGATTTGATCCATCAGGCGGGCCGCCGCTCGGTAGCTTCCCTTTTCGAAATTCTCTTCACCGACCAACTTGCGAATCTTGTCCGATTCCTCGCGCAGCAACGCCTTGAACCAGCCATAGGTGATATTGCGGCCTTCGTCGATCACTCCGGTCTCGTGATGCACCCACTGCCATACCTGGGCTCGCGAAATTTCTGCGGTCGCTGCATCTTCCATCAGGTTGTTGAGTGGCACGCAGCCGTTTCCATCCAGCCATGACGCCATGTACTGCACGGCGACATTGATGTTATCGCGGAATCCCGCTTCAGTAATTTTGCCTTTCGGCACCTGCAACAGGTCTTCTGCGCGGATGCGGTCATCTTCGCGCAAGCGGTCGAGCTGGTTCGGTCCCGGCATGTGCTGGTCGAAAATTTCAGTGGCCAGCGCGACCAGCGCGGGGTGCGCGA
>CAZSDL010000231.1:0-3817 GCA_964605635.1 uncultured Woeseiaceae bacterium
AGCTCAGCTTGCGTTACACGCTAGTGTTGCGAAGATGGAACCCGGTCTTTCGACCTGGCGCGTTCAAAGGTCCCTGGCGCGCCTTGCCACGTATTCCGCAGTGGCCGCGGATAATGCAAATGACGCTAGCAAAACAGTGAGTGCTCGTCTATAGGAAAGTCCGACAGCCAGGTGCAGGGGTTTTTCGTCTCAAAAAGTATCAAGCACTTGCACACTGCGTCACTTGGCCGGCACCTGCAGAAACCCGCTGGAGCCTGCGTCATCATTGGTGCAGGACGCCGCGTCACTACAGCGCTTCGCTCGTAGTGACGCGTCTCGAGCAACAGCCAACCGCGTGTTCGACTTCCAGTCGCACGTAGACAGGCGGACTCCGACACTTGACAAGTGTATCCCATGGGATACACTTGTCAAGTGCGGATCAGGATGACGGAGATCTATCGGGACTGGATTAACGCTCTCAAGGACCGTCAGGGTCGAGCGCGCATCCAGGTTCGAATCGATCGGCTGGCACACGGAAATCCAGGCCAGCACCGACGGCTGGCTGCAGGGATCTGCGAACTCAAGATCGACGTCGGTCCGGGCTACCGGGTTTACTATACCGAACGAGGTACTGAACTGATCATCCTGCTTGCGGGTGGGGACAAGTCGACCCAACCGAAAGATATCAAGACGGCCATTGCCCTTGCCAAGGATCTTTGAGATTGCCCCGATGCGTAAGAAATCAACCAAATCCCGCGTGAAGACAAAAACCCTTCCCTATGACGTCACTGCGCAGTTACGCACACCGGAGGAAATGGCTGCCTATCTTGACGCGTGGCTGGTCGAGGCGCCCGACGACGTTGCCGGAATAGCGCGTGCGCTCGGCGACATTGCCCGCGCCAAGGGCATGTCTCAGGTGGCACGAGCAGCGGGACTCAGCCGTGAAAGTCTTTACAAGGCCCTGAGTGAAGATGGTAACCCGAGCCTCGCAACGGTTTTGAAGGTTGCAAAAGCACTCGGGCTTCGCCTACATGCGGAAGCGGCATAGTGAATTTGTCTGCGGTGCCAAATCATTACGTCCTTGCGCTTGTGAACTGCCAGTTGGGTTATGAAATGCCAATGGGCGGACGATGACCCAGAACAGTCGATCAAAGGTGCGCATGGTAATGCCGCTGGATTCAATAACTAAGCCGCTGATGATTTGCAGCGCCCTGCTATTGAGTGTGTTTTTGCTACTTGCTCCGTACGAAGTCTTTCCCAATCCTGCAACTGACGAGCAAATGGCCAAAGAAGCGATTGATCCGTTTGTTCCTCGCAACCCCGACCTACGGAAAAAAGTGCTAAAGGAGCACTTCAACAAAATTGAAGAACTGGCCCGGAGTTCGCCGGAAGAAATTAGGCCAGCTACGGCGTACTTCAAGACGGGCCTCTCAGTTGCAGAGTTGCACGATTTGCGGGAAAAATACAATGTCGAGGTAATCGATTTAATGGTGAAGGCTCCGCAGGGTGATGGCGGTTCCATCATGTCGATGCAACTTGGCATGCAAGACCTGTTCGCCATTGACGGACCGTTCAAAGAGCGCCTTTCATTCGTTATCGATAAGCATCAAGAGTGCTTCAAGAAGTCTTCGCGGCACATGCCACCGGGCGAAACAGAAGAGTGGGCCCAACTAGCGTCGCGTCCCTTTTTGGCGTACTCGGTTAGAGCTTTTGGGTCAATGGAATCTCTGCGAGGGCTTCAGGAGGAGGCCAGCGTACTGGGTGTACTTTTGAATGTAGACTTAAGTGCGATGGCTGAATTCAATCGAGCCAAATCGACGGCGGGGCCGAGCCCGTACACGATGCCGGGGTTTCTTTGTTAGAAGTCCGCTTTTCGCGAGCTGCCGCCTGACCGGGCAAAGCGAATCTGAGCCTTCGACCGTCCGTTCCAAGATTCCAGTCAATTCGATTGAATCGTAGAATCGACACTGTGTGAGAATCGTGTGACCCGGCTAGTCACAGTCGTGATAGGTGATGCATTTGCAACGGACGCCCTACGCCTTACTGTTAATTAAACCAATAACTTAAAAGTCACAGCCCGTTTTCGGGAGGCAGGGGCCGGAGGTTCAAATCCTCTCACCCCGACCAGGTTTTCCTCGTTCTTTCAGTTATTTAGTTGGTCGGCCGACAGGCACTTCTCATCGACGACGGTGGGTTTTGCCGGAATTCTGCCGGAATCGATTCCGGCAATTTCGTGGAAGGCGTTCTACAACTCACTGTGCTATCAGGCTTTTTTCACCGGTCGAGCACTGCCCTTAAGGGACAGGCGCCGCGACTGCTGTGCTTTCCGCTGTCTTCCCGATTTCAGGTCGGGCATGTCTCTTTTTTAATCAATGATTTATAGATTTTTCCCTTGATGATCGTAAAAGCGGATTCAGGTCCCTTGCCGCGCGTCTCAGTCTGTACGTACAATATGCGCACAATGGAGATGCCCGATGACTGCACGAGCAACAGAACGATTCAATCTGCGCGCCACCCCGGAGCAAGCGGCCAGGATTCGTGCGGCCGTCGAAATTGGCAATGAGCGCAGCCTGACCGACTACATTTTGAGCAGCGCATTGATCATCGCGGATCAACGATTGATGGATCGTACGCGCCTCACCTTCAAGGGCCGTACTTACGACGCCTTTCTCCGGGCGCTGGAAAAGCCACCAAAGGATCTTCCTCGTCTGCGTCGCTTGCTCAGCGAGCCGAGCGCATTGGAGCGCCAAAATCCTGACGTTGCCGCCGAGAGGGTCGAGGCGCCCGGGCGTCAGACCACTTGATCGTAGGGCCCGAACCGCTCGCCCGGCATCACTCATTGGAGCAATTCGATTGCGGGAAGCCTCCCCTGACGGGGTGGCTTCGCCACTACGCGCGCATGAATCAAGGCGCGGGCATGACGCAAACATACGTCATTCATGTCGATAACCAGGTTATCGGCTACTACTCCCTGTGTCCAGGAAGCATTGAACGAAAGTCCGCGATTCCCAGAGTTCTAAAGGGTATTGCGGGGCATGCGGAAATACCGATCATCTTGCTCGCCCGATTGGCCGTGGATTCGAAAGAGCACGGTAAAGGGCTGGGCCCTGCATTGCTCAAAGACGCATTTCAGCGAGCGATCAATGCGGCGGTGGCCATCGCGGGCCGAGCGATTGTCGTACACGCTATCGACGACGATGCCGTGCGCTTTTATGAGCATTTCGATTTTTCACCGTCTCCGAACGATGATCACACGCTGATGATTTTGATGAAGGACGTAAAGGCGATGCTTGGCGCTTAGCCCAGGCAATCAGTCCAGGCTTGTCTCAAATGGTTCCGAAACCCCTGTGTGAAAATCGTGTGAAGCGACCGTGCACGGTCGTGATGAGTACTGCAATTGCAACGGGCGTCTTTCGCCAGACAAATAATTAAACAGTGAACTACGCCCCTGCCGCGGCTGAATCGCTGAGGTATGTCAGATACGCGTTCTCAATCAGAAAATGTCGGGGCCTGCGCTTGGCTTACAAAGTCACCTAAGGGGAGTCGTTCAAGAGTCCGCAATTCGGATCCCGAACTCGGCCGCGCTCTCTGCAAAAGCGTGCCAGAAACTGGCTGCCAGACTGCGAGAGACAGCAGTTTCGAACGCTGGCGAGTTTTCTATATCGTTTTCAGGCCGCCAGACCGTGGCGCCGATATGAGCCGCCATTGTTACTGAAACGTCGCCTGGCTTGAACACCTTGGGGTGAAAGTTGGGCTCGCAGTCCGCGCAGGAGTACTCGACGGACCCGCAATTTGCCGAATGTTCAATAGCATTTTCGCTGGCAACGCTACGGGCCCA
>CAZSDL010000232.1:0-3812 GCA_964605635.1 uncultured Woeseiaceae bacterium
TCGATATTGCGACCAACGCCCTGCCGGAAGAGGTCAAGGCGTTGTTCGGCAATTGCCGCCTGATCGGCCGGCGCTTTCGTCTGGCGCACGTGCGCTTCGGTCGTGAAATCATCGAGGTAGCAACGTTCCGCGCCGCGGCTGACAGTGACGACGATCCGGGCGCCGTGCAGGACCATGAGGGCCGGATCCTGCGCGACAACGTCTACGGCAAGATCGAGGAGGACGTGTGGCGCCGCGATTTCACCTGCAACGCCCTTTATTACAACATCGCGGACTTCAGCATCTGGGATTACGTCGGTGGCATGGACGATATGCGCGCCCGGCACATACGCCTGATTGGCGACCCGGACAAGCGTTTGCGCGAGGATCCAGTACGCATGCTGCGCGCCATTCGCTTTGCGGCGAAACTGGATTTTTCGCTTGATGAGACAGTCTCACGTGCAATCGCCGGACATCGCGATTTGCTGCGCAACATGCCGCCGGCCAGGCTCTTCGACGAATTCATGAAAATGTTCCAGGCGGGATTCGCCGCGCGCACCTTTGAATTGCTGCAGCAACACCGCCTGTTCGAACACCTATTTCCGGAGACACAGGAAGCACTGGATACCGACAGCCAGTTCCGGCAATTCGTGACGGCTGCCTTGAAGAATACCGACCGCCGTGTCGCCTCCGGCAAGTCCGTGACGCCGATGTTTCTGCTCGGTGTGTTTTTATGGGCGCCGGCGCAGCAATTTGCACGAGAGTTGCAAGCGCAGGAAAAGCTGTCGGACTCACAAGCCCTGGCCATTGCGTCCCAGGAACTGGCCAGCATGCAACAATCGCGCGTGTCGTTGCCGAGACGATTCACCGCACCCATGCGAGATATGCTCGCCTTGCAGCCTCGTTTCTCGGTGACCAGCGGCAAACGTGGATTGAACCTCCTCGAGCACCGGTCCTTCCGCGCGGCTTATGACTTTATGCTGTTGCGTGTCGAAGTCGGCGCAGCGGCACCCGAGCTTGCGATCTTCTGGACCGACGTGCAGACACAGAACGCCGAGCAGCGGCTGTCGAGCTTTGCTATGGGCGCCAACAAAGCAGCCAGTAAAAAAACCACCGGTCGCCGTCGCCGGACGCGTCGACGCCGACCGCCACCGGCCGGCAATTCGTGACCAGCGGCCAGGCGTGGTGTCCGGCTTACATTGGTATCGGCAGTAATCTCGACGATCCGGTGGCCAGGGTCCGGCGCGCCGTCGATTCGCTTCGTGCGCTGCCACAAAGCGCGGCGTTCGCGCATTCCGGCCTTTATCGGTCAGCGCCAATGGGGCCCGGAGACCAGCCCGACTTTATCAATGCGGTCGCCGCCTGCCTGACGCGCCTCGACGCCCGGCAACTGCTGCACGAACTGCAGGCTATGGAGTACGCTCAGGACAGGCAACGCGATGCCGGGCACTGGGGTCCGAGAACGCTCGACCTGGATCTCCTCGCGCTGGGGCAGGGTGTCCTCGACGAACCTGATCTCATCGTTCCGCACCCGCGCATCCATGAGCGAAATTTTGTATTGTTGCCGCTCGCTGAAATAGCGCCGTACCTGCTCGTACCCGGTCACGGCAGCGTGGTCAGGATGGTCGCAGCGATCGCGGGCAGCAGACCGCGCATCGAACGGCTGGAGTAAGGCGCACGACGTGATTGCTGAGAAATTGCAAAATGGCGGTGATCGTCCTCGCTTCGTGGTGGTCGAAGGACCGATCGGCGTAGGCAAGACCAGTCTTGCGCGGCGGCTTGCGGATAGTTTCGGTGGCGAAGTCATGCTGGAGCATGTCGAAGCCAATCCCTTCCTGGAACGCTTTTACCGCAGCGGCCGCAGCGCAGCGTTGCCCGCCCAGCTTTTTTTCCTGTTCCAGCGCGCGCGACAGCTCGAAGAACTGCGGCAGTCGGACCTGTTCTCAAAGGTGCGCGTTGCCGATTTCCATTTTGCAAAAGACCGGCTTTTCGCCGAAATTAACCTGGATCGCGAGGAAATGTCTCTCTACGAAAAGATCAGCGACCGCCTGCAGGTCGAATCGCCGGTCCCGGATCTCGTGGTGTACCTGCAAGCCTCCGTTGACGCGCTGATGCGGCGTATTAGTCGCCGCGGTATCGCCTACGAGCGCATGATCGATCGCAATTATTTGGAAAAGCTGACGGATGCCTATGCCCGTTATTTTTACAGTTACGACGATGGCCCCCTGTTGATCGTCAATGCATCGACCATTGACCCAATCCACAATGATGCCGACTATGAGCAGCTATTCCGGCAGATCGAACGCACGACCGGAGGCCGGCACTTCTTCAATCCGGCTGCCGCCGTTGCGCTTGCCTGAGCCTTACGCTCCGGACTCGCGAGAAATATATGTACACACAGCTTGAACAGCGCGGCATGGCAGAGCCGCCGGTAAACGTCGCAACACTCGCCAAAATGAAAGCGGACGGACAGCCCATTGCGTGCCTGACGGCGTACGACGCGAGTTTCGCGGCACTTGTTGACGCCGCCGGCACCGACCTCGTACTGGTCGGTGATTCGCTTGGCATGGTCATCCAGGGTCACGACACCACTGTGCCGGTAACCGTCGCTGACATTATTTACCACACGCGCAATGTAGCGCGCGGACTGCGACGTGCGTTCCTGGTGTCCGACATGCCGTTCATGAGCTACACCAATCCCGAGCAGGCGCTGAAGAACGCAGTGCAATTGATGCAGGACGGTGGCGCAATGATGATCAAGCTGGAAGGCGGCGAAGGCCAGCTCGAAATCGTGCAGCACCTGGCGCGCCACGATATCCCGGTCTGTGCGCATCTGGGCCTGAAGCCGCAATCCGTGCATAAAATCGGCGGGTTCAAAGTGCAGGGGCGTGCAGCCGGAGAAGCACAGCGCATGGTGGACGCGGCTCGTCGACTTCAGGATTCCGGGGCCGACATCGTGTTGCTCGAGTGCGTGCCGAGCGAGTTGGGGAAGTCTGTGACAGAAGCGTTGTCGATTCCCGTCATCGGTATCGGCGCTGGCCCGGACGTCGACGGCCAGATCCTTGTGCTGTACGACATTCTCGCGATAACGCAGGGTCGAACGCCGAGATTCGTCAAAAACTTCATGTCGAATCTCGACGCGCCGCTCGACGCCATCAAGGCGTACGTTCAGGCGACTCGCGACCGGTCCTACCCGGCGCCCGAGCATTGTTTCTCATGACTCAACTGCTGTTGGGGTTTGTGTGAAGGTCGTTGCAAAGGCAGCCGAGCTTCGCGAGCATTTGGCTGAATGGCGGCACAGCGGCGAGCACATCGGACTGGTTGCGACCATGGGCAACCTGCACGATGGCCATCTCGGTCTCATAGAACTCGCGCGTCAACACGCTGAACGTGTGGTTGTCTCTATCTTCATAAATCCAACCCAGTTTGAGCCGGGAGCGGATTTCGCGGAGTATCCGCGCACGCTGCAAATGGACAAGCGACGACTGAAACTGGCGGATGCGGACCTGCTCTTTGTGCCGGAGGTCGAAACGATGTACCCGTTCGGCACCGAAGATGCCACTGTCGTGTCGGTACCGGCATTGACCAAGGACCTGTGCGGCACGTTTCGCCCCGGTCATTTCGACGGAGTTACTTCAGTTGTCGCTCGGCTCTTCTGTCTCGTCCTGCCGGACGTTGCCGTTTTCGGCCAGAAAGACTTTCAGCAACAGCTCGTCATCCGGCGCATGACCGCTGACCTGAATTTGCCGATACAGATAATTTCCGCGCCAACACGTCGCGAAGACGATGGCCTGGCGCTCAGCTCGCGAAACCAGTACCTGACGGACGAGGAA
>CAZSDL010000233.1:0-3804 GCA_964605635.1 uncultured Woeseiaceae bacterium
TCGAAGACAGCGGCGCCCGGCTATCGTATCGGTTGGCTGATCTCCGACAAATTTCATGACGAAATCGGGCGCCGGAAGCGTGCCTACTCCTGTTCGTCCGGGCTCTTGCAACAACTGACACTGGCGGAGTTTTTGGCCAGCGGTGACTACGACCGCTACCTGAAAACCTTGCGCCCGGTCCTGCAATGCAACGCAGAGCGCATGAGCGCTGCCGTTGCCAGTCATTTTCCAGCGGAAACCCGCACGTCAAAACCGGTTGGTGGCTCTGTGTTGTGGCTCGAATTGCCGGAAGCCGTTGACTCGGAGCATCTTTTTGACCGAGCCATTGACGCGGGCATCAGTATCGCCCCGGGCCGCCTGTTTTCGCCGTGCAGCCGCTACAGGAACTTCATACGCCTGAGTTTCGGTCACCCCTGGAGTACAAAGATCGACCTGGGGCTGCAGAAACTGGGCCACCTCGTGTCGGAACTGTCCAGGCGCACCCACTGAGCTCTTTTTCGGCTTTGCGCCATATATCGCACTTCCGCCCTTTCGCCTGCGAGTCAATTGGCCTATAAATCGCGGCACACGTACAGGTACCAGGCTCCATGATCCCAGCGATTGCTCCAGTAGCCGCATTGCTTATCGGCGTTGCTATTCTGTTGACCGGGCAAGGTCTGCAGGGCACGTTGTTGCCTGTTCGCGCCACGCTGGAAGGTTTTCCCACCTTGGCCGTGGGTGTCATCGGCGCCACCTATTTCCTCGGCTTCACGATCGGCTGCTGGCAGGGCACCGGTCTGGTCAAGCGCGTGGGCCATGTGCGGGTTTTTGCGGCGATGACAGCCCTGGCATCGGCAAGCCCGCTGTTGCACGGAATGTGGATCAATTTGTGGTCCTGGAGCATTTTGCGTTTCGTTTCGGGGTTCTGTTTTGCTGTCCTGTATGTCGTTATCGAGAGCTGGCTCAACGAAAGCGCGACGAACGAGAATCGTGGCTCGGTTTTTTCCGCCTACGTCCTGATCAACATGACCATGCTGGCAGTCGGCCAGCAGATGCTGATGCTGGACGATCCGGCAGTCATGACACTGTTTGCAATGGCGTCAGTACTTGTATCGCTGGCGGCTGTTCCGGTCTCGTTGTCGACGGCACCGACGCCACGACAGGTCCAGGACGTCAGGCTCAATGTGCCCTATCTGTATCGGAATTCGCCGGCCGGCATGCTCGGCAGCCTCGCCACCGGACTCGCCAATGGCTCATTCTGGGCTCTCGCACCCGTGTTCACGATCTCGTATTCGACGGATGTGTCCCTGACCGCGTGGTTCATGACCGCAGCCGTCATTGGTGGCGCTGCCAGCCAATGGCCCCTGGGCGCATGGTCGGATCGAGTCGATCGTCGATTCGTCATGGCGGTTTGCGCCGGCATGGCCGCAGGCGTGTCCCTGGCTATCTGGTCCTTTGCAAACGCCATGACACCGGCGATCATCATCGTGCTGGGAGGACTTTGGGGCGCGGTCGCCTTTCCGCTGTATTCCATTTCGATTGCGCATTCGAACGACCATGCGGCGCCCGACGAGTTCGTTGTAATGTCGAGCGGCTTGCTGCTGATGTACGGTATCGGTGCGGTAGTCGGGCCCATTCTGGCATCGGTCTGCATGCAGCTGCTGGGACCCGCCGGTTTGTACATATTCACCGGTGTAATTCATGTGCTGCTGCTGGTGTACCTGCTCTTGCGGCGGTTACGCCGGAGCGCGGCCCCGCCGGATGAACATCAGGCGTTCTCGGAGGCGCTTACCGCGGCGCACACCAGCTCGCAGGTCTACGAACATGAGGTTCGCTGAAAATGATCCGGAGCGATCTTTTAATCTCTTTAATATTATATATTTATAGACGTTTTCTAATCCTAGCTGTGATTACTGGACGCAGGCGCGTTCAGGAATCGAGCCCGGCACTGCGGTAGCATGGTTAAGGACCCATTCAGTTAGCGCGGGCTACCATTGCGCTCACAGTGGCGTACAACTGCATGGCTTTTGCAGCTTACAGGTCCTGGAGGTTGATATGAATACGCATTCATTACCGCAACGAATACCCGCCCGGCTGCTTGCTTTACTGACGCTGCTGGTTGCGGGATTGCTGTTGTCTGTTGCGTCGTTATCCCAGGTCCCCGTGGATGAAAATGGCAATCCGATTGCTCCTATTGATGAGGCAGCGGTGGCCGGTACCGGCAGCGATCTGCAGCCCTTGCCGGAGCTAATGACGGCGGCAGAACTTCAGGCCCTTGTTGGGCCGGTTGCCCTGTATCCGGACGATCTGCTTGCGATCGTGCTGCCGGCATCGACGTATCCACTGGAAATCGTGCAGGCCGCACGCTTCCTTGAAGCGTTCGAACAGGACAAGAGCCTGCAGCCGGACGATGCCTGGGACGAATCGATTACCGCGTTGCTGAACTACCCGGAAGTCGTCAAGCTGATGAATGATGACATCGATTGGACATGGCGGCTCGGCGAAGCCGTGATCAGTCAGCAGACTGACGTTATCGCGGCCGTTGAGGCATTTCGCGACCGCGCCTATGCCGCTGGCAATCTGAAGACCGACGAGCGCCAGATCGTCAAGAACAATGACGGCATCATCCAGATCGCACCGGCCAATGAAGAAATCATCTATGTGCCGTATTACGAGCCCGAGCGCGTCGTCGTCTACCAGCCACGGCCTGTGTACTATTATTATCCGCGGCCGTATCCGGTTTACTACTACCCGTATCCGCACGGCTACAACTTCTACAGCAATTATTTCTGGGGCGTAACGACGGCTTACGCCATCGGCTGGAATACGCATCATTTGCATGTGTTCCATCACAGCTACTGGGGGCACCCGTATTACGGCCGTAGCTATTATGGCAACTGGTATCGTCGCCCAAGCATAACGGTCTACAACACCTGGTACGGCGATCGCCGTTCCGAAGTGACGCGCGACCATTACCGCGACGGCGATTTCTGGAGGCCCCGCCACACCGGCGGCGCGCGCCCCGGCTTTCATCGATCACGAGACGACGTTTACAGAGACGGTCGTCGGGCCAGCAGCAGCGATGGATACCGCGACCGCGGCCAGATTGCACAAAGCACTGATCGGGTCCTGAACCGCACTGCCGGAGCCGGAAATGATGGTGCGGTTGATCGCATCAATAACCCTGCCGGTCGCTCGGCGACCAACCGGCGCCCGGGGTCCGACGGGCGATTGGCGCGCGATTCTGCGAACCCCACACGCGACGCACCCATTCGCTTCCGGGAGCGTGCCGCTGCCGATACACAACGGCTGCGTGACAACAATGCGGCTGGACAGGCCGAGCGTCGCGGTGCGGCTGGCGTAACCGTTAACCGGTTTCCCACGACCACAGACGACGCTATTCGTTTTCGTGCGAGGGAAGGCCAGCCGGCTGAGCGAGCACGCCAAAGCGTGAGCGGCAACGAGCGAACGGGCAGCCCTGCGGCGCGGCCACGGACGGAACAACGTCCGGCAGAACCGCGTCGCGACCCACCGGCCGCTGCCGAGCGCAACCAGCGGCGTACGGAATCGACGCCCGCGCGTTCGAGCAGTAGCAACAATGTGGTGCGTCGCGAAGCAGCGCAACGTGCCCCGGCCGCGACCAGCCGCCCGGCGCCTGCACGCGCTCAACCGGTGACGCGGACTCCGCAACGAAACTCGGCGCCGACACGCGCAACACCACATTCGGCACCGAGCGTCTCTGCGCCGCGCACCGCTGCACCGAGGGCCGCTGCACCGCGACCTGCCGCCGCACCGCGTGCCGCCGCACCGCGTGCCGCCGCACCG
>CAZSDL010000234.1:0-3799 GCA_964605635.1 uncultured Woeseiaceae bacterium
GTGGTGAAATGCACCGTGTTCCTTGCCGACATGAATGAGTGGGGCGCGATGAACGAGGTTTACCGGACCTATTTCGTTAAGCCACCGGCGCGCAGCGCGCTCGGCGCCAGCGGACTTGCGCTCGGGGCCCGCGTGGAAATCGAGTGCATTGCGATAGTGGATTGACGTCGCCGCTTTGGCGCCTGCATCACTGCCGTGCGCGACGCGCCTCGCGCAATAATTCGCTGCGCCGTTCGATGAGCGCGTTCAGCCGGCGACGATCGAGTACGTCGCCGAGTTGCTCCCTGACGACTGCATCCGTCAGCCTGGCCAGGGCATCGTCCCAGGTCTCGTTCAGCGCCAGCTCGGTTTCGCGCAGGTAGGGCGGACGTCCGGTGCGCGGCGCGAATGCATTGCCGTGCCCGACGAGAACCAGTTGCCAGTCGCTGCGACCATAGAGCATCGTCGCCGGCAGGCGTCCCGGATTGAAGGAAAGCGCGTCGAACGCGTACATTGCCTGCCACTGCTCCGCGAGCGGACACCAGGCGGATGAGCCCTCGCGGCGCTCCGAACGCTGGCTTTCGTCGACCGCGTTGGGAGGCAGGAACTGCATCGCACCGGCCTGCCCGTTGACAGTTCTGCTCACGGTCGCGGGAACCATGCCGAGGTTGAGAAGGCGGTCCAGGCGATATGCCGCAAGCTCCGGAACAAAACCGCGCGTGCGCGGATTCGGCAGGAACACCGCCGCGATGTTGCCCCCGTCGTGGCGCAGCTGCACGACTGTGCGACCGGCTGCCTCGGCGCTGGAGACAATCTCACCGGTGGCCAGCCACTTTTCAAGATCAGTCGCGGGAACGTCGCTGGCGAGAAGGTCGATCCGCCGTGGATGAGGCGCCGGCGCACTGGCGGTATCGTCTGTCTCGCTCACGACCGAGAGCGTGTCGCCCTCGATGATCAGGGCATGACCCTTGCCGCCGTAGTAATTGTTCAACATGCCGGTATCGATTTCGATGACTCGGCCATCGAGGCGCTGCAAAACACCACGGGCCGGCGTGGGTGTGTGACCAATGACGACGCGCGTCGCGCCAATGCGCTCGAGCGCAGCGGAAAGCAGATCGATTGCGATCAGCGGGCTGCAGGCTACGTTGCCGCGATACCAGAGCGGACTGTCGGAATCGTGGATGGCATCGTCGGTCAGGCGAATCACGCTATCGATCGCCGCTTGCAGCTCAGTCGGTCGCGCTTCGTCGGCCGGCAGGGCGGCGAGCTTTTCGGGCCGCTCATAATAGTCGTCGGAGTGCTTGATAATGCCGGCATTGATCAATACGCCCATTTGTGTCACGTATTCGACCAGCCGCGCTTTCATGTCCCCGTTGATGCCTTCGAGGCCGAGTTCTGACACCCGCGGTGAGAGGCCGCCGTGCACGAACGCGGTATCGTTGACCACGACAATGAGTGGCTTGCCGAGGAGCCAGTTACCGTACTTGCCGTCGGCGGCGAAAGCACGCCGGTGCTCAAGAAAACCGGGTGGCAGGGCTTTATCGCTGTCATTGTCGGCCGCTGCCGCTGCGCCTTCGTCATCTTCCGTCGCGAACGCGGCGTATTCGGCGGCGGCCACGTAACGCAAGTCCCCCACGAGGTTCATGACTTCGTGATTGCCGAGCAACAAGTGGACCCGGCCGCCTGCTGCGACAGCCTCCTCTTCCAGTCGCATGACAAGATCCATGGCCTTGCGGGAATCCGGGCCGCGATCCAGAAGATCGCCGGTCACCACGAGGTGTGTGGCGCCACCGCTCCACAGCAGGTCCTCGCCAAGCACGTCGGCGTTCTGCAAGGTCTTGACCATCGCGTAGTACGCGCCATGCACGTCGCTGATCGCAACGACCCGCGGCACGTCCGCCCAGCGCCATTCGTTCGCCAGGGCAATGCCGGCCCCGTTGCCCGCCATGAGAAGCAGAAGTGCCAGGGCTGCCAGCGGCCGTAGCGGGTTGTGAGTGCGCAGGGAGGTCATAGATTTTGCCTGGGGCTGTGCCGGAGACTGTGCCTAAGAAAAGGTTCGCGCTATTCTAACGCTGATCGGTGTCGCCGGACCTCCGGAATTGTGAGCCAGGGGAGCGCTATGCAATCAAGTCAACGGCCCGGCAAGTCCGGCACAGTTGCCGCATTGCTGCTGGCCGTACTCGCCGTCGAGCTGCGTGCCGACGACGGTGCGCTGCCCCTTTTCAGTGACGACGCGGTGCTCGAGTTACGCATCGAGGCGCCACTCACAACGCTGGTCCGCGAGCGCAGCGATACGGAATACCTCGACGGATTTATTTATTTCAACGATGCGAGCGGCGCCGAGCAACAGCTCGATCTCAAGCTGCGTGCACGCGGACGCTATCGGCGCCAGGTGGATACCTGCCCGTTCCCGCCCGTGCGCCTCAATTTTCGCAAGAAGCAGGTCGAAGGCACGGTTTTCGAAGGCGTCGACAAGCTCAAACTGGTCACTCACTGCCGCAACTCCAGTGATGCTTACGAACAGAACGTCCTGAAGGAATATCTGGCGTATCGGATTTTTAACCTCCTCACGGATTACAGCCTGCGTGTGCGCCTGTTGCGCATCGAGTACGTTGACACCCAGAACAGCGGCGATCCCGAAACGCGCTACGCGTTCCTGATCGAGGACGATGAATTATTCACAGACCGCGTCGGCGCGCCTCAAGCGGAGGTGCCGTATACGAACTATGAGAACCTCGAGGCCAATCAGGCCAGCCTGGTGGCCGTGTTTCAGTATTTGATCGGCAACACCGACTTTTCGATGGTTGCCGGGGCAAAAGACGATATCTGCTGTCACAACGTCGGCTTGTTTACCATCGCTACGGATCGTTACCTGCCCGTACCTTACGACTTTGATTTTGCCGGGCTTGTCAATGCGCGCTATGCAGAGCCGAATCCGAAACTACCAATCAAGAGGGTCACGTCAAGGCTCTACCGCGGCGAGTGCTCTTTCAACTCGCATCTCGATGACACCGTATCGCAGGTACTGGCGCAACGAGACTCTGTGCGCGACACGCTTGCCGATTTGCCGGGCATGGACGAACGGACCAGGAACACTACGGCGCGTTACCTGAATCAGTTTTTTGACGAGATGGGGAATCCGCGCAATGTCGAGAGTCGCATGGTCAGAAAATGTCTGTAGGCAACGGCGCGGCGTCCTTGTGCATTAACCAGTCGCCGATTATTTTCGACACTCGAGGATGAATGAGATAGCCGAGCGAACTGTGCGGATTTGATTTGCCGTAACGCACCGCGAGGTTGTAAATCTGGTAGTCGCGGATACTGCTGACCAGGCGATGCTGCAGCATCGCTTTGAAGTCGTTAGCCACCGCGTTGTCGTGGCACAGGTAATCGTCCTCGGCAGAGACGTTGTGCCAGCAAACGATGTTGGCCGGATAACGGCTCTTACCCTTGCTCTTGCCGCCGAAGATTCTTCGTTTGACCATTTCGTCGCCGAGGGGGGATCCCAGCGTCAGCCAGTGTTCGACCTTGTACTGCGCATATTGCGCGGCAAAATCCGGGTGATGTGAAAGCTGCCAGAGCACGTCGTAGGTCACCACGGTGCCGGTACCGTGCGACACGACCATGACTTTTTTCTGTTTTTCGAAGGCGTCCGTGATCGCTGTCCGAACGCGTTCCCGTACGCGGCTACCGAAGTCGCTTTCCGCGTTCCAGTATTGCTCAAAATCCTTAGCGACCTTGCTGATCAGCGCATCGCCAAGCCCGAGCGATCCCATCAGCGGGGCGACGAAATGCGCCGCGAATTCGTGCATTGACGTCT
>CAZSDL010000235.1:0-3772 GCA_964605635.1 uncultured Woeseiaceae bacterium
CTGCTGCAACAGGCAGATGTTGCGGTCGTTCCGGGCAGCGCGTTTGGCAGCCCGGGTTACATCCGGATCTCCTTCGCTTGCGCGCAGGAAGAGTTGCGTGAGGCCGTCGAACGAATGCAACGTGCTTTGCGCTGAAACCCGGGGACCTGCATCACCGTTCGGCGCTGCGTTCCCTTGACTTGATTTCCGGGCTGGTCGAGAATGCCGACCCTGTTGTGCTGAGGCGCAGCCGACAATTTTCCCCGGTAGCTCAGTTGGTAGAGCGATTGACTGTTAATCAATTGGTCGCTGGTTCGAGTCCGGCCCGGGGAGCCAGACATGCATGAACCCCTCCGACGGCCCGACCCTCCTCGCCGCCGTCGGGGGATGCGCGTTACCAGCGCTCAGCGCTCGATCAGCGTGTGCAGGTGGCGTCGAAAATCGGCCCCGAACTCCGCGTGCTCAAGTCCGAAGGCCACAGTCGCTTTCAGGTAGCCCAGCTTGTTGCCGCAGTCATAGCGCTGGCCGGAAAATTCGTAGGCGTAGACGGGCGAATCGGCCAACAGGTCGGCGATGGCATCGGTAAGCTGGATTTCGCCACCGGCGCCCCGTCCGGTGCGTTCCAGTTTGTCAAAAATTTCCGGTGGCAGCAGGTAACGACCGACGACCGCCAGATTGGAAGGCGCATCGGCCGGCTTCGGCTTTTCGACAATTTGCGTGATCTTGTTGTGTTCATCCACGGCGACAATGCCGTAGCTCGATGTTTCGTTCTCGGGAACCGGCTCCACAGCAATCACGCCGGCGCCGTGGCGCTGGTATTCACTTGCCATTTGTTCCAGGCAGGACGGTTCCCCGGCAATCAGGTCGTCGGCAAGATGCACGAAGAAAGGTTCGTTGCCGACTGCAGGTCGCGCGCAAAGTACAGCGTGGCCCAGGCCCAGGGGTTCTCCCTGGCGAATGTAGATGCAGGAAACGCCGGGCGGCACAATATCCTTGATGCAGCGCAACAGGTCTTCCTTACCAGCCTCCGTCAGCGCCTTCTCGAGTTCGCGGTCTGAATCGAAATGATCTTCGATTGCTCTCTTCGAACTACCGGTGACGAAAACAAGTCGCGTCGCACCCGCAGCGATCGCTTCCTCGACCGCAAACTGAATCAGCGGTTTGTCAACGATAGGCAACATTTCCTTTGGACTGGCTTTAGTGGCCGGCAAAAACCGGGTGCCGCGTCCCGCCACCGGAAAAACGGCTGCTTTGATCGATCGAGACAACGAAAATCTCCCGCAAAATCGTATGAGGCTGCGATCATATACAATCCGCAGCCAGCACGGCAGTGCATCGTCCAACATTCCGGATTACGCCGACCCGACCCGGAGTCGGAATCAGGAAAACTCTGTGTCGATGCTCGTCGACACAGAGCCCGCGCGCCGCGTTCCTATAGTCATTCAATTGCCGGATGGATTCTCCGGTGGCTGGACAAGAATATTCTCCCGATTGATTTCGATGGTGCGTGCACCGATTCCTTTTACCAGCACCAGGTCATCGGGACTCTTGAAAGGGCCATGAGTACTCCGGTACTCGACGATCGCCTGGGCCTTGACCAGTCCTACCCCCTTCAGCTCTGCCGAAATGGTCGCTGCATCGGCAGTATTGACGTCAACCGGCCCTGCCAGGGCCAGTAATGGTCCGGCAAGCAGGCAAACAAGCATCGACAGGCAAATTTTGCTGCGTTTCATCTCTTACTCCTCAGTTGGTATCGATCAATACCCGCTACTGCTCATTCTTGATTTGGGCAGCCAGCGGGACCGACTGTGGAGGATAATCGGCAGCGGCTTTGCAGAGCCGCCTGAAAAAGTCGCCAATTCGCCGGGAAACGGAATTTGCTGACTATTGCTGACTCAGGTCGCGCCGGCAGTTCTTTGCAGGAGTGAATCGAATTGCACGCGTGAATACGGCCGCTGCGTCTCCCAGTTCTTGCAGCTCGGACATTGCCACAAAAGACGCTGGCTGGAAAAACCACATTCCGTGCATTTGTAGCGGGGTGTTGACGCTGCAAGCCTGCTGAGCGCTGCGCGCACCCTGGCAATTGCAGCATCCCGATCGTCCGTGTCGCTGGCGTGAATCCGCTGCAGATCGATGAACTCCGTCAAAGTCGTCTCGTTCAGCATGTACTGCTCGACGCAACGGTCGATGACTCCGATACCGCCAATATCGTTCACGATTGCTGTGTAAGCGACGTCGGTGGCCATACCGGGATTTTTCGCGAGCATTGCTTCAAGATCACGTTCCAGCTGCGCCAGGGACCCCTGGCGCTCATGTATTTCCACCAGTTTCGGCAGTGCTTCAGTGATGAGCCAGGTGTTCTCATCGATAATCCGGTGATATAGGCGGAGCGCCGTCTTGCTGTCGCCCGTAGCCTGAGCGATTTCGGCCCGGGTCAACGCGCCGCGCAATGTCCTCGGACGGCCGCTTTGGGCCTTTTTCACAAATGCCCTGGCCGCCGTATAGTCATGGCGCGACGCGGCCTGTTCCGCAAGCTCGCAGTAATAGTGCGCAATCTGTAGCGCCAGTGATTTTCCGCTCAGCACCTCGAGCTTTTGGCCGGAATCGATGGCCCGCTGCCATTCGCGCTCCTGCTCGTAAATTCGGCAGAGCAGCTCGAGAGCCTCGACCTGGTAACGCGAACCCTGCGCAAGTCGCACAAAAAGCTTCTCGGCGCGGTCCAGCAATCCCGCTCGAAGATAGTCCTTGCCGAGCGAAAACAATGCCTGATCCCGCTGCTCCGACGCGAGGTCTGGCCGTGCGATTATGTTCTGGTGGATGCGAATGGCGCGATCGACTTCGCCGCGTCGTCGAAACAGGCTGCCCAGCGCAAAGTGCGTTTCGATCGTCTTGTCATCGACCCGCACCATCTTGAGAAAATGCTCGAGTGCCTGATCCGTCTGCTCGTTGAGCAGGAAATTCAGTCCCTTCAGGTAGTCGATATTTAGCGGTGGCGCCCCAGGCTGCTCCTCACGTTCGCCGAATCGACCGAGCGCCCAGCCAACGGCCGCGAGCAGGACGAACAGTCCAGCAAGGAGAAAAGCCTGCTCAGTCGGCATCGTTGATGGGCAGGCTGCGCAGACTGCTGACCTCTGACTCGGTACTGCGCAGCGCTTTACGTAGCTGGCGCCTCTCGTTGACAAGGCGTGCAACGAACATGAAAGTACAAAGAAGTCCGAACAGCCACCCGGCAACAAATACGACGATAACGGTCAGCGGAATGGATGCCTCGACAGCCGTAAACGCGAGATTGATATCGACGCTGCCGGGATTTAGCTTTGCAAACACCAGCATGATTACGAAAACCAGCAGGAAAACCAGGATCACACCGATTTTCTTGAGCATTCACCCGCTCCTTGTCCATGCTCCGGAAGGTCAGCGCGAGACGCCAAACAGTCGGGATTCGGGATAATCGTAATATGTTAACTGGCCCGGCTGAAAAGCCCTAGCCGGAAACCGGCCTGCCCGTGCCGGACGGCGTCGTGAGCCTCAGCTTTTTATCGGGAATTCCCGACTTGAATTAACGCGTTCACGCAGATCCTTGCCGGGCTTGAAGTGCGGGACGTACTTGCCGGACAACGCTACTGCCTCGCCGGTCTTTGGATTGCGCCCGATGCGTGGCGGCCGAAAATGCAGCGAAAAACTGCCAAAGCCACGAATTTCGATGCGCTCCCCACGCGCCAGCGAATCACTCATCAGATCCAGCAGGTGCTTGACCGCCAGCTCCACGTCCTTGGCCGGCAGATGCTTTTGC
>CAZSDL010000236.1:0-3771 GCA_964605635.1 uncultured Woeseiaceae bacterium
GACCGGCGCCAGCTCCGCAAATGCGTCTTCGTCGCCGGCCCGCCAGTTTTCCAGCAGCCGGGTGATTGACTGTTCATCCGTCATGGGCGCCCCAAACTCACCTCGGCGGATGAACGAGTATAGCAACCTGTCTAACCGGTCACGTCGACCTTGCGACGATCGCCTTCAAGCGCTCGAGTTTCGGCGTCACGAGCGGAATCGTCAGCATCGTGCTCGCGACCGCCATGAGCAGCAACGCCGTAAACATTTCGCTCGTTATCACGTCTTTGTCCAGCAGGATATTGGCAAAGACGATCATGATCAGCGCCTTCGTCTGCAACAGCCAGCCGATCAAACTGGCTTCGCCACGTTCCCACTTGAGAATCCTGCCGGCGAATGCGGTGCCGGCCAGTTTGCCTGCGACAGACGCTATCAGCAGCAAGCCGGCGACGATCAACACTGCTTCGCCGCCCAACTGCCAGTCGGTGCGCAGCCCGGTACTGAGAAAGAACACGGGCATGATGACCAAAAGCATGTGGTGCCGCAGTAAATCCATGTGCTGCTGGTTGAACCAGCGGCTGTCAAGAATCACGCCCCCAAGAAAGGCGCCCACCATGAAATGCAGGCCCGACCAGTCGGCACCAAGTGCACACGCCGCCATCCAGATCAGTCCGATGTACCAGCGATCCCGCTCTTGCAACCACTGCATCAGTTTGCGAATGCCGAAGGCCAGGATCGCAAATCCGGCCAGAAATGCGGTTTGTTCTCCCACCCGCTGCCAGTCCATCAGGATTACCGCGAGTAACGCCCAGATGGCAATGTCGTCCAGGCTCGCGTACCGCAAAATGCGTTGACCGATGGGCTGACGCAAAATCTCCAGCTTCTCCATAAAGATAATGAGTATGGGAAGAGCGGTTACCGCACAGGCCATGCCTGTACCCAGTACGAATTGCCAGGTTCTTGCGCTGCCGCCGATCCAGCCGTCGTAGGTCAAGATCGCCGCTGCTGCGCCGCAGCCGAAAAGCAACGGCATGCCGAGCGCAAGGCCCGCGGTGATGCCGGTTTCGCGGCGATGCCGCCACGCCTTTGACAAATCCAGTTCTATCCCGGCGATCCACACGAAAATCATCACCCCCCACCAGGCGATGCCGGTCAGTGATTGCACGACCGGTTCGGTGAAGATGAAGGCGTAGTAGTCCGGATACAGTTTTCCCAGGATACCGGGGCCTAACAGGATGCCCGTAATAATCTGCACTACCACGAGAGGCGCGAAGTACTCCGTTCTCCCTAACCGCCAGATTAGATAGGGAATCGCAAAGATCATTAGCATTGTGACCAGAAAAATTTCTGTCGTGGTCATACTCTGTCGAGTCCGTGATTTGTACTGATGGGTGCGCCCAGGGATCGCTTTATCTGGTTGTTTTTCTGGCAGGTTGCAGCAGTGCTCAGGAACAGGTTTCAACCACGCAATCGCTACCCGGCGTTACTGCCGGTCCGGCCAGGGCGATGATCGGGTAGCTTCACATAGAAAGTGCTGCCTGCACCGTGCTCGCTCTCGACCCAGATTGTGCCGCCGTGAGCCTCGACTATGGATCGACAGATGTAGAGACCGAGGCCGACGCCTCTCGACTGCTGGCCCTCCACTTGCCAGAAGCGCTGGAACACTGCCTCCTGCAGGTGTTCGGGTATACCCGACCCATTATCCGCAACGGAAAAATGAACCTCTGAGCCGCTGCGCTTGCCATTGACCCTGATGCGTCCGCCTTTCGGCGTGTTCTTCAAGGCGTTCGAAATCAAATTCACGAACACCTGCAACAGACGCGCGTAATCGAACTCGCAATTCAGCGGTCGATCGACATCGCCCGCTTCGAGAGAAATGCCCTTCGCCACAGCAGATTCTTGAAAAGTATCCACCGCTTCTGAAATCAGCTCCGCCGCGGCGGCACGGGCGGGAACGACAGCGATCTTGCCTGCCTCGATGCTGGCCACGTCGAGCAAATCACCGATCAGCTTGTTGGTGCGCGCCGCGTACCGATGAATGCGGTCGGTATGCAGGCGTGTATGCCTGCCCTCATCATTCGCAGGCGCTTTCGCTGCGAGCAACGAAGCGCTCATGACGATGCTGCCGATGAGGTCGCGCAGGTCATGACTTACGATGCCGAGAAAGTCGTCCCTGTTTGATAGCGACTCGTCAGAACGCTCACGCTCTGTCAGCAGGTGCCGGTCGGTGGACTCGCGTTCGAGAGGTAAAAGCTGCATCAATGCGTGCGCCGTTTCCTCGCGTTCACGGGCGAGAAGCGCATCGGCGTCACTGCGTTTCTTGTCGACGGCCCTATCTTCGCGCGCGCGTTCGCCCTCGACACCGGCCCGCGACGAAACTGAGGGAGACGCGGGATCGAGCTTGTCGTCGGCCTCGTCTCGCGCTGCACTCAGCACCGCGTCGGCAGTTTCGCGAGCGTGCCGGACTAGCCGGTCGGCATCCTTTTCGGCATCTATCTGAAGCTTCGATAGCGCACGATCCGCATTATCACGTTCGCGGCGCAGACCCTCGTCTGTATTACCACGCTCGGGCGAGGCTTCACCCTTCTTACTCATGATGCAGAGTCTAGCATGATCGTAGCCAAGCTATCACGGTCACCGCATGCAGGGTCGGACCAACGTAAGCGACTGATCCCCAAAAAAATCCGCATGCAGGGTCGGACCAACGTAAGCGACTGATCCCCAAAAAAATGGGTATCGAAATCCTTTGTCTACAGGCGCTTAATCCGGCTATTTCCTTGCCTTTTCTGCGCCAGTTGCATCGAACCTATGCCACGAACGAATCGAAACTGTTGCGCTGGCTTGCTGGTGACCGCAGAGCGTCACGGGCCAGGCCATTTAGGATATATCGACGCTACGGCCTCTGTGTGCTGAATGCATAGCAACGTCAAATCACGTCCATCAGCTGATACTGGTTCGCGGTAAGAATGAAAGTCTTGGTGCAATGCAATTAGTCGCGGGTCCGACTCAGAACTCGCGGAGAGTTTCCGCCACGCTGCGTGGAAGTACATTGGGTCGGACCAAGGTAACTGACTGATAGACCGAAAAATGAGGATCGAAACCCGCGCTTTATCAGTGCTTAATCCGGGTAAATCCTCGCCCTTTCTGTGTCTGCCCCAGCAAACCTATGCCACGCGCCAATCGAACCTACTGTGCAGGACACATTTGGCATATCACTCACCGATGTCACCAACGGCAGTTCCTGCTCCGGTTTGCTCGTGACCGCAGGGCCTGGCGCGACTGGCTCTTTAGAGCGTGTCGACGTTACGGTCTCTGTGTATTGAACTACATCGCAACGTCAAATCACGTCCATCTGCTGATACTGGATCGCGGCAAGAACGAAATTCCTGCCGCCATGCAACTTGTTGCGGGTCGGACAGGGCAGGACTACAACCGGCGAAAGAACCGTCGTGGCGCATTTTGGGAAGATCGTTACCACTCGACAGCGGTGCAGGCTGACGGCCATTTGCATCGGTGCATCGTGTACATTGATCTCAATATGGTACGCGCCGGACGCGTCTCTAACCCAGCCGATTGGGACGTGAGCGGCTTCCATGAAATCCAGCAGCCTGCGGTTCGCAAGGGCATTGTCGACCATGCGGCTCTGTGCGACCTCTTGAACCTGCCAAGTGTCGAGCATCTCAGCCAGACGCATGTGGAGTGGCTCAATGCGGAACTCGCGGCTAGTACCCGCCACGCTGCATGGACCGAATCGCTCGCAGTCGGCGATGCAAAATTCCTCGAGACGTTCCG
>CAZSDL010000237.1:0-3753 GCA_964605635.1 uncultured Woeseiaceae bacterium
CTCAGCGACGCGATGCCGTCGATGATTACCTGGGGTGCCCAGCCGGAAAACAGGTCAAGAACCATCGGAAACCCCGACAACAGAAAACCGAAACACACCACAATCGTTATGACGAACGCGATAACCTGGTTGCGCGTTGTTGCCGAAATACATGAGCCGATTGCCAGGAACCCGCCAGCCATAAGAAGACTGCCGACGTATGCGGCGAGTATGGCGCCGTTGTCCGGATCGCCCAGATAATTGACCGTGAGCCAGATCGGAAAGGTCAGGAACAGTGCAATACCGGTGAACGCCCAGGCTGCCAGATATTTTCCCAACACTGCCTGCCATGGGGTGATCGGCAGCGTCATCAACAGTTCCACGCTGCCGGTCTTGCGCTCCTCTGCCCACAGGCGCATCGAAATCGCCGGCACCAGGAACAGGTAAAGCCAGGGGTGATAGTTGAAGAACGCGCCGAGGTCTGCCTGGCCGCGTTCGTAGAAGCCGCCCAGGTAGAACGTAAACGTGCCCATCAGGATGAGAAATATGACGATGAATACATACGCAACCGGCGTAGCAAAATAACTTTGCAGTTCGCGCCGGAACAATGCCGCAATTATGTTCATGATGCCGTACCGGTGGTGATCTGCCGGAAGACTTCGTCAAGTCGGCCGCCTTCGAGCTGCAGGCTCGACACCGCCCATTGCCGTGCCGCGAGCAGATCGGATATTGCGCTCCAGAGTGCGGTGTTGACGGCCTTGTCATGGGAGGTGGCATGGGGGATGGCGACAATCGATCGTTGAGCGCGGTCGGATTCGGTGCTGGCAACAAGCTCGAGGCTGTCAATCGCGGCACGTACTTCATCAAAATGCCGCTCGTCGGCAAGCGTCAGCCGGACAGCATTGTTGTAGCGTGACCGAGCCGCGAGCCCGCCGGGGGTGTCGTCCGCAAGTATGCGCCCGTTCGCTATGATGATGGCGCGGCTGCATACGGCCTCGACTTCTTCGAGGATATGGGTCGATATCACGATGAGTTTCTCGGTCGACATCGACAATATGAGTTCACGCACTTCATGTTTCTGGTTCGGGTCCAGTCCGTCGGTAGGCTCATCGAGGATCAACACGTCGGGATCGTGCAAAATGGCCTGTGCAAGGCCGACGCGGCGTTTAAAGCCTTTCGAAAGAGTATCGATGCTCTGGTCGAGGACTGCCTGCAAATTCAGTCTTTCTGTCACCTCGTCGAGACGCGATTTGCGCTTTTCGCCCGACAACTCACGCACGTCGGCGATGAACTTGAGGAAGCTTCGCGGCGTCATCTCCGGATAGCAGGGCGCACCTTCCGGCAAATAGCCGATACGGCGCCTTGCATTCAGCGGATCGTCGTTGATGTTATGCCCGCATATCGCCGCAGTACCCGAGTCAGCTGTCACGAAACCGGTGATCATCTTCATCGTCGTCGATTTGCCGGCGCCGTTCGGCCCGAGAAAGCCCAGCACCTCGCCCGCTGCAGAGCGAAAGCTCAGGTTGTCAACCACCGTGTGCTGACCGTATCGCTTTGTAAGGCCGTCAATTTCCAGCATTAGAGAGTTCTCGAGCACCGGGGAGCCGGTGCGACGCGGTTGCACGTTGTATCAGAAAGCATTTTTTGTATCAAGACAGCCGGTCGGTGTTATTGCGTTTGGGTCCGAATCCGCTATGGTAACGGCTCTGCGCCGGCTGCCATTGGCGGCACAGCGCTGGCGCACAATAACAAGAACCGGCAGGAGCAGGGTATGAGCAAGCGCGGCTGGTCGTTTGATTCACTGGTGCTGATTTTCTCCATCATTGTAGTCGCCCAGTTACTGGTCTACGTGATCCCGCAGGGCGAGTTCGAACGCCAGCCCTACCCGGAGAATCCGGACCGGTCGATGGTCGTGCCGGACACCTACACACGTTCGGACGCTGCAACCTCTGTCGACCTCAAACCCTGGTATTTCCTGTTGGCGATTCCCAAGGGTTTCGCCGCGGCGCAGGAGATTATTTTCCTGATTTTCATTGTCGGCGGTGTGATCGCCATTCTTCGCCACAGCGGTGCGATCGATGCGTTCCTGCATAAAGCGGTGCTGCGACTCGGCCACAGTCCGTGGATTCTTATTGGTGGCTGTCTGCTGATGTTCAGCCTGGGATCGTTCACCATCGGCATGGGGGAGGAGTACGTGCCCCTCATACCGATCATCGTCACCATGAGCCTGGCGATGCGCATGGACGCAATCGTGGCGATGGGCATGGTGTGGGTGCCTTACGGTATCGGCTGGGCCTGTGCGGGAACCAATCCATTTGGCGTCATCATTGCGCAGAACATTGCCAACGTGCCGATTACTTCGGGGTGGGCGTTTCGCCTTGTGATGATGCTGGCGTTTCTGGCTATTGCGTTTCATCACATTTATCGCTACGCGATGCGGGTTCGGCAGAATCCCGAAACCAGCCTGGTCGCTCATGTCAATTACGACAAAGGGTTCGAGCTGCCACAGGACATTGAGTTCACGCGTGCTCGCATGGCGATACTGCTGGTCTTCCTGATTGGTGTAATCGGATTCGTCTGGGGCGTTGCCACCTACGGCTGGTATATCCCGGAGCTGAACGCAGTATTTCTGGCTATCGGACTCGCCACTGCTGTCATCGCGCGCATATCAGCCGGCGAGACCAGCCGCACCTTCATCGCAGGAGCAGCCGACATGACTGCGGCGGCGCTGCTCGTCGGATTCGCACGCACCATCGAGGTAGTGCTTTCGGACGGCCAGATAATTGACACAGTCATCCATGCGATTGCCGGCGTACTTGTAGATCTTGGTCCGGAGGCGTCAGCGGTGGGCATGCTCGTCGTACAAACAATCTGCAACTTCTTCGTGCCTTCAGGGAGCGGCCAGGCGTTCGTCACGATGCCGATCATGTCGCCGCTCGCCACGCTTACCGGTGTACCGCAACAGACAGCCGTGATTGCCTACCAGTTCGGCGACGGATTCACGAACATGGTAGTGCCGACCAGCGCGCTGGTGATGGGCGCCCTGGCCCTCGGCAAAATCCCCTACGGCGCGTGGGTGCGCTTCGTCGTACCCCTGTTGCTGAAGCTGTTCGCGCTCGCAATCCTCTTCCTGATCCTGACCGTGCACCTCGGCGACACTCTCGGCCTCAACCCCTAACCCGTAGGTAGTGCCGGGGTCACAAAGTCGTAGGTATCGTCCCGCAATTTGCGCAGTTCGTAGTTGGTGCCGGGTTCGAGTTCGTAGTTGGTGCCGGGTTCGAACCATCGTAGGTATGCCGGAATTGACGATTCGTTTACGTTACCTACGAGCTTACGACCCCGGCACTAACTACGTGTGATACCTACGAGAAAACAACCCCGGCACTAACTACGGGTTGATGACTCGGGATTCGCCGCGGTTGCGGGGGTCGGAGGCGGGGATCGGGCGGCCATGGTCGCGCCAGATGAGCTGCAGGTCTCCGAACTCCCAGCGATGCGGCTCTGCGCGGTAGCCTCGGTCGCCCAGTGCGGAAATCGTTGCTTCGGGGAGCGGCCGTCCCGGACTGAAGGTCACCAGGTCCGGCGGCAGTAGCTGGTGATGGAACCGTGTTGCGGCGACGGCTTCGTCCGGCGTCATGCCGAAGTCCACGATGTTGACGATCGCCTGGAACACCGATGTAAAGATGGTTGTGCCACCCGGCGTGCCCACGATCATCGCCACCTCACCGTCTTTCAGCATCATCGTCGGCGACATGGACGACAGCATGCGCTTGC
>CAZSDL010000238.1:0-3737 GCA_964605635.1 uncultured Woeseiaceae bacterium
AAAACCGGCAAGGGTTTGTAGCCCTTCGTGGGTTCGAATCCCACCCTCTCCGCCAGTTCCGCTCTTAAGTTATTGAACAAGAAAGAATAAAAATCAGGAAACAAACTCCAGCCTACGGTTTAACCTACAAGCGTTTTTCGATTCGTTGCCCGCCTGTCTGCGCCCTGATGCTTGTTGATTCGCGCAAGGAAATGCACAGACTCACGTCGACCTGGACCGTAACCGATTGTGAGAATGTTGGTGGTCCAGATTTCAAAGTGCATAACTCACTCGGTAAGTGATTCTGACCGCCAGCGGAGTGACCGCGAGGCTCACCGAAGTGATAAAGGTCGTGGGACACCAACCCCTTCTCTGGACCGGCCTGGTTGCAGGCCGTACCGGGATCTCCTGTTAGAGATTCTGCCGATAGTTTTCCAACGTAGCCGCAATGGCCGACAGTTTTTTCTTGGCTGTGATTACCTCCTTTGGGTTAGGCAGTTGGATAAACTGCAAGGTTGACAACGTGGTGGCACGGATCTCAACAGACTTACCTGCCGAACTTCATACCACCTCCGATGGATCCTCGATCAACGATCGCGGCGCTGGTCACAGGATCCTCCAGCGCTTTCGCCACTTTGTCCGCAGTGGCCGCGGCTTAAATCGAATACCCGTAACGTTAGCCACGGAACAGGTCATCCCGCCATCATCCTGAGGATCGGCCCGGGACCGTTGCCGTGATTGGCATTGCCGCCCTCGTCACCAGTCCACTGGTGACGAGGGCTTCGGGACTGTGCGTGAGTGTATCAGCCTTCGGAACGCCTGGCACACAACGAGCGCGTTCGTCGTCCGAAGCGGTCCGACACCGTCTGCTTGCGCGGCAACCCATCGCTCAGCTTGCGCAACAGCTCAGCTCCGAGCGAAAGCGACCGCTGCTCGAGGACATCAGCTACGTACACCACCCGTTCATCCTCGAGCGCTCCTTACCGAGCTATCGCGCCGAGACGACGCGGGAGCGCAAACGAGCGAAGCGGACTGCTCAAGACCGGAGTGAAGCGGCAGGCCGAAACGAGGAATAGCCATGCGCTGCAATCTCCAGGAGCTTCCGGACTCGGCCATTAACGGTCGTTCAAAGGGTCGTGATTACCGGCAAAACGCCTTGATGAGATTCTCTCGGTACTCGTTGTCCTTCTCATGGAATTGGACCACTCGTCCGCGTAAATCGACGTTCAAAAAGAACTCGCCGTATTCATGTTCATCGCCTTCGGGTTCTACGAACATCTTCATTTTCAGGTGCTCTTCGGTGATTCGGGCCGGGTCCGTGCCGAGCGAGACAACCATAGTCTCTACGAGATCGGGCATCTCGCGGCTACTCCCTGAAAGTTGGTACTTGTCCTGCAATAAGCCACAGAAGTCGTCACTCTCCGGCCCACTGCGAATGATCGCACCAGTGCCCCAGAACACAGTAATTGCGCCGTCATCGACATCCTGCGCCTTCCATTCCCCGCCCAGTCGAACGTCAAAGCCAATCGTCTTCTTGTTCAGGAGGCCGCGTGCGCTGATAAGCCAGCCGCCGTCGTCCACCCGCGCAGTATTAATTATAGGAAAGTCAAAATCAGCAAATCCTTCCTCGTCGACTACCGTCACCTCCTTCGTCACGGCGTCCGCAGACGAATTAGAGCCAAACCAACCAAATAGTCCCACGATTAAGAAAATCCCTGTGATCCGCATTCGGGCATTTCGTGTTCTTATAGTTTTCGATTTCCGCATGTTCGACCAGAACTGACGAACTTCCGGTTTGGGTCACCACCTGCCCGTCGTGAGTTTAACATTCCACCGGCAGTTCGCGGCCACAAGCGGCTGGCAGTATAAGCAAAAAAGTTAAGTCCGCTTGCTATCTACCCACGCGTGATAGTCAGCAAGCATGCTGTTCATTTTCTCGACCAACGAATCGCTTGCAAAGCCTTTATTATCCTTCTCGAAACGCTGCTCGACGGCATTGAGTATTGCGCTGTATTCTCTCTGGTTTTGGATTGAGCCTCGTTCGAGAATGTGCGAAATCTGAAAGTCGAAAACGTTTCTGTCAATGAGGATGAAGTTGAACTTCATCAGCAAGTAGCCAGCCACAAATAGAACCACAATAAAGGAAATGGTCTTCATCGCAATTTAGTAAGGTGAAACCGTCCGCAAAGGGTCAACATAAGCCTGTGGCAATTCTAGCTCGACTGCTGGCTTGCACGCACATAGCCGACACTCGTCTTCGTGTGATGCCGCAATGAATTCAGCTTGCCATCAGCCGGCGTTCTGCCGAATGTCGACCACTGCGGCGGGTTCGACAGGCTTGCCGCAGTAGCGTGCCCAGTCGGTCATGAGCCGGGCGCGTTTCTCGAGGAGGTCGCCGCGACGGTAAGCGGCCTCGGTCTTGTCACGCAGCGTGTGCGCCAGTGCCATCTCGGCAACGTGCGCTGGATGGTTCGTCGCTTCGGCGCACCAGTCGCGGAACGTCGACCGGAAGCCGTGCACGGTGATGTTGGATTTTTCGAGACGCTTCAGCACCTGCATCATGGCGGCGTTGGACAGGTGGCTGCCGCGCTTGTGACCGGGGAAGACGTAGGTTCTGTTGCGCCCCTTGACGGCTGCCAGCGCCGCTAGGGCGGCAGTCGACAACGGAACCCGGTGCGGTCGCTTGGACT
This sequence comes from uncultured Woeseiaceae bacterium, assembly GCA_964605635.1. Classification (GTDB taxonomy): domain Bacteria; phylum Pseudomonadota; class Gammaproteobacteria; order Steroidobacterales; family Woeseiaceae; genus IDS-8. Next base: position 2,670 of record CAZSDL010000238.1, read on the forward strand.
TCATGCGTTCGACGGGTACGAGCCAGACCTTCCGATCCAGATCGAACTCGGACCACTCGGCCCGGATAATTTCGTTGGTTCTCGCGGCGGTCAGGATGGTGAGTTCAAGCGCCCGCGACGCTACGCCGCTGTCCCGCCGCAGTTGCTGCATGAACGCACCAATATCCGTGTAGGCCAGTGCCGGGTGGTGCCGGACCCGGCCGACCAGGCTCGGTCGCGGCAAGAGCTTGTCGAGATGGCCGCGCCACCGGGCCGGGTTGTCGCCCTTCCGGTAGCCGCGGACCGTCGCCCAGTCGAGAACCGCCTCGATGCGGCCACGCAGGCGACTTGCGGTCTCGGTTCGGGTGGTCCACAGCGGTTCCACACAGCGCATGACGAGGGCGGTGTCGATCTGGTCGACCGGCAGATGGCCGATGATCGGGCCCGCGAGTTTCTCGAGCGTGGTGCGCCACTGCTCGATGTGCTTTGCATTGCTCCAGCCGGGCGCCTGGGCATCAACGTAGCGCCCGGCACAGTCGGCGAACGTCAGCGAACCCTCGTGGGCTGCCCTTGCCGCGCTTTGCCGCTCCCGTTTATCCCGCAAGGGATCGATGCCCTGGCGCAGCTTCTTGCGCTCAGCGCTCGCCAGGTGGCGTGCCTCGGCCAGGGACACATCCGGGTACGGTCCGAGTCCGAGCCAGCTGTCCTTGCCGAACCGCGAATACCGAAACAGCCAGGACTTGGTGACCGCATCGCTGGCGAGCTTGCGGGTTGACCTGCGCACCTGCAGGTACAGATTGCCACCGTCGGCGTACTTGCCAACACGCTTGACGTGCCGTACAAACAAAGCGGTGATTCTCTCCGCCAAATCCGACTCCTGCGCTTCGACACGATCCAGCCTACAATCGGGCCTACGTTTGCAACCCGGCTTTAGCTGGATTTCCTCGAATCACACTAGCGCAGTGAGTTCCCTAAGTGCAAGACTCTAAAAGAGTTTTGGACTTCCTCGGATTTGCATGGACGAGTATTTTTTGCCACCCTCTCCGCCATCGACCTTGAGAACCTCGACGGGTAAATTCGGGCAAACTG
>CAZSDL010000239.1:0-3710 GCA_964605635.1 uncultured Woeseiaceae bacterium
CCTGCGGGTAGTCCCAGGGCGTGCCGATGTAGACCGCGTCAAAGACATTCCAGTCGACGTCCGGCGAACGCCACGGCACCTGGTCGACCGTCCAGCCCTTGGCCTCGAGGGGGGCAATTCCAAGGTCGGCATCGATTGACCACCCTTCGGTGCTGTCCATCGTCAGAAAGGCGCAGCGTCGATGTCTCATGTCAGAGTCATCCGCGACCTCAATCGAGTTGCAAGCGCATGCCGATGCGCTTCGTAGGGTCAATGCCCACCTCGGCCTCTTCGGCCAGGAACCCGGCGAGTCCGGGTCCAAGTTCTGCCGTTAACAGGGGCCGGAATCCGAGATTCGCGTAGAACGGTGCGTTCCACGGCAGGTGGCGAAATGTGATCAGCGACAGAGCCGGGAACTCATGCAGACGGGCCCAGGCGATCACGGTTTCGACGAGTTGCGTCCCGATGCCTCGTTGCCCATGATCGGGGTGGACATCCATCTCGCAAAGGTACAATTCGTCCGCCAGCTCCTCGGCCAGCGCAAAGCCTACCGGGCGATCGCGTTCGTCGACAGCAATCCACAGCCGCCCCGACCTTTGCGCCTCGCGCAGAGTCGCGAAGTCGGTAACCATGTACCGCAACTTCCCCGGGAGATCCTCATGCGGAAATCTCGCTGCAGCCGCCTGTTCAATCGGCGCAATGGCTTCAACGTGCACTCTTGCGGCAGGAACAACCTGGTAACGCGGGAGCGCAGCCGGGTCAATCGACAAAGCCTGCATCCTTCAGTTCACGATCATGCAGGCGGGATAACATTGCACGCGACGGTTGCGTCATATGCGGGTCCCTGGCAATCGCTGCGGGATCAATAGTGGGGCGGACGTTGGTCATCGGCGGATACCCCGGGTTCAGTGTGCGACAGGGAATGAAGTTTTTCTGTCAGGACCTCGTAGCGCTGGGCAAGCCGGGTTAACTGGGCCTGTTGATCGATCAGGACCTGGTTCAACTCGGCCATCGCCATTTCCTGGTGGGCCAGCTTGACCTCAATGTCGATAAGCCGTACGTCATCCATTGTTTCATCCTCCGCCTGCACCTTCTCCGGGCAGAGCCGACAATACGGCGCAACATACAAATCTTCAATCCTGAGCCGACACGTGTATGCTGCCGAATGGCAGTTCGGGCAAGATAGCTTAATGTCTCTTATACGGTTCGAGCAGGTTTCGCTCGACTTCGGCGAACAAGCCATCCTCATCGACGCGAACCTCGCACTCGAGCCGGTAGAACGCGTCTGTCTGATTGGCCGCAACGGGGCGGGCAAGTCGACGACGTTGAAACTGATCAGCGGCGAGATCGCGCCGGATCATGGCGAGATTGTGCGGCGCAGCGGGCTCACGGTCAGCAAGCTCGACCAATCCCTGCCCGATGCCCTCGAGCTGTCTGTTCGCGACGTCGTCGGTTCGGGCCTGCAAGGCATTCAGGATCTCGTAGAGGAATATCGACAAAAGTCGACCAGCGAACTCGATGCCGCCGGCCTGCGCGAACTCGAGGAGCTGCATCGGCGCATCGATGCCAGCGACGGCTGGCAGGTCAATCAACGCATTGAGTCCATCATCAGCGAACTGAACCTGCCGTCCGAGAGTCGCATGGCGGAATTGTCCGGTGGCTGGCGCCGTCGCGTTGCGCTGGCCCAGGCGCTTGTGCAACGCCCGGACCTGCTGCTGCTCGATGAGCCTACGAACCATCTCGACATTGCAACCATACGCTGGCTGGAATCGGTCGTCAGCAGTTTCGCTGGCAGCGTTGTGTTCATCACGCACGACCGTGCGTTCCTGCAGCAACTCGCTACCCGTATTGTCGAGATCGACCGGGGTTCGCTGACCAGCTGGCCGGGCGATTTCGAAAATTATCTAGGCCGCAAGGAGAAGGCCCTGGAGGATGAGTCGCGGGAGAACGCGCGTTTCGATAAAAAACTCGAACAGGAAGAGATCTGGATTCGCCAGGGAATAAAAGCCCGGCGTACGCGCAACGAAGGTCGCGCGCGAGCTTTGCAGCGGCTGCGAAAGGCGCGCGCTGCTCGTGTCGAGCGTGATCCCGCGGCACGGATACACATCGAGGAAGCAGAACAATCTGGTCGCCAGGTCATTCGTGCGAAAAACATCAGTTACCGATACGGCGACGATATCGTGATTCGGGACTTTTCGGTCAAGATCATGCGTGGTGACCGCATCGGCATACTGGGCAATAACGGCGTTGGAAAAACCACGCTATTGAAACTGTTGCTGCATGACCTGACGCCTGACTCCGGTACGGTCAAACACGGAACGGGCCTCGAGATCGCCTATTTCGACCAGCTCCGGGCGTCGCTGGATCCGGAAAAGTCCGTGGCGGATGTCGTCGGCGACGGCAAGGATTATGTTCGCCTGGATGGCAACGACTGTCATATTGTCGGATACCTCAAGGGCTTCCTGTTCAGCCCGAAACGCGCGATGACACCGGTCCGCTCGCTCTCGGGCGGCGAGCGCAATCGCGTCATACTGGCGCGTCTCTTTACCCGACCGGCCAACCTCCTGGTTCTGGATGAACCCACCAACGATCTTGACATGGAGACGCTGGAGGTACTGGAGGAACGCCTCACCACTTACAGCGGCACGCTGCTGGTCGTAAGCCACGACCGCCAGTTTCTCGACAACGTAGTCACCAGTACGATCGTCTTCGAGAAAGACGGGAACATCCAGGAGTACGTCGGTGGTTACAGCGATTGGCTGCGACACGGGCGCTCACTCGCGGATAAAGACTCGCCGCAATTCCGGGTTGAGAGTCAGCAGCGCAACGTGCAGTCGCCGGAACGGCGCCCAACCAAACTCAGCTACAACGAGCAACGCGAACTTGAGCAGCTACCGCAGCAGATCGAGAACCTGGAAGGTCAGATACGTCGTCTCGAAGCCACGGTATCAGCAGCAGATTTCTATCGACAGCCGCATGAGCATGTCCAGCCCGTTCTGGACGAGCTCAGCGAGGCCCAGTTACAACTGGAACACGCCATGGGGCGCTGGCTATCGTTGCAGGAACTGGTGGATCTGTATCAGCAGAAACCGCGCTGACACTGCCGGCGCAATCCCGGCAGACTGCCGTCACTCCCAGCGGCGGGCTTTCTCTGCGAAATTGGCGCTCTTAGCCGGCACCACGCAAAATCGTTGACCGGTAGGAGCTTCCATTACCCACCAGTCCCGGATCGATTTGATACGGCGCGCACCGAGTCCCTCGAGCCTTGCCACTTCCCGTTCAATGTCGTCCGACTCGATATCGAGATGAACCCGTGATGCGTGGTTCACCTTCTGTATTTCGACGTACGGTTCATCGTCCCGCATGGCGAGCGCGACATAGGCGGCATTCTCCGGGTCGGGCTGTCGAGTCGATGAGCCACCGAGCGCCTTGCTCCAGAAGTCGGCCGCCTTTTCCAGATCGTCGGTCTGGCAATCGATAATCAGCCCTGCCAACTTGCTACGGTGCATATCTGGACCCCTCCGCATTCAAGTGAATCGACACTGCCCACTTTTCACAAAAAAAAGGACCCGAACGAGGCCGATCGGCCTCACTTCGGGTCCTGATTTGTTTCGGATTCGTCGGACGGTCGACTGGCGCATTGTCCAACCGAATTGGGAATTCCGAAAAAGCAACAGTTACAGCGGCGTTACGTTCTCTGCCTGCGGTCCCTTCTGCCCCTGTGTAACTTT
>CAZSDL010000240.1:0-3674 GCA_964605635.1 uncultured Woeseiaceae bacterium
ATCTCCTGTCCGTTTGGGAAGCGATCAAGAAGGTGGTCGTAGAACGACCGTCGCCCTTCCTCATTTACCGCGAAAGCAATGCGGTCATTCGTGCGCTGCGCGATTATCTCAGTAACGAGATTGGTGAAATCCTCATCGATGACGCCAAGACGTATGAGGAGGCTCGCGAATTCGTTGAACAGGTAATGCCGCAGAATTTGCGCAAGTTGAAGCTGTACAACGATGCGGTACCGCTGTTCACGCGCTACCAGATAGAAACGCAGATCGAATCGGCATTCGCGCATTCGGTCAACCTGCCCTCCGGCGGCAGCCTGGTGATCGACCATACCGAGGCACTTGTGTCGATCGATATCAACTCGGCACGCGCGACCAAAGGCGGCGATATCGAAGCAACCGCGTTAAATACCAATCTCGAAGCGGCGGACGAAGTCGGCCGCCAGCTGCGCTTGCGTGACCTGGGCGGCCTGGTCGTCATCGATTTCATCGACATGGGTCCGCAAAAGAACCAGCGTGACGTCGAGAACCGTTTGCGCGATGCCGTGCGACAGGATCGCGCGCGTGTGCAGATTGGCAAGATATCGCGTTTCGGTTTGTTGGAAATGTCACGACAGCGTCTGCGTCCGTCGCTCGGCGAGTCGAGTTACATGACCTGCCCGCGTTGCTCAGGCATTGGCAATATCCGCAGCGTCGAATCGCTGGCCCTGGCCATCCTGCGCATCATCGGCGAAGAGGCTCGCAAGGAACGGACCGCCAAAGTCATTGCCCAGCTGCCGGTCGAGGTTGCCACCTACCTGTTGAACGAGAAACGGGACTGGGTACAGAGCCTCGAGTCGCGCAACGATACCCAGGTAATCCTGGTCGCGAATTCAGCGCTTGAAACGCCGCACTACCAGATTCGCCGGGTACGCGATGACCAGGTCGAGTTGCCGGAGAACACTGGCTACAGCTATACGCTGGCCGACACCGACGAGGAACCCGACTTCGCGCTGCTGGCGCAGGACAAGAAGGTTGCCGAAGCGGCAGCAGTAGCGACCATGACGCCGCCGACACCGGCGCCGCAACGCCCGACCCCGGAACCGGTGCAGCAGCCTGGCCTGCTTGCACGCCTATTCGGACTGTTCGCCAAAACGGCGCCTGCCGCAGCCGACGATTCGAATTCGCGGCAGCGGCCGGCCGGTAAAGCGGATAGTCGCGGCGGGCAACGTGGCCGGCGCCGAACAGAGCCATCGCGTGGCGGTGACAAACGTCGTGCTCGTCCACAAAAGTCCGCCAAGCGGCGCGACACTCGCCAGTCGTCCAATGAAACGGCGCCGCAAAGTAATGGAACGCAGCCTGAAAAGCGCGTGGCTCAATCTAATGAAAAGCAGGCAGGTGGAAACACCGACAATCGCAAGAATGATCGTGATGAGCAACGCAAGCCTGCGGGCAAACGTCGCAGCCGCGGCGGAAGACGCCGCAAGCGTTCCTCTGAGAACGGCGAGACAGCAACATCCGCCGACCACGGGCTGGCAAGCGAGCAGGAGTCAGGCAACGTTCGAGCCGAGACAAACGGCAATCAGGCGCGGACTCCCCGACGTCGTAACCCGCCGCGAAAACGGCCGGACGCGGCTGCCGACGAAGCACCTCGGCCGTCTCGCGACAGCGAAGCCAGTGCAGCAATCGCGCCTGCTGCTGCTTCCGTGGTTAGCGCGTCGTCCGCCCAGTCTCCCGCAGCTTTTGCGGATGCGGCTCCCGCTGTCAGCGAGCGATCGACAGCACCGGCGACTCCTCAAGCGACTCCGCAAGCGACACCACAGGAGCCACCGCGCGACAAATCGAGCCAGTCCGAGGCGGTTGAAAGCGGCCCGGCGGATCTGATTCGAGCGGTCAGACCGAACGCTGAAATCACGCAGCCTATTGAACCAATTTCCAGTGAACCGATTTTCAAGGAACCGATTTTCAAAACAGCACCCGAACCGGCTCCTGCCGCCGACCGGCAGCCACGCGAGACAGGTGGCAACGGCAGCAGCCAGCCCGCTGCGGCACATTTCGATGTCGAGGGCGGCGAGCGGCCGCAAGCAGACAAGTCAACGGCTCGCCTGTTGCCGTGGGATGCGCCTCCGGCGGTTTTCGATCAGCCTCTCGGCAACGACAAGCCGGACAACAACTCGAACGATTGAGGCAGCGCGGTAGGTAGTAACGATGAGCACGGGGCAGATGCCCCGTGTCTGTCGCGATCAGGCACGGTCTGCGCGAATCCGGTTCAACAAACCGTGCGATCCACTCTCGACGAGGTCCAGCACCAGCTCGAAACCGGATGCGCCCCCGTAATACGGGTCCGGCACCTCGATTGCACGCTCGTGTTCGGCGAATTCCAGGAATAGATGCAGGCCGCCGACGCCTGCCTCGGGCGCTCGTTGCTGCAGCTCTTCAAGATTGTCACGATCCATTGCCAATATGTAATCGAATTCGGCGAAATCTTCATCGCGAAAGCGCCGCGCACGAATATCAGCCAGCACAACACCACGGCGACTCGCTGCTGCCTGCGCGCGCCGATCCGGGGGTTCGCCGACGTGGTAGGCGTGCGTGCCTGCCGAATCGACCCGGATACGATCGGCCAGGCCTGCATCCATTATTACTTTACGAAATACCCCCTCGGCCGTCGGTGACCGGCATATGTTGCCCATGCACACGAAAAGTATCTTTATGGGTGACTCTTTATTCATAAGTATCTGTTTATCTTAGTTTTCCTGTCCAGGCGCGGCCGCCGAAATCCGGGGGTGTCCGACGAGGCTTGTAGCCGGAATTGTACCCACCAGCATGTCCACAATTTTGAAGATACCGGGCCCCATATCCATCGACTTGTGCGGAATGCCGATGATACCGAGCGATTTGGTCCTGCTACTCGAACGACTCGGGCCATTTTCTGGACGTATGATAAACGCTCAAAATCTGGATCTCTTTCCGCTTGATACGATACGGAACGATATATGGTGTGCCGTGAATGACGAGTTCGTGTGTGCCCCGCAGTCGCCCTTCCCGACCCATCCTGGGATGATCCCGCAGCTGATCCACCGCGACGCGAATGTGTTGCGCGACCTCAAATGCCGCCCGTGGATTGTCTCTCGCGATGTATTCCTGAATTGCGAGCAAAGCTTTCGCAGCCGGCGTCGTCCAACGAACGCGCACGATTAAGCGTCTTTGTACTTGTCAAATATTGCGTCCATCTCAGCATCTGAGACAAATCGACCTGCATCCGCGGCTTTAATGCCTTCCTTGATCCGCTCATCCTGCCAGGCCAGCAGATCCAGATATTGGTCGATCGCCTGGTTTACCAGGTAATTTCGCGACCGGTCCTGCTGCTCGGCCAGCTTATCGAGCTTTCTGATCTTTTTGGGGTCAGTCCGAATACTGAATGCTTCCGTGGTCATGTACTATTGCCCTGCGGTTCATTACGGTTCACTATAGTTACAAAGTAATCATAGCGCAAAATCCCTCTGAAGCGAGCGCAACTAGCACGGTGATTGGAGAACTGGGGGCAACAACAGTTCTGACAACGGCTTCGAATGGTTCTTCAGCCGATTGTGCGTCTTAAGCCTCAACCTCGCCGGTAACGTGGCGGATAGTGCGTATAAAAGGCCATTATGTCAGGACCGAAACCGTCGGAGCGAGCTGAAACCGGGCCGATGAGCGCA
>CAZSDL010000241.1:0-3656 GCA_964605635.1 uncultured Woeseiaceae bacterium
CGCTGCCGCCGCGCCACAAGCCGATCAGGAAATCCGGCTTGAATCCGGAATTGCGTATGTTGACGGCCAGGCGAAACGAATCAAGAAGCAAATCGTTTGCAGAAACAAAAACTCGTTGCATTAATTTTCTCGACGGCGGCGGCTATACGGTACCATTGGGCCGCGTTCGTCGCCATTGCGGTGGCGGGCGGTACTCACGGCATTATAACGGCTGGACAAATACTGTCAGCGTAATGAGACCTGCAGAATGAACAAGACCGTTTTGTCGGCACAGGATTTGCTCGAGGATTCGTTCCGGCTCGGCGTCAGGATTCTGGAAAGCGGTTTCAAACCAACGCTGATTGTGGCGATCTGGCGAGGTGGGACTCCGGTCGGCATGGCCGTGCAGGAAATTATGGCCTACTGCGGCCTGGATGCCGACCACATAGCGATCCGCACCTCCTCGTACGTGGGGGTCGACCAGCGCGGTGCAGTAGCCGTCCACGGCCTCGATTACATCATCAACAAGGTCTGTCATGACGACCGCCTCCTGATCGTCGACGACGTTTTCGATACGGGGAACACGATCGCGGCCGTGATTGCCGAAATTCGCCGCCGGGCACGCGGTAATACACCGGAAGAAATGCGCATTGCCGTCCCGTGGTACAAACCGTCACGCAACGAAACGAAGCTGGTGCCGGATTACTACCTCAAGGAAACCGCCGAGTGGCTGGTGTTTCCGCACGAGCTGGACGCGCTGACCCCTGACGAGATGCGTATCGCGCGGCCCGAGCTGCACCGCATTATCGTCGGCGGCTGACGGACTATGTCGGCGGACAGACTTGCCTGACACCATCAAAGCGTTGTGCGTATATTGCGGCTCCAATACGGGCAGTCGCGATGAATACGCACAGGCCGCCAGGGATCTGGGCCGGCTTCTGGCCACGAGCGGTATCGGTCTCGTCTACGGTGGCGCCGGTCGCGGCCTGATGGGCGTCATCGCCGATGAAGTCCTGGCAGCCGGCGGCACTGTTCAGGGCGTCATTCCCAAGGCCTTGCTCGCCAAAGAGATCGCTCACCCGCGTCTCGATGCGTTGCACGTCGTGCATTCGATGCACGAACGCAAATCCATGATGGCGGAGCTGTCAGACGGTTTCGTGGCCCTGCCGGGCGGCTTAGGCACGCTCGAGGAAATTGTGGAGATGCTGACCTGGGCACAGCTCGGGATCCACACGAAGCCCTGCGGTTTGCTCAATGTCGGCGGCTATTACGACGGGCTTCTGGCGTATTTCGATCACGCGGTCGCCGAGCTGTTTGTAAAGCCGGCGCACCGGGAGATGTTGCTGGTCGATGCGGATGCGGGGCGATTACTGGCGCAGTTTCGCGAGTATGTGGCGCCGCATGCGGGTAAGTGGCTGGAGTGACCGGGCGTTGAGCGACGGCGCGTGCTTAGCGGGGTTGGAGCGCGCCTTGCGCGCGAATACGAACCGCTTCGTCGCTGTCGCATTCGCCCGCAAGGCGGGCTCCTACAGGTGGCAAGGTTCGTCGCCCTGATACGGCTCCTACAGGTGGCAAGGTTCGTCGCCCCCGATCCGGGCTCCTACCGGGGCAACCTGCGGCTGGACGCTACCAGCGAAAACGCCAGCCGCCGCTGCTGCCGCTGCCGGCGCGGCGCCGGCGGCGCATACGCGCATGCAACGTCGAGCGCTTGTCGGCCAACCAGGCTTCGCGCTCAACGTGCGGATCCAGGCCACGTTCGATGCGTCGCTTTTCTTCCCCGGTCCGGAACGCGCAAAATTCTTCGTAGGAATCGATCTCGGCCTTCAGTTCGCGAATAATCAGCTCGACGTAGATCGCATCGTCGAGGAACCCGATACCCGGTACGTGGTCGGGAATCAGGTCTTCCGGATCCGTGAAATACACCAGCGCGCCGAGGACACGGTTACGCTCCTCGTCACTCAGTCGCCATTCTTCGTCGCTGACCATGTTGATGACGATTTCAAGCTTGAGCAGTCGCTCGGCGATGAAATCCGGCAAATTTTGGTCTTTCGCTTCCGTGATCAGACTTCGCGCAGCCTTCTCGATCTCGCCGGGTTTTTTGGCTTCTTCGATCGTCGATTTGGCCCGGTCGACGATTGTCTGGAAGTGTTCGAGATCCTGGTCGCTGAGAGTAAAAGTAATATCGAGAGGCATGGATAATCGTCCTTATCGTCTTATTTGGCGATTGCAAATTCTGTAACAGGCCAATTCAACAGCAGGTCATAACCTGGCCCTGACCAGGCAATGAATCCGAAACGGGGTCGTACCCGCGGCGCAACGCTGGCGCTCACCCCGTAGCCTGCAGTTCTGGTTGATTCTGGCCGGCCTGGCTGGCGAACACTCCGGATTGTATACGTAACCGCCACTATCGGCTATTTTCGCGCGTTTTCGGGGTCATACTCTGGCCCGCCGGGCCAAGCCGGGCACCGTTCGTGGAATAATGCCGCCCTTTGGCAGCGTCAGGGTCGGCATCCGGTCGGCACCGGCGCCGACAATGGGAGAGGCGGCCGGGCGATGGCTCATCAGGAAACAGCCGGAGTTACGCGACTGGGCGGCGATCCGCTCGCGGTCATCGCCGCCACGGCACCGCCAGCCGATGTCGCGGACGCTGCAAACATAGCCGCCAAATACTACGGGCTGCGTGCCTCGCCGCGCGAGCTCGTCAGCGAGCGCGACCGCAATTTTCATCTGCAAGCAGGGGACGGGCGGCAATTCGTCCTGAAAATTACCAATGTGGCAGAGGATCCGCTGGTCACGGACTTCCAGATAAAGGCGTTGCTGCACATCGCTTCGCAAGACGCGGAAGTGTCCGTGCCGGTTGTCGTTCCCACCACGGACGGTCGTTACTGCTTCGATTACGCAAGCTCGCAGGGGCGGCATGTAACGCGACTGGTCACGTACCTGCACGGCGACTTGATGCGCTCACGGCCGGTCTCATCGGCGCTCAGCAGGAATTTCGGCCGCTATGCCGCAAATCTGGGCCGGGCGCTGCGGAGCTTCGAACATCCTGGCGCCGATCATGCACTGCTATGGGACATGCGCCAGGCAGAGCGGGTCCGCGACCTGGTGGTCTACATCAGGGACGACGAGCTGAAAGATCGTGTCGCAAACTGCCTCGATGCGTTTATCGACCAGGTGCTGCCGCAATTCCCGATGCTTCGCACCCAGATCATTCACAACGACATGAATCCGGAGAACGTCCTGGTTGACCCGCAGGACGACAGCCAGGTGGTCGGCGTCTTTGACTTCGGCGATATGGTGCGCTCGCCCCTGATCGTCGATGTCGCGGTGGCGGCTGCCTATATGCGCAATCTCGACGGTGATCCCTTGCCCCTGCTGGCTGAATTCGTGGCCGAATACCACCGGGTTACTCCGTTGCTGGCGGAGGAAGTCGATCTCGTCTTTGATCTGACCCGGGTGCGTCTCGCGATGACCACCGCTATCCTGTACTGGCGTATCGATGCGCGGGGAGCAGATGACCCGTACCTCGGCATTGCGACCTCGACCGAATCGACCGCCGCGCGTTTCCTGGCGAAGCTGGACGAAATTCCGCGGCGGCAGGCGCAGGCAACCTTCCGGCAAGCGCTGGGCTGACCCGGCTGCGGCGAGACAATCGGTCGTTTTTGTCGGCCGCTGTT
>CAZSDL010000242.1:0-3633 GCA_964605635.1 uncultured Woeseiaceae bacterium
ATACCTACGAATCAGCAACCCCGGCACTACCTACTACCTACGAGCAATTTGCCGGTTCTGCAGGCGCGTATCCTGTAGGAGCCCGCATTGCGGGCGAATGCGGTGACGATGAAGGCTTTTCCCATTCGCGCGCAGGCGCGCTCCAACGACGATCGAATCGTGCGCTCAGGCTTCTTTTGCGACCTTGGCTGCCGGCGCAGCGTCTTCAGGTTTATCGGCGACTTTCACCGTGCCGGGCAACAGCTTGGCACGGATCTGCCGTTCGATTTCTGCACGGATCTCGGGATTCGCCTGCAGATAATCCCTGGCATTTTCCTTGCCCTGACCGATGCGATCGTTCTTGTAGCTGTACCAGGAGCCGGCCTTGTCAATGATGCCCTGTTCGACTCCATGGTCGATGATCTCTCCCTCCCGGGAAATGCCGCCACCGTAGAGAATCTCGAACTCAGCCTGTTTGAATGGTGGCGATACCTTGTTCTTGACGACTTTTACGCGCGTCTGGTTGCCAATCACCTCGTCGCCTTTCTTGATCGCGCCGATGCGACGAATGTCGAGCCGCACCGAGGCGTAGAACTTCAGGGCGTTGCCGCCCGTCGTGGTTTCGGGGCTGCCGAACATCACGCCGATCTTCATGCGAATCTGGTTGATGAAAATCACCATCGCATTCGAGCGCTTGATGTTCCCGGTCAGCTTGCGCAGCGCCTGCGACATCAGTCGCGCCTGCAGGCCCATGTGCGAATCGCCCATCTCGCCTTCGATTTCCGCTTTCGGCGTCAGTGCGGCAACGGAATCGACCACGATCACATCGACGGCACCGGACCGCACCAGCATGTCGGTGATCTCCAACGCCTGTTCGCCGGTATCGGGCTGCGACACCAGCAGATCATCGACGTTTACTCCAAGTTTCTCCGCGTAATTCGGGTCGAGCGCATGTTCTGCGTCGACAAATGCCGCCGTACCGCCAAGCTTTTGCGCTTCCGCGATCACTTGCAACGTCAATGTCGTTTTGCCGGATGATTCCGGGCCGTAGATTTCCACGACCCTGCCGCGCGGCAAACCACCGATACCGAGTGCAACGTCCAGGCCGATGGAGCCGGTGGACACCACCTCGATATCTTTCGTCGGACCACCATCGCCGAGGCGCATGACGGAACCCTTGCCGAATTGCTTTTCGATCTGCCCGAGTGCCGCTGCGAGCGCTTTCTTGCGATTGTCATCCATGGTTTCTGTGCCGTTCAGAGGGGAAAAAACGAATGGCCGATTATTTCACAATTCCATGCGGCAGACAGCCAGGATGTGGTGGTGAATCGGGGCGGTATAACAAGAATTACGCATCGCAGTTGCGACCCGAACGCAACAGAATAGTTCGAAACTCTCTGTAAGCTATTGTTTCAACGGCCGGTAGCTGACACCCGAGGGTCCGGAAACGGATTCGATCAAGTCGAAGCCGTTCCATTCGAGGTCGACCGGACGGCTCAGAATGACATCATCGAATGCACGAGCACGACGTGCGACGGTGATGTGCGGCCGGTAAACGCGGTCTTCCGGCTGGATATCGAATGGCGGCAACAATTGCTGCAACGAACGAACCAGCTCAGCGAGAGGCGGCGGAACGGTCAGCGGTTGCAGGCAGGCAATCCTCGGGCGTTGCCAGAAAGTGAGCCGATCGAAACGCAGGCGCACAACCGTCTCTTCGATCTCGCTAGCGGCTGCCTGCAGGAAGGGGATCTGCTCCTCCGGAAATTCGCCGATGAATACCAGCGTGACGTGCCAGTTGCGCCGGTCGACGGTGTCCCCTTCCACCGAGGTCAGGACCGGGCGCAGCGTGTCGCGCAACAATTCCCGCTGGCGGTCCGTCGGCCACAGCGCAAAGAACAGTCGACGCTGACTCACAGGCTCGCCAGTCTGCCAAGCAGGCCCTGCACGGCAATAACCACGCTCTGTGCACGAATGCCGGCACGGTCGCCGTCCAACCGATGCAGCGCGGCATCGACGACCGGCCTCCCCTGTTGCAGGTTGCCGAAGGCGAACCAGACGGTCCCCACCGGCTTGTCTGCCGAACCTCCGCCCGGGCCGGCGATGCCGCTGACGGCCACTGCCAGGTCCGCGCTACTGAGTTTCAATACACCGCTAACCATCTCGCGCACGACCGCCTCGCTCACGGCACCTTCTTGCCGCAGTGTGTCCGCAGCGACGCCGAGGATTGAGGCCTTCGCCTCGTTGCTGTAACTCACGATTCCGCAACCAAACACGGCAGAGCTGCCGGGTACGTCGGTCAGCGCCTTGGCAATCCAGCCGCCGGTACAGGACTCGGCGGTCGCAACCGACCTGCCGGACACGAGGAGCTCGCCCACCAGTGCCTGGCACTGCGTGGCTATGGCCTCCAGGGTCTTATCCTGTTCCATGAAGGATTGCGTCATAAAGTCGCGCGTGCCGGACCACCATGGATTCAATCGAGAACTCCTCGCGCATGCGTTGTCGAGCTGCCGCACCCATCGTTCGGCGCAGCGCGTCATCGCCCAGCAGTCGTGCAATGCTTTGCCCGAGGCCTGTGCTGTCCTTGGGCGTAACCAGCACGCCGGTGCCCCCGTCAATGACTGCCTCGCGCGCCCCGGCGACGTCAAATGCTACCACCGGCACGCCTGCCGCCGCAGCCTTCAGCATCGCTACGCCAAGTCCTTCACGCAAGGCCGGGTGGACCACCAGGTCGAACGCTCCCAGGTAGTCATCCAGGTCGTCATGGAATCCGGCGAACTGGACTTTGTCCAGAAGTTCCAGGCGCCGCGCGTGCTCCTGGAGCTCCGATTCCAGTGCGCCCTCACCAAAAATGATCAGTCTCAGTTGTGGCAGTGTGTGGCGCAGCCCGGCCATCGCCTCCAGCAGGTAGCGATATCCCTTGCGGGGGATAAGCTGGCCGATGCTGGCAATGACATAGTCGTTCTCGGGCACGGCAAACTTCTTCTGCAGTTGCGCCCGGTCCGGGTCGTGCTGGAAGCGCTCGAAATCAACGGCGCTGCGAATAATAGTTATTCGATCTTCGTCGACACCGCTTTCTCTCAGGCTCGCCGCTACGTTCTCCGAGATTGCAATGATCCTGCGGAACGGGTGATAGCGAATACCTGCGAGAAAACCCGGCTCGGGGTGATCAACCCGCCGCGTCACCACAGCCGGAACCCGGCCCAGTCGGGCCGCAATGCCGCCCAGCAGATCGGCCCCGCGGCGACTGTGGCAGTGCATGAGATCCGGCGTTTCCCATCGCAGTATCTGGTGCAGCCACCAGATCAGCGTAACGTCCACATCGCCGGCACTTGGCAGGTTGTAGACCTTGATGTCGAGTCCGCGGGCTGCCTTGTCGATGTCGCTGCCCGCCACGCACGCCAGCACCGTCTGCACGCCGGATTCATGCAGCCCGCGCAGCAGGTAGATGACCTGCTGAGGCCCGCCGTAGAAGTGTCGCCCGGTCTCGACGTGCAGTACTTTCATAACTTCCCGTATCGTGTCCGTCGACTTGCCCGGCGCCACAGGCTAGCATGGGCTGCTTTTGCCGCCAGCGCCATTCGATCCATGCCCTTCGATCCATGAGTGCCAACGTCACGCCTGTGCACACGCCGATGATGCAGCAGTACCTGCGCA
>CAZSDL010000243.1:0-3594 GCA_964605635.1 uncultured Woeseiaceae bacterium
CAGCACCTGCTTCACGCCCGCGTGCATCGAGCTGTCGCAAGCGCAATGCAAGAAGCTCGGCAGCAACGCGCCGCTCGTCTTCCTTCAGTCGTCCGTAGCGCTCTGCTGTCTTCGCCTGCCGATCGAGGTGTTTAATCTGCTTCTCGACTTCTTCCAGGACGTCCATCAAGCGATCGAGATTCTCGCGCGTACTTTTTATACGGTTTGATGTCTCACGGCGACGTTCCTTGTACTTCGAAATTCCGGCCGCTTCCTCGAGGAATACCCGCATGTCCTCCGGCTTGGCCTCAATGAGTCGCGAAATCATCCCTTGCTCGATGATTGAGTAACTGCGAGGACCCAACCCGGTACCGAGGAAGACCCCCGTAATGTCTTTGCGACGACAGCGGGTGCCGTTCAGGAAATAGCTCGATATGCCATCGCGAGACACTTCCCGGCGGATCGCGATTTCAGCGTATTTGGCGTATTGCCCCTCAAGCGTTGTGTTGGCGTTGTCGAATAGCAGCTCGACAGACGATGCTCCCACCGGCTTGCGCGTACTGGATCCATTAAAGATGACATCTGTAATCGAATCGCCGCGCAACCGGCTGGCTGAGCTTTCACCCATCACCCATCGAACCGCGTCAATAACGTTCGATTTTCCACAGCCATTGGGCCCGACAACTCCGACAAGGTTGCTGGGAAAGGGAATTACGGTGGGATCTACGAAGGACTTGAAACCGGCGAGCTTTATCTTGCTGAGTCGCATCAGATGATGTTTACGCCAATCGGCCACTTAATCGTTATAGTGTAATGTAATTGGAGACACAAAACGATTGTCGCGGCATCGAGACAATCGCTCAGGGCGCCACGCTCGCGTCATTCCTCACAGCAGCCGGAACGACCCGAAATACCCGGATATTAGTGCTTCCATGTCCAGGCATCCGATGTATAATTCCGCGTTTTTCTCTGACCGGCAGGAGCCAACCATGCCCGCTAGAAAGGCTGCGAGCAAGAAAGCAAAACGCACTGGAACCAGCAGGCCGAAGAGCGCTGCACGTAAGCCGGGTGCCAGCAGGAAAACTTCAGGAACAAAACGCAAAGTGAGCAAAACCAAGAGAAAGTCTGCAGCCAAGTCGTCGACCAGAAAGGTGTCGAAGAAGAAGCCGGCGCGGAAAAAGGCAGCCACGCGAAAGCCCGGCAAGAAGAAAAGCAAGAAGAAATCAGCCGCAAAAAAGTCAACCAGGAAGACATCCAGGAAGACAACCGCCAAGAAACGAGGCGCTACAAAGAAGGCGGCGAAGGCGGCGAAGGCGGCACCCCGAAAGGCTTCGGGCAAGAAAAAGTCCACGAACGCCGGCAAGTCAGCCGCGCGCAAGAAGGTGTCGCGCAAGAAACCTTCTGTCAAGAAAGTTTCGAAGGCAAGGGCTGCCCCGAGGAAGCCTGCCAGGACCCGCGCTAATCGTTCGCGACAGGATGTACTAACCGGCCCGATTTACGGTATTGAGCCGTACTCGGCAAAGCGCGGCGAGGATTATATGAGCCCCGCTCAGCTAGATCACTTCAAGGCCATCCTGACATCGTGGAAGCGCGAGCTGATGAACGAGGTCGATCGCACTGTGCACCATATGCAGGATGAAGCTGCTAACTTCCCGGACCCGAATGATCGCGCGACACAGGAATCCGAGTTTGGTCTCGAACTAAGAACCCGGGATCGGGAGCGTAAGCTATTGCGCAAGATCGATGCAGCGCTGGTCAGGATAGAGGAAGGCACCTACGGATACTGCGATGAGACCGGCGAAGAGATCGGCTTGAAACGTCTGGAGGCGCGCCCGGTGGCAACGCTGTCCGTGGAAGCCCAGGAGCGGCGGGAAATGGCAGAGCGACAATTCCGGGACCGGGACGACCGCTATCGGTAGCGCCCAGGCATTCGCTCATTTTTGGCGCAAGACCGTGCACTTGCCATGGCGAAGAAAAAGCCCGCATGCTACATCGGTCGGTTCGCGCCTTCGCCGACCGGTCCGCTGCATTTCGGCTCCCTGCTGGCGGCCACCGCCAGCTACCTGGAGGCCAATGCAAACAGCGGCAGGTGGCTCTTGCGTATCGAGGATATCGATCCGCCGCGCGCTTCGCCGCACGCCGAGAAGTACATAGTCCAGGCACTCGAGTCATACGGATTCGAGTGGCACGGTGGCGTACAGTTTCAAAGCCGTGAAATCGCCCGGCACCTTGCACTCGTCGAAAAACTCCTCGCCGAGGGTGTTGCCTATCCATGTAGCTGTTCCCGGCAGGATCTCGCTATTGTTCCTCGTGGACCACTCGGCAGTATTTATCCAGGCACCTGTCGCCGCGGTTGCACGGGCGTGGACGTCGCTGTTCGAATCCGGACAAACAGTGTACCCGTCGCGTTTCACGACGCATTGCAAGGACGACAGGAACAACGCCTGGAATCAGACTCCGGTGACTTTGTCATTCGTCGTCGAGACGGATTGATCGCATATCATCTGGCGGTCGTTGCAGACGATTTCGCACAGGGAGTCACCCATGTCGTTCGCGGTATTGATCTCCTCGACTCGACGCCCCGCCAGATCTACCTGCAGGAAGTGCTCGGTTACGCGACGCCCGACTACGCCCATATTCCAATAGGAACGAATCCCTCCGGAGAGAAGCTGGGCAAGTCAACTGGCGCTGCCGCTATACCGACAGACGAGGTCCGACCAACCCTTGTCGAGGCATTGACGGCGCTCGGACAGAATCCGCCTGCAGAACTCGCTGAGTGTCATCTGGACGCCATCTGGTCGTGGGCGCGCGAAAACTGGAACATGAGTGTCCTCGCCGGGCAAACCCGTCTGCCGATGCCCCGATAAGGCCTATGGTCCAACACGAAAATGGGCTATCGTAGACTGGTGATCTGCAGGTGCAATCACACCTTTGCGTCGCAAAGAGACTGTGTATGACCACTGCCCGAGTCATCAAAAAATACCCGAATCGCCGTCTGTACGATACAGAGGAGAGTCGCTATATCACCCTGGTCGATGTCCGTAATCTGGTATTGGACAAAACGGACTTCACCGTTATCGACAAGAAAAGCGGCCAGGACATAACTCGCAGTATATTGCTGCATGTCATTATCGAGCAGGAACAGCACGGCGATGCCATCATGAGCGAGGATTTCCTTTCCCAGGTGATCCGATCGTATGGCAAGGTTGTACCGGGCTTTGTTGCAAATTATCTGGAACAAAGTCTGAAGCTGTTTCTGACCCAGCAGCAAAACCTGCGCAGCCAGGTCAAGCGTGTCGTTGGTGTAGACTCGGTAGCAGCCGTCGCCGACCGTGCGCAGAAGAATTTCAACCACTGGAAAGCGCTGCAGGATGAGGTTTTCCGGCGTTTTGGTTGCAGCCACGGGCCGGCCAGCGAGGACAGCGCCTCGTCGGATGACAGGAAAAAGACCGGCTGAAAGGATCGCCGGTTTTTTTTCTTGACAGGTGGGTATCGAATATCATATTTTGTGCGATGCAGCAGGGATACGCTCCCCCGCCCCCTGCTGCGAATGCCTGAAGGAGTTAACGCTCCACGGCGGGCCCCCTGTGAAAACAGGGGGCCTTTTTTATGTCG
>CAZSDL010000244.1:0-3542 GCA_964605635.1 uncultured Woeseiaceae bacterium
TGGGCCAGTTCCACGGCGTGATCAACGCGCACGGTCCGATCGCTTCCATGCGGATGCGCGTCGTACCGAGGGTCTTTTCAAACTCGAACGTTTTGAGCACCCGGATTGCAGCCTTGATGTGCTGCGGACCGCTGGCTGCCTGTGCCTGGGTTGCCAGGGTCCACGGCGCGCCCATTTCCTCCATGATCGCGGTGGCAACGTCGTCGTGGCGCTTCTTGAATTCGGCGAGGATCGCTTCGAGCAATGCCACACGTTCCTCGACCGACGTTATCGAGAATTCGTCGAAGGCGCGCTTGGCGGCTGCGACTGCACGATCGACATCGGCCGCCGAGCCGAGGCTGATGCGCCCGCACACTTCCTCGGTGGCCGGGTTGATGACGTCGTGAGGGCGGGGGCTGACGGGATCCACCCATTTGCCGTCGATGTAAAACTGCCGCATATCACGCATATCGAGCCTTCCTCTGTCTGTTGCTTGCGAGCCCCGGTCTTCCGGGCGCACCCGCGAGGCAAGCCGCCAATCATAACGTATCCGGCTGCCTGCAGACTGCGGGGATGGCCGTTCGGCGGCCGACGCTTTACGTCGGGCGGGCTCCAAGTCCGGCAGGCTGCTAGAATCAGCGCCACCGCTCGTCACCGTTTGGCGGCAATTTTCAGGTATCTGCGAGGCAACTGTATGGCAAGTAACAAGGCATTGACGGAGCGCCGCACAGCGGCGATTCCTGCCGGTGTGGCCAATCTGCACAAGGTTTTCGCCGCACGCGCGAAGAACGCGGAACTGTGGGATGTGGAGGGTAATCGCTACATCGACCTCGCGGCCGGAATCGCTGTGCTGAACGTCGGCCACAATCATCCGCAGGTGGTGGCGGCGGTGCGCGAGCAGCTCGAGCATTTTGCGCATACCTGCTTCCAGGTTACGCCCTACGAGGTGTACCTCAAGCTGGCGGAACGCCTCAATACACTGGCGCCGGGCAGCACGCCGAAGAAGACGCTTTTTCTTACCACCGGCGCGGAGGCGGTGGAAAATGCGGTCAAGATCGCTCGCTACCACACGCGTCGCAGCGGCATCGTGTCGTTTGCTGGGGCGTTTCATGGCCGCACCATGATGGGCATGGCGCTGACCGGCAAAGTTGCGCCGTATAAGGCCGGCTTCGGACCGTTTCCGGGGGATGTGTATCATATTCCCTATCCCATTGAATATCATGGAAAAAAAGAGTCCGAGTCGCTGCAGGCGCTGGACGACCTGTTTCATGCGGATATCGAGCCGACGCGGATTGCCGCCATCATTATCGAGCCGGTGCAGGGCGAGGGTGGTTTCTACGCGGCGCCGGCGTCGTTTCTGTGCGCGCTGCGCGCGTTGTGCGATCAGCACGGCATATTGCTCATCGCCGATGAGGTCCAGACAGGCTTTGGACGTACCGGCAAGATGTTTGCGATCGAGCATGCGGGCATCGAGGCGGACCTGATTACCGTGGCGAAGAGCCTGGGTGGAGGCCTGCCGATTTCCGGTGTGATCGGCAAGGCGTCGATCATGGATTCAGTGCCGCCCGGCGGGCTCGGGGCGACCTATGGCGGACCGCCGGTCGGCTGCGCAGCGGGGCTGGCCGTGCTCGACGTGATCGAGTCGGAAAATCTCTGCGAGCGAGCCGTCGTTATCGGCAAACGGATCCTCGCATGGGGCGACAAACTGCAGCGCAGTACTGATTGTGTCGGGCAGGTACGCACCGTGGGCGCGATGGCAGCCATTGAGCTGGTCAAGATGGGTGACGCCAATCAACCGGATGCCGATCTGACGAAGGCAATCGTTGCGGAGGCTTTGCAAAAGGGTGTCATCCTTTTATCCTGCGGCGCGCGTGGCAACGTGATTCGTTTCCTGCCGCCGTTGACGATCCCCGATGCAATGCTTGATGAAGCGCTGGACAAGGTGCGCGATATCATTCTCGGACTCGCCGGCAATGTGCGCAAGGCAAGCTGACAGGGTGCAGGCGCCGCGCGCCTGACGGGCAGCGGCAATGACGGACGAATTGCTCGCGCAATTGCGCACCATCGTCGGCGACGCGAATGTTGTGAGCGGCGAGACGATTCGCGAACGCCCGACGACCTGGGAGACACATCAACCTTGTCACGCCCGCGCGTTGCTGCGACCGGCCGATACGGGGGAAGTCGCGGCGATTCTTCGCGCCTGTAATAGCGCGCGGCAATCCGTTGTGCCCTACGGTGGCCTTACCAACCTGGTACAGGGTTGCGCGACGCGTCCGGAAGATATCGTGCTGTCGTTCGAGCGCATGAATGCGATCGAGGAGACAGACGCTGTGGCGCACACGATGACAGTGCAGGCGGGTGTGTCGCTGCAGGCGGCGCAGGAAGCGGCAGACCTCGCCGGCCTTTTCTTTCCGATCGATATCGGCGCGCGCGGGGAATGTCTGCTCGGCGGCAACGTAGCGACGAATGCAGGCGGCACCAAGGTGATCCGCTATGGTATGACGCGCGATTCCGTGCTCGGGATCGAAGCGGTGCTGGCGGACGGTACGGTGATCTCGTCGATGAACCGCTATATCAAAAACAATTCCGGCTTCGATCTGAAGCACCTGTTCATCGGCACCGAGGGATTGCTGGGAATCGTCACGCGCATCGTCTTTCGCCTGCACGACAAGCCGCTTACCCACAACGTCGCGCTGGTCACCAGCACCGATTTCGCCAAAGTGGTGGAGGTACTGAACCGTGCAAAACGTGCGCTGGGTGGAGCATTGACGGGCTTCGAAGTAATGTGGGACAGCTTCTATCGGCAGGTGACACTGCCTGATGGCAAGCATCCGTCGCCGGTCTCGCGGGACGATCCTTTCTCCATTATCATCGAAGCAATGGGCAGCAATCCGGCGACGGACGATTCCCATTTCGAAGAGACACTGGCCGGGATGTTCGCGGACGAACTGATCAGTGATGGCGTCATGGCGAAGTCGCAAAAAGAGCGTGATGCGATCTGGGCGATTCGCGGCGAGGTGGAATGGATCGTAGCGGAGTGCTTTAATTTCGATGTGAGTCTGCGGATAACTGACGTGGGGGCGTACGTCGACGAAGTGCGGCGGCGTGTGACGAGCGATGTGCCCGGGGCGCAGGTCGCGACATTCGGGCACCTGGGGGACAATAACGTGCACGTATCGATACGGGCAGATGGTGCAAAGACCCGTTTCGCCGCAGTCATAGAAAAGCACGTCTACGAATCGCTGGCGCCGTACGGGGGCGCCATCTCCGCCGAGCACGGCATCGGCATCGAGAAAAAGGCGTGGCTGTCCATCAGCCGCAGCCCCGAGGAGATTGCACTGATGCGCACCCTGAAACTGTCCCTGGACCCCAACAACATCCTCAATCCCGGCAAAGTCTTCGACCTCGTAGTTGGTGCCGCGTAGTGGGTGCCGGGGTTGAATATTCGTAGTTATTTCGTAGTTAGCGCCGGGGTCAATCGATCGTAGTTGGTGCCGGGGTTGAATATTCGTAGTTGGTGCCGGGGTTGAATATTCGTAGTTATTTCGTAGTTAGCGCCGGGG
>CAZSDL010000245.1:0-3524 GCA_964605635.1 uncultured Woeseiaceae bacterium
ACTGGAACCCGAAGATGGCACCCTACATCTTCGGCGAGCGTAACAGAATTCACATAATCAATCTCGAAAAGAGCCTGCCCATGGCTCGCGAGGCCTGCGCCTTTGTTAAGGCGGTCGTGGCCGATGGCGGCACCTTGCTGTTTGTCGGTACGAAACGGTCGGCGCGCGAATCCATGAGCGTCCAGGCTGAACGGGCCGGTATGCCTTACGTCAGCTATCGCTGGCTCGGTGGCATGCTGACCAATTACAAAACCATCCGGCAATCGGTGAAACGATTGCATCAACTCGAACAGATGGCGGAGGACGGCGGCTTCGACAAGCTCACCAAGAAGGAAGTGCTCGGTCTCAACCGCGAACGCGAAAAGCTCGAACGCAGCCTGGGCGGTATCAAGAACATGAACTCGCTGCCGGACGCCCTGTTTGTTGTCGATGTCGACCACGAAAATATTGCCGTGCGTGAAGCAAAGAAACTCGGCATACCCGTGGTGGCCGTCGTGGACAGCAACTGTTCGCCCGATGGCGTGAATTACGTCATTCCGGGCAATGACGACGCCATGCGCGCGATCGAGCTTTATGCGACGCTGATGGCCGATGCCGTGCTGGATGGCAAGGCCTCGTTGCCGCAGGTGACTCTTGGCGAAGACGAGTTCGTGGAACTCGATGAGGACGGCAAGCCGAGAAAGGCCTCCGGGCGCAAGAAAAAGACGGCCAAAAAGGCAGTCGCCAAGACCACGCGCAAGGCAACCGTGAAGAAAAAGGCGTCGACCGCAACGAAGGTCGCTGCCGACGAGCCGGGCGACGCTCCGGAACCGCAGGAAGCGCAGGAACCGAAGGAAGCGCAGGAACCGAAGAAAGCGCAGGAACCGAAGAAAGCGCAGGAACCGAAGGAAGCCACGGCGGATGGCGAGGACGGCGCCACAGCGACCGCAGCCGCGGCTTCCGGAGACGAAGCCCAGCCGTAACAGCAGCAGATTAATAAAGCAGGAGTTGTAATGACCATAAGCGCATCTATGGTGAAGGAGCTGCGCGCGCGAACCGGCGCCGGCATGATGGAATGCAAGAAGGCGCTCGTTGAAGCCGGAGCGGATATCGATGCTGCAGTAGAAATACTGCGGACCTCCGGCCAGGCAAAGGCGGACAAGAAGGCCGGCCGGATCGCCGCAGAAGGCCGCATTGCCATTGCCAGCGCGGGTTCGTCCGCCGCAATCGTGGAAGTGAATTCGGAGACCGACTTCGTCGCCAAAGACGATAATTTTGTTGCCTTCGTCG
The DNA here is from genome assembly GCA_964605635.1 of uncultured Woeseiaceae bacterium. GTDB lineage: Bacteria > Pseudomonadota > Gammaproteobacteria > Steroidobacterales > Woeseiaceae > IDS-8. The sequence continues at coordinate 1,270 of CAZSDL010000245.1, forward strand.
ATGCAGTCGTGGAACGCGTGTTGACCGGGACGGCGGCTGATGTAACGTCGCTCATGGCAGAAGAATTCGGCGCCGGCCAGACCATCGAGACCGCGAGAACCGAACTGGTCGCCAAAGTAGGTGAGAATATTTCGGTGCGCCGTTTTTCCCGCATCGACGCGGCGAAGCAGCTGGGCAGTTATGCGCACGGTGCGCGAATCGGTGTGCTGGTATCGCTCGATGGCGGTGATGAAGAACTGGCCCGCGACATAGCCATGCACATCGCGGCGAGCAATCCTGCCTGTGTCGACGAGTCCGGCGTGCCGGCGGAGACGCTCGAGCGCGAGCGACGTATTTTCGCGGAACAGGCTCAGCAGTCCGGAAAGCCGGCCAATATCATCGAGAAGATGGTGGAAGGGCGTGTTGCCAAATTCCTCAAGGAAATCACGCTGCTCGGCCAGCCCTTTGTCAAGGACCCGGATATCACGGTCGGCAAGTTATTGCAGAGCGCCGGGGCCAGTGTGCTTGGTTTCGTGCGCTTCGAGGTCGGCGAAGGCATCGAGAAGAAGCCGGACAACTTCGTCGAAGAGGTAATGGCCCAGGTCAAGCGCGGCTGATCTTATGAGCGAACCACGGGTTCTTTATCGACGCGTGCTTCTCAAGCTGAGCGGCGAGGCACTGATGGGCGAGCTCGATTACGGCATCGAGCCCAAGGTCATCAAGCGCATAGCGGCTGAGGTCGCCGAAGTTCGCAAACTGGGTATCGAGGTGGCAATCGTCATCGGCGGCGGCAATATCTTCCGCGGCGCCGGCCTGGCGGGCGCCGGCATGGATCGAGTGACCGGCGATTACATGGGCATGCTGGCCACGGTGATGAATGCACTGGCGCTGCAGGATGCACTGGAGTCCCTGAACGAGTTCGCGCGGGTCATGTCTGCGATCCAGATTCACGACGTTTGCGAGGACTACATATGGCGTCGGGCAGTGCGGCATCTTGAAAAGGGTCGTATCGTGCTGCTCGCGGCCGGTACCGGCAATCCGTTTTTTACTACCGACACGGCGGCCAGTTTGCGCGCCATCGAAATCGGCGCGGATGTGCTGCTCAAGGCGACGAAAGTTGCCGGCGTTTACGATTCGGATCCGAAGAAAAACGCGGCGGCTTCCCTGTACGATACGGTTTCATTCGATAAGGTACTTGTCGACAAACTCAACGTGATGGATGCAACCGCCGTCGTGATGTGTCGTGACAACCATTTGCCATTGCGGGTTTTCGATATGACTGAGCATCGGTCGCTGGTGCGTGCCATGACCGACGAGAATGTCGGTACGCTGGTGACGGCGTAAACTTGTTAACGGGCGACAGAGGGCAACGATAGTGCTGAATGACATCAAGAAGGATGCGGCCTCACGCATGGCCAAGAGTGTCGAGGCGTTGCGGCACGAGCTGACCAAGTTGCGCACCGGCCGCGCACACACAAGTTTGCTCGATCACATTACCGTTGAATATTACGGCAGCGAAGTAGCATTGAACCAGGTAGCGAACGTCAACGTCGAGGACTCGCGTACGCTGACGATTACACCGTGGGAAAAGAACATGGTGCAGCCTATCGAACGAGCCATCATGAATTCAGACCTTGGCCTGAATCCCGCGTCGGCCGGGACTGTCATCCGGGTGCCATTGCCACCGCTCACCGAAGAACGGCGCAAGGACATGATTCGCATAGTGCGCCAGGAAGCGGAAGGCGGACGGGTTGCCATCCGCAATATTCGTCGTGATGCGCTCAGCGATATCAAGGATCTGCAGAAGGAAAAATTGATCGGTGAGGATGAAGAACGACGCGCCAACGATGAAATTCAGGTAATTACCGACAAGCACATCGCCGAGGTCGATCGGGTACTGGCCGAAAAAGAACGCGACCTGATGGAAGTCTGAGCGATTGGGTCCCGGCTGACAGTGCATCGCTCGATTACAACCGCTGCCGACAATGAGGTAGAGCGTTTGCCGCAACACGTGGCTGTCATTATGGATGGCAACGGCCGCTGGGCAAAAAAGCGCTCGTTGCCGCGCCATGCCGGTCACCGGGCGGGCGCCACCGCGGTACGTAAAACGGTCGAAACGGCCGCCAAACGGGGCATCGCGTGCCTGACGCTGTTCGCCTTCAGCAGCGAGAACTGGCGGCGGCCACCGCAGGAAGTCGGTCGATTGATGAACCTTTTTCTGGAAGCGCTGCAACGGGAACTGGACGAGCTGCATCGTAACGAAGTGCGGCTGCGGT
>CAZSDL010000246.1:0-3517 GCA_964605635.1 uncultured Woeseiaceae bacterium
ACGCCGCGCGCAAGCCGAGGTAATCGTCCGGCAAGACCCATCGTGTGTCTTGCAAACAGCGTGCGGACACCGGGCAGCAGGTCAAATCCCAGCATGGCAATGTTTCGTGCGGTACGCACCGGTGCCAGATCGGCGCCGAACAGCCGCACCAGGCCATCCGTAAATTGCACAACCTTCCGATGATCGTCGTGTCGCCAGTCCCGGTACGCAGCGAGGACCTCCTCCGAACCAATCGACTCCGCGCCACTGGTCCGCAGGGCATCAGCGATGCAATCGCAAAGTGCGGCGACGTCACGCATGCCGAGGTTGAATCCCTGTGCGGCCACGGGATGCAGGCCGTGCGCCGCATTTCCGACCAGGGTACTGCGCCTTGCTGTCAGCTGATCGGCTTGCGACAGCGTCAACGGATAGCAAGCTCTGCGGCCAACCCGGTCGAGCTGTCCAAGCCGCAGTCCAAAAGTCTCTTGCAGCCGGTTGATGAATTCACTGTCGGGTAAATGCATGAGTTCCGCAGCGTCTGCATCGGGTAAGCACCAGACGAACGCCGCCCTGTCGCCGGCTACCGGCAACATCGCGAGCGCGCCGGCGTGCGTAAACCGCTCAAAGGCGCGATTGGCCGGCGAAACCTCCGGTAAAACGTTGCCAATGACCGCGTGCTGGCCGTAGTCGCTTTGCCGTGCACCGATGCCCAGCATGCCGCGCACCGTGGAGTTTGCTCCGTCCGCCGCTACCAGCAGGCTGCAGGTCAAATTCGACGTACGACCCGCTCGATCGATGGTCACCGTCACACCTGACGTCTCGGGGTTGACTGCTGTGATTCTGGCTGGACAAAGAAAGTCCAGTTTCGCGACGGCAGTCATCGCCGACTGCAGGACACCGCCCAATAGACGGTTAATGACCACGTAGCCGAGCGCATCGACCTTCTGTTCGTGCGCATCGATATGCGCAAAACCGAAACGTCCGCGCTCCGAGACATGAATGCTCGAGATCGGTGTCGACGCAGCCTCGATTTGGTCCCAGAGTTGCATCGCCTCGAACATGCGGCGGCTGCTGCGCGACAGCGCCGTCGATCGATCATCGAAACTCGGCTGGTCAGCAACGCCGCGCGCTACTGCTTCGACCACCGCCACGCGCAGCCCGAGCGGTGCGAGAGCCAGCGCAAGGCAGGTGCCAACCATGCCGCCGCCAGCGATGACAATATCGAAGTCGTAACCGGGGGCTATCTTCATCGCCGCTCTGTCACGACGCCATCTGGCGTTCGATATCGTCCGGATCCTTGGCGAGCCCCTTGCTGAGCACGTCCGGGCCGTCGTGGGCAACGGCGACGTCGTCCTCGATGCGAATGCCGATGTTGCGCCAGCGCCGCGCTACGCTCGTTGATGCAATGTAGATACCCGGCTCTACTGTGGTCACCATACCGGGCTCCAGCAACCGCCATTCGTCGCCGACGCGATAGTCACCGACATCGTGGACGTCCATGCCGAGCCAGTGCCCGGTACGATGCATGAAGAATTCACGGTAAGCACCATCGCGGATCAGTTTGGGCAGCGACCCTTTCAGCAGCCCGAGCTTGCGCAGTCCTCGCGTAATGACCCGGACGGCCGCATCGTGAGGGTCGTTCCAGTGATTTCCCTTGCGTGTCCGGTCGATGGCAGCCAGCTGCGCTTCCAGCACGATCTCGTAGATGGCTCGTTGTTCAGGGGAGAAGCGGCCGTTGACCGGCAGCGTGCGGGTGATGTCCGACGCGTAGTAGTCGTACTCGCAACCTGCGTCGATCAACACCAGGTCACCGTCGCAGAGCTCCGCGGTGTTGTCGATATAGTGCAAGGTGCAGCTGTTGACGCCGGAGCCGACGATCGGGCTGTAGGATACTGTCGCATTATGGCGACGAAATTCGTGCAGGTACTCGGCTTCTACCTCGTATTCGCGAATACCGGGTCGGATCAGCGACATCGCGCGCGTGTGCGCGCTGACGGCGACCTTGGCGGCACGCCGCATGGCGGTGATTTCGGCACGACTCTTGTACAGGCGCATATCGTGCAGCAGGTGATCGAGCGCAACGAACTCGTGTGGCGCATGCATCCCGGACGCCTCCTGCGAGCGCAACGACTTGATCCATTCGCCGATGCGCAGATCGAACTCCGTATAAGCACCCATCGTGTAATAGACACGCCGGCGCGATTCGAGAATGCCCGGCAGAATGTCATCGATGTCGTTGATCGGAAACGCATCGTCCGCCGCAAATCTTTCCATCGCTCCATCAGGACCGGCACGCGAACCATCCCAGCGCTCCTTCTCAGAATCGCGATCGCGGCAGAAGAGCAGGTATTCGCCGTTGTCCCGGCCCGGTGCCAGGACCGCCACTGCATCGGGCTCTGCGAAGCCGGTAAGGTAATAGAAGTCACTGTCCTGCCGGTATCGGTACGCCACATCCCGGCTGCGCAGCCGCACCGGTGCGCTGGGCAGGATCGCGATACCGTCGTCGCCTACCATTCGCAGCAACTGCTTCCGTCGTTTCGCGTATTCCGTGGGCTTCATTCAGTCAAGCCTTTGCCAGGCCGCTCCCGGTTTCAGTGCTGACGGTTGTGCAACACATCCACAGCCAATTCGCTACCCGCTGGGCGGAACTCGGCGAGCTCCTCGTAGGCCAGCTGCGCGGCGACGCGAATATACTCCACCAGCTCAGCGTACGCTTCCTCATTGGTCTCTTCGTCCGCTTGTTCATCGACGGCAGCCCGGGTTATTTCGAGCATATCGCGGATGATGTCGGACAACGGTTGCGCCGCCAGCCTCGCACGCACCGCAGGGTCATGTTTACCGGATACCAGGCCGTGCAAAAAACCTTCGCACCAGTGGCTCAAGGCTTTAGTGCGCAATACAACGGTGCCGGCATCCTCCGGCAACAGCGGCGCAAATTGCGACTGGCGCTCGGCAAGCTGACGCAGCGTTGATGTCGACACTCGCCCCAGCAGGGCCGCACATTCAGCCCGGCTGGCGCTCCCGGCTGCGCCCCCATCCTGCACAGTCGCAACCCATTCCCGAACCGTCTCGCGGGCTGAGTCGGCGCCCGGCAGACAGAGGCGCCCACACAGCAACCCGTGCGCCTGTGCGGCGTTCCAGCTGGCACCGCAGCGTCGCAGAGCATCGTCCAGGTCGCTGAATTCGATTGTTTCCTGCATAAATATTGTGTGGTTTGCCAGGCAAATGATCCCACGGAACAGCGCGGCTGGCCATGCCGCCTTTTCAAGACAATTGATTCTGCTCTTGCCCGGCTCTATATTGCTGCCATGGCCGATGATGCAAATGTCATGTTTGAACACGAACTCAAGCGACTGGAAAAGCGGGTCGACGCGCTGGTGCTGGTGTGTGACCAGCTACAGGATGAAAATCGCTCGCTTAAACAGCGGCAGGACGCGTTGACGGCAGAACGCGCAACACTGCTGCAGAAGAACGAGCAGGTTAGAGCGCGCGTCGAAGCAATGATCGGGCGCCTCAAGGCGATGGAACAGGGAAGCTG
>CAZSDL010000247.1:0-1249 GCA_964605635.1 uncultured Woeseiaceae bacterium
TGAAATGATCAAAAATCACCCACTCGATTCCGTGAAGAGCCTCAATAACTTAACCCGAAATCTGTCGAACTTGAGTTATCCGCATCTTGCCGGCACGGCGAGCGCCGGGCCAAGGGCGGGCCGTGCCAAGCTCGGCTGGCGATACAGCGTCTGCACGTCACCTTCTCATTCGGTGGCAGCAGGTGCCGAAGGCGCGCCTAAGTGAAGGGATTCAAGATCCTCGCGCCGCTGCCTTCGAAGTCGACCGCGTTGCGCGTTACCACCGTCAAGTCGTAGACCAACGCAGTCGCTGCGATCTGCTTGTCCAGCGCGTGTTCGGGATGAGGTACCCTGAGCCGCCCCCAGACCTGCGCCACGTCCTCGTTGATTCCCAGGACACGATCCGCGAAATGCTCGAGCAAGTCCGTCAACCAGTTCTCGAGCATGATCGCCTGGGGGGTATCGCCCCGCCTTCGAATCAACTCGATACCGCGGCGAAGCTCGCCGATCGTGATGACTGACAGATAGAGACGATCGTTGCTGCCCGCAACACGGGCGAAAAAATCGATGACGCCAGGATCTGCCCTGGACTTCTTGCGGGCTTCACTGACGACGGTCGTGTCAATCAAATACACGCGGCAACTGGCCTTCAGACTCGAGCCGATCGAAATCCGTGTCCCTGCCTACGTCGGGAATCGATGCCAAGACCTCCGCAAGGCTTCGCTTTCGAGGGCGCAGCAGCGCCTCGGCCAGGATCTCCCGATGCTCGGCCTCTGCGCTCCGTCCGTGGACGCCGGCGCGCTCCTTGAGCGCCCTGACGAGGGCATCATCGACGCCGCGTACCAGCAAGTCCGACATGATTTCTTTCCTCCGGGCAACAGATAGCAACGATATCACTCGGCAAATCCATTGGTAACGGCAGCCTCTGGCGTTTGGAGAGTACAGGGACTAAGATTAATCGGTACGGAGAGACGCAATCTGTTTCCCTTAAATATCAACCACTTACTGCGCATAATAAACCTTATGTCAAATCAAGAATTCTGAGTCCGCTTGCGGCCGCACCCGCTTCGACCGCACCCTCCTAGCCAGCGGTTGAGGACGTCAACCACCGTCCGGCTCGTAGCCGGGCCTGGTTCATCGCGAAGCAGGCGTGGCCCGCACGGCCCAACCCCATTCCATCCGCGGCCGATGCGCAAAGATCAACCGCGAAGGCCGATTCCACCGCCCAGAGTCCGATTGAAGCCTCTGTCGCCGTATCGGCCCAACGACC
>CAZSDL010000247.1:1259-3482 GCA_964605635.1 uncultured Woeseiaceae bacterium
CCCGGACGGCGTGGAGGCCATCCATCATGGTGACCTGCTGCTGCCCAACTTCCCCTCGACCTGATCTACGCGCTGACTCCCCGCAAGGTGATGCGAGCTCGATGGTCCCCTGCAAGGAATTGGCGGCAGGGATCGAGCCCCTACCGGAAGGCCGACGACGTCACGAGTCGGCAGCGCCGGTGGAAGCGTTACGCCGATGAGGCAAGTCAGCGAACAACCGGACAGACCTCTCGCTACACCGCCACCAAATCCGATCGAAGCCGAGGCTGTCGCATTGCTCAGACGAAGCGGTGCCCCGCAGAGGGTCGGCGCTTCCGCTCATAGATTTCCCGGTGTGCCGGGACGGCCGCGACGTTCAGATTCAGCCCGTCTCGCACCCACTGCGCTGCCATCACATGAATCGCGTTAGCGAACCAGCAGTCCAACAGAACTGATACTGCGCTGAGCCCCCTGCCAGGTCCTGCCCTCTTCCATTCCAGGTAGAGCGCTCGGCAGAACGTCCAACTCGAGCGAGCAGCGCGTGAGCATCTGGGCACTCGATTGGAGCTTCCCTCCAGCGGGGATCTCCTCGTTGACAATTTCGAGTCGACACGCCTAGTACAACATCCCGGAAATCTCTTTCATAAAAATAGCCTTTGAGGTAAGTTTCGGTGCATGAGCCGAGGACGGCAAGCGCAGGCGATCAAGCTGTCTCGAGAAGAGCGCAAGTCGCTTGAGTCGTTGACCCGCCGAGGTACCGCGGAGCACAGACAGGTGGTTCGAGCGCAGATTGCGCTGAGGGCCCACGCGGGCGAGACGACGACGTCGATCTCCGAAGCGCTGGGAGTGTCGGTGCAGACGGTGTCGCACTGGCGCACGCGCTTGGCCCGCCACGGACTGCAGGGACTGCAAGAGGGGGCGCGACCGGGTCGGCCCCGGCGCATCGGCCCGACGCAGCGGCTGGAGTTGCTGTCGCTGGCTTGCGAGCCCGCCCAATCGCAGGGGCGAGCCACGCCGACGTTGGACGAATTGGTGGACCGCGCGGTGCAGCGAGGCGTGGTCACGCAGATCAGCCGCAGCCACCTGCAGCGCATTCTCGAAGCGGGCGACATGCGCCCTCACCGTGTGAGGCAGTGGCTGCATAGCCCCGACCCGCAATTCCGGCAGAAGGTCAACGCGATCTGCGCGTTGTATCGCCAGGCGCCCAAGGGCTCGGTCGTGTTGTCGGTCGACGAGAAGACAGGGATCCAGGCGATCGAGCGCAAGCATGCGGACCGCGCGCCGGTGCCAGGGCGCCTGCGGCGTCGCGAGTTCGAGTACATCCGTCACGGCACACAGGCCCTCATCGCCGCCCTGGACGTGCACTCCGGGCGCGTTTATGGCAGTTGCACCGATCGGCGCACCCAAGCCGATCTCGTGGCCTTCATGGAGCGGATCGCGCTGGCTCACCCCCAGGGCCGCGTTCACATCGTTTGGGATAATCTCAACACCCACCGCGCGCAGTCGGTGTGGGACGATTTCAACGCGCGACACGATCACCGGTTTGTCTTTCACTTCACGCCGCTGCATGCGAGCTGGGTCAACCAGATCGAGTTGCTGTTTGGTATCTTCTCGCGCCGCGTCCTGCGCCACGCCAGTCATACCTGCATCGAGCAGTTGCGCGAGCGCACCGAGGCCTTCATGGCGCAGCGCAACCGGGCGCCCAAGCCATTCAAATGGACATTCGCCGGCTTTGAGCTCCAAACTGGCGAACCCCTGCGGTTCAAACACCATGCCCACCTTCGAAGCACAAGCAAAGGCCGCTGAGCTCCAGCGCCAACTCGCCCGCCTCACCGGCCATGAGCTGCTCAGGGTCAAGCCCTACGGCAAGCATCTGCTGATCCAGATGCACCGCGACCACGCGGTCGACACCATCGCGCGCCTCACCGAACTCGGACGCAACACCTACTCATCGGCATTTCGCAGCCACACCGGCCGATGGGAGCCTTTGCCAGGCACCGGTAATCTCGCCGCAACCGCCGACCTCGTGGTCTCACTTCTCGCACCCTATCTAGACCCTAATACCTAAAGATATTTCCGGGATGTTGTACTAGCATCCGCGCCGGTGTCAACCAGCCGCCAAGGGTGCTGGGCGGCTGCAACCACCATGGTCTCGCCATCCGCGCGATGGCCATCTGCCCGTGTGGCAGACAAGGACAGACGCAGGGCCGTCCTCTGCAGCGCCGGATCCGAGAAATCGGCTAT
>CAZSDL010000248.1:0-3473 GCA_964605635.1 uncultured Woeseiaceae bacterium
GAGCCATTCCGTCAAAGAACCTCCCGAAGACCAGGCCCCCTCGCAATGGCCAAATCAAGATCGGGAATCGGCACTCAGTTTCCGTGGCCGCAGGGCGCCGTTTGATGGAGAGAGGTACCGTCGTTGCGGGCCGGTCGGTATAGTCGGTATAGGGCGACACAGCTTACGATCAGAACTAATCGTAATGCCGACAGTCTCAACTCAAATCGCACGACAGATGCGCCGACACTCATGAAATTGAAGGTTTCGACAGGTATTTTCACGCTGGCTGCAGCGTCTCTCGTTGTTTCGGGGGGCAGCAGCGTTATGGCGCAGGAACCGGCGCCTGACATTGAGCTGCCGGAAATCGCGCTCGATGACCGCGAACTCTTCGAACCGCTGCAGCTCGAGGAGGGACCGGGCGAGGATCTTGCACAAGACGATTTGCACGAAAACCTTGGTGACGAAAGAGAGGACGATCGCTTCGAAGACAGCGTGGGCAATGGCGAGTACGAATCAGAAGATGAATATTCCTTCGAAACCGGGTTCGCTCCGGCCGAGGTGGTCGAAACTCCGTTGGAAGAATTGCAACGCAATTTCTTCTTGTACAAGGAAGCGCTCGAGAACGACAACAACGCAGAAGCCGATACATACGCCAAGCGCGTTGTAGAACTGTCAATCGAGATCTTTGGCATCGAAAGCCTGGACTCGGCCAGGGCGCTCACCAACCTCGGTATTGCACAGCATCGCAATGAAGAATACGAAGCGGCTCAGCTGAATTATTCAGCCGCGATCGACATCATCGAGCGCACCGAAGACCGGCTCAACGCCAATCTTATAAACCCCCTGAAGGGTCTGGGTGCCGCGCAACTGGCGTCCGGTCGGCCGGACGAAGCTATAGAGTCTTTCGATCGGGCCGTACATGTAAGCCATGTTAACGAAGGGCCACATAACCTGATGCAGGTTGAAATACTGCAGTCCCTGTCGGAGACCTACCTGTCTGTCGGCGAACCGGCGTTGGCCGAGAGGATTCAGGATCACGTCTTCCAGCTGCAAGCGCGCGATGTCGATATGAGTAGCATCGATATAATTCCCGTACTCGAAAACCAGGCGATGTGGCAACACCGGCTCCAGTTATTCGAGAAGGAGCGTTACACCTGGCGGAAAGTGATTGATGTAATCGAGGATCACTACGGCAAGGACGACCTGCGGCTCATTCCTCCCCTTACCAGGCTCGGCAGGTCCCACCTCTTCGTGGGAACCACTGACATGAGCTTCCACCAACCAACGTCGATTACATCAGGCGAAATCTATTTGAAGCGCGCCTTGCGTATCGCTGAAAACAACCCGGATTCAACGTGGCGAACCCGGGAAGAAGCTATGCTGGCTCTCGGTGATTTTTATATTATGTCGGGCAAGCCGAACCGGGCTCGCGGCATTTACGAAGACACCTGGCAATTGCTTTCGGTTGATCAAGAACGACTAGAGAACCGGCGCGATCACCTTGAGTCGTTGATTGTCTTGCAAAGGATCAATCCGCCGAAGTACGTGGGTATCGACGGCGAGGTACGCAGCCAGCTCCCCGGCGAGAATTTCGAAGTGGGTACCATCGTCTATAACTACGCGGTGAATACGCGTGGTTTTACCGCCGATATCGCGTTGGCGGAAGCCACGCCGCCGGGCTTCACAGCGATGGAACAGGCGGTTCTGCGCAATTTGCGCGGGATGATTCATCGGCCCCGCCTGGACGACGGCACGCCGGTTATGACAGAAGGCCTGACCTATACACACGAATTCTTCTACCGCGCCTCTGATCTGCCGGCCACGGCTGAGCCCAGCGACGTTGCGGCGACCACGACCAACTAGCTCACCTGCAATCCCGGCGCAGAACGGGCTTCTGCCGGGCCAGAATCCAAAGTCCGCAATCCACAACCAGAGACCCAGCATTGACTCGCAAGAAAACCAGCCGAACGAAACCACCACCGACTCGCAAACAAGCTGAAGACGCCATCACGGTATTGCTGCGCTGGGCGGGCGAAGATCCCTCCCGGGAAGGCCTCGTGGACACCCCGCGCCGTGTCGCGAAGGCCTACGAGGACTGGTTCAGTGGCTATAACAGTGATCCCGTGAGTTTCCTGCAGCGCACCTTCGAAGAGGTCGAGGGTTATGACGAAATGATTGTGCTGCGAGATATCACTTTCGAGTCACACTGCGAACATCACATGGCCCCGATCATCGGCAGGGCACATGTCGGTTACCTGCCCAATAACAAGGTAGTCGGCATCAGCAAGCTGGCTCGCGTAGTGGATTCTTTCGCACGTCGTTTCCAGGTACAGGAAAAGATGACGGCACAGATTGCCCAGTGCATCGAGAACGTTTTGAAACCCAAGGGTGTCGGCGTCGTAATCGATGCCGTTCACCAATGCATGACGACGCGCGGCATCCACAAATCCGGAGTGTCAATGGTCACCAGTCAAATGCTCGGCACCTTTCGCAAGGATGCGCGTACACGCGCCGAGTTTCTGCGCATGATCGGCAGCAACCTCTGACAGGCAGCCAGCCCAGGAGAGGCGGGAAGCCGACTCAGAGCCCGAGCTGTGCAGCCCCCTGGATAAAGTCGATATCGACAGGGATGTCAGCCGCCGTGAGACGATCCAGATCGCCCTGCAGTTCTGCGGTGATAATGCCTTTCTCACGCATCAGGCGGGATGCACCCTCGTAGTCACCGTTGCCTTGCAGTGTCAACAATAACTCCGACAACGCGTTCATCGCCGACTCCATGCGTTCGAAGTCGACGCGATAAGTTCCGGTGTCGGCGTCACGCACAAAGGCACCCTGATCGGCAAAGAAATTGAAACGCACCATGTTCGCCTGCCCGTGCGCGCTTGCTGCACCGAAACGGATCGATCGAAAGAGTCCGGCCATAAACGTGACGTAGTTGTCGCGCAAGTCGATTTCGCCGAGCTCACCCGCCTGATGCAAAGACGAAATCATGTAAAGTCCCAGAATGTCTGCCTTGCCCTCTTCCATGGCAGATGCAGTATCGCGCAATGCCTCGCGCACGGTACCGCTCCCATTGACTGTGTTCTTGATGCCAAGTCCGTGAGCGACTTCGTGAAACATGGTATTGGCGAAAAACGATTCAAAAGATACATGCTGCCGCTGCGATTCATCGATAAGGACATCCGCAATCGGCACCAGAATTTTCTCGAATTTTGCCTGCATCGCGTTCTTCAGTTGCAGTCGACGGGTACCCTTTTGCAACTGCACTTCTTCGTCGTTCGGCAGGTTGATGGCAATGGTTTTTGATCCTGCATTGCTATGACCTGCGTAATACACGACATCGTAGGCATTCAGGTCCGAATCGGTACCGGGTGTTTCTGATTTGAAGGCATCGTCTACCGGCAATCCACGCTGAAGTTCCGGCAGGAACTGCGCAAATCGCTCCAGCTGTTCGCTCCAGTCGAGATCCTTGATGAGGATGTAGGACTCAT
>CAZSDL010000249.1:0-3457 GCA_964605635.1 uncultured Woeseiaceae bacterium
CGCGTCGCGTAAGGATCAGCATGACTTCCTACTCCTGCCTTATTGGAATTGTTCCCTATTGGAATTGACCCCTGGTACTACGCCTGATCGTGTCCGTAAGGTTTTGTAATGGTAGACGATTTCGCAGCTCGATGCGCGACCCGGGCCATCCCGGTCAGTGCACTGCCGTCAGGCGAGGCGCTCCGCAACCCAGGCCGGCACCGACTTGAGAGCCGCATCGAGCGCCGCAGGGTTGTTGCCGCCCGCTTCCGCAAAATCCGGTCGGCCACCGCCCTTGCCCCCGACCTGCACCGCGACCGAGCGTATTACGTCGCCTGCCCGAATCCGGTCGGTGTTGTTTCTGGTCACCCCTGCCGCAAGCCGGACTTTGCCCCCATCAACCGCACCAAGCACAACCACGGCATTCTGCAGTTTGTCCTTGAACCGATCGACGGCCGCACGCAAGGCCTTGGCGTCGGCGCCATCCATCCGGGTGGTGAGAACCTTGATACCGCCCACATCGGCAATATCCTCGCTGTTGCCGCCGGACAGACCGCTCAGAAGCTGCTGCCTGGCAGAGGCAAGCTCCTTTTCCAGTTCCTTGTTCCGCCGCAGCAATTGCTCGACTTTCGTCGCCGCCTGGTTACGCTGACTGCGGAGCAATGCCGCTACTGCATCGAAGGCGCGCAAATTGTCGTCGATCCACTCGAGCGCGCCTTTGCCCGTGACCGCCTCGATGCGTCGAATACCGGATGCTACGCCGCCTTCCGCCGTGATCTTGAAAATGCCGATCTCGCCCGCGCTTCGCACATGCGTACCGCCGCAGAGCTCCGTCGAAAAGTCTCCCAACTTCAGCACTCGCACGACGTCGTCGTATTTCTCGCCAAACAGCGCGATGGCGCCGGAGGCCACCGCGTCGTCGTAGGACATATGGCGAATATCGGCCGTGGCATTGCGACGTACCTGCTCGTTTACAAGGCTCTCGATTTCCTGCAGCTGCTCGGGTGCCACAGCCTCATAGTGGGAAAAATCGAAGCGTAGCCGGTCCGGTGCAACCAACGAGCCCTTCTGGGCAACATGGGTTCCGAGAACTTGCCGCAATGCAGCGTGCAGCAAATGCGTCGCGGAATGATTGAGTACTATCCGGCCGCGCCGTTCGCTATCGACGCGCGCCGAGAGCCGGTCGCCGATACGTATTGAGCCCGATTGCATGGCACCCAGATGCAGAATGGCTCTGCCGGACTTGCGCGTGTCACCGACAGCAAAGGCCGCCTCGTCCGATTGCAGCACCCCGGTATCGCCAACTTGTCCGCCGCTTTCCGCATAGAATGGCGTCGATGCCAGGATGACTGACCCCTGCTCGCCTTTCTCAAGCACTTCTACCGCACTGCCGTCGCGAAACAAGCCGGTGACGATCGAATCTTCCTCAACACGTTCATAGCCGCTGAACTCACTGCTGGCGTCTGTGTTGATCGCCTCGCGATCGGCATCCCCGAAGCGGCTGGCCGCTCGTGCCCGCTTTCGCTGTTCCGCCATTTCACGTTCGAATCCCTCCTGATCGATCTCGAGGCCGCGTTCGCGCGCGACATCGGCCGTCAGGTCAACGGGAAAGCCATAGGTGTCGTAGAGCTTGAAAACGACGTCGCCGGCCAATACCTTGCCCGACATCTTCGAGATTGCCGACTCGAGAATATCCATGCCCTGATCGAGCGTTTCGGCAAATCGCGCTTCTTCCTGGGCAAGCACCTTGATGACGTGTGCTTTCGCTTTCACCAACTCCGGATACGCATCGCCCATTTCAGCACACAGTGGGTCCACCAGCTTGTGGAAGAAGCTTGCATCCACACCCAGCTTCTTGCCATGACGAATCGCGCGACGAATGATGCGCCGAAGGACGTAGCCCCGGCCCTCATTGCCCGGCATCACACCGTCGACAATAAGGAACGAACAGGCGCGGATATGATCGGCAATTACATTCAACGAACTCGATCCGTCGTTTGCCACACCCAGCGTGCGCGCGGCTGAGTCGATCAGCCTGGCAAACAGGTCGATCTCGTAGTTGCTGTGTACGCCCTGCATGACCGCGGCCATGCGCTCCAGGCCCATGCCGGTATCCACGGACGGCTTTGGCAATTCGGTCATGTCTCCGCTTGCGGCGCGATCAAACTGCATGAAGACCAGGTTCCAGATCTCGACATAGCGATCGCCATCTTCATCGGGCGAACCCGGGGGACCACCGTCCACTTCCGGCCCATGATCGTAAAAAATTTCGCTGCAGGGACCGCAAGGACCCGTATCGCCCATCGCCCAGAAATTGTCCCTGGCGCCCATTCGCGAGAATCGCGACGGGTCGATTTGCATCGTGTTGAGCCAGATGTCCGCGGCTTCGTCGTCCTTCTCAAACACGGTCACCCACAGCCGCTCGGCGGGCAACCCGAGTTCCTCTGTCAGGAACTCCCAGGCCAGCTTGATCGCTTCTTCCTTGAAGTAGTCGCCAAAACTGAAGTTGCCGAGCATTTCGAAAAACGTGTGATGCCGCGCGGTATAGCCGACATTCTCGAGGTCGTTGTGTTTGCCGCCGGCACGTACGCAGCGTTGCGACGTTACCGCACGCTGGTAACTGCGCTTGTCCTTGCCGAGGAAGACGTCTTTGAACTGCACCATGCCTGCGTTGGTGAACAGCAAGGTCGGGTCGTCGCCGGGCACGAGCGGCGAACTCGCAACAATCTCGTGGCCGCGCTGCTGAAAAAAGCCAAGAAACGCCTGCCGCAATTCGTTGCTGGTCATGAAGGACATAGGGTGGTATTGGGGTCTGCCGGAATGAATACAATCCGGGCTAGTGTAAGTGAGATGGCTGTTATTGTCCTGAATTCGCGGGCTATTCTTCGTCTGCGCCAGCGACTGCCCGTTGGATGTGCGCTGACTCGAAGCCCCGGTACTGCAGAAAGCGCATCTGTTGCGCTTTCTCGCGGAAGTCCCGTGGTAGCTCCTTGCCGAACTTTCGAGCACGAACGTCGGCGGCCAGTTCAGACCAGTTCCCGTCACTCGCATCGAGGCATTCATCGACCAGTGCCTCGTCGATTTCGTGCTGCCTCAACTCCAGCCGGATGCGGACGGGTCCCTTGCCCTGGCTGACACGCGATCGCAGGAAACTCTCGACGAAGCGATGGTCGTTCTGCAGCCCTTCACGTGCAAGCTGATCCACGACCGCCTTTACCGTGCAGGCTTCGAAACCGGCATGTTGCAGCTTGGTTTGCAGTTCGGTGTTCCCGTATTCGCGGCGTGCGAGGTAGTCCATTGCTTTCTTGCGCGCTTCGACGGGATTGCTGAAACGCTCGTCGGTGTCATCTACGTCAGCAAAACGTTTGCGCCGTTTTGTCATGGTGTCAACTCGCGGGATCCACGGATTCGTGCCCTGTAGGAGCCCGTATCACGGGCGACGCTATACCTACGAATCAGCAACCCCGGCACTACCTAC
>CAZSDL010000250.1:0-3454 GCA_964605635.1 uncultured Woeseiaceae bacterium
GGCTGGCCAAGATAGCCGGGCTTATTCGAGCTGGAGCCACATTGACCGCAAAGACATTTTCCGGGGCGCTGGCCGTCCTGTTCGCCTTGTTGTTGCCGGCTTTGGGCCAGGCCCAGCTTGAGTTCGAGGACTGTCGTATCCATGCCGGACCGGGCTATCCCGGAATCAAGGCGCGCTGCGCGGATTTCGAACGTCCGCTCGATCCCTCCTCGGCGGGTTCGCCGACCATCACGCTGTTCGTGGCAGTGATACCGGCACTGACACTGGAGCCGCAACCTGATCCGTTCGTGCCGATTGCCGGCGGGCCGGGCCAGGCCTCGAGCGAGTTTTATGCCGCGCAAGCAAGCGCCTTCGAGTTCATTCGCCGCAATCGCGACATTCTGCTGGTGGATCAGCGGGGCACCGGCAAGTCGGCGGCACTAACTTGCGAGTTCGACGACGAGGCCTTTGACGGCGACATGTCGAAGGAAGCTTCGGCCGCTGTGGCGCGGCAATGCCTGGACGAGTTGCCACACGATCCACGTTATTTCACCACGAGTGTTGCCGTGTCCGACCTCGAGGCGCTGCGGCAGGTACAAGGCTATGCGGCGTTAAATCTCTACGGGGTCTCGTATGGCTCGCGGGTTGCGCAACATTATCTCAGGCGTTACCCGGAGGCGACGCGTACCGTGATTCTCGACGGCGTGCTGCCGCCGCAAGTAGTACTCGGTCCTACGATTGCAATCGAGGCGCAACTGGCACTGAATGCGATCTTTGCGCGCTGCGAAGTGAACGAATTGTGCGCCACGCGCTTTCCGGATAGCGGCGAAAAATTTGCGCAGCTGAAGTCGCGGCTGGCTGATGCGCCGGTCACGGTGGATATCAGTGACCCGGTCACCGGTCAGCGCGAGAGCGTGCGTTTCGGCCACGGCGAACTGGCGGGCGCACTGCGCATTCTCAGTTACCACCCGAGTACGACGGCGCTTATACCGCTGCTCATCCACGAAGCAGCGGCAGGCAACTACATGCCGCTGGCCTCGCAGTACCGCATGGTAGTGAGCTCGCTCTCGGATGCACTCAGCATCGGCATGCACAACGCGGTTGTGTGTACCGAGGACGCGCCGTTGTTCGACCCCGATGCGGTCGATCGTGCGGCGCTCGAAGCAACCTACATGGGTCCGGTACAACTCGATGCTCTGGAGGCGATCTGCTCCGTGTGGCCGGCGGGCGTGCTCGATGACGGGTTGCATGTGCCGCTCACGACCGACCTTCCCGTGCTGCTGCTGTCCGGGGACGCCGACCCGGTGACGCCGCCGGCGTTTGCCGAACTTGCGGCGGCCGGCATGGCCAACAGCAGGCACCTGGTCGGCAAGGACCAGGGTCACGGCCAGGCGGCGCGCCCTTGCATCCCCGAGTTAATGGCCGACTTTGTGGCGCGCGCAAGCGTCGATGACCTCGACGAGCAATGCCTTGCCGAACGCCAGTTCGCCATGCCGTTTTTTCTCGACTTCACAGGACCGTCGCCATGATTCGTGTCGAGCGTCTGCACAAATCATTTGGCGACGTGCAGGCGGTGCGTGGGGTGAGCTTTGACGCCGCCGACAGTCGCATTACAGGTTTGCTCGGTCCCAACGGCGCTGGCAAGTCGACCACGCTGCGCATTCTCTACACGGTTATGAAACCCGACAGCGGCAGCGCACGAGTCGATGGTATCGATGTCACCGAACAAAGCCTCGATGCGCGCCGTCGCATTGGTACGCTGCCGCACGGCGCGGGGCTTTATCCACACCTCACTGCGCGCGAGAACATCGCGTATTACGCGCGCCTGTACGGCATTGCCGAACAAGCCATCGACGCCAAGGTTGACGACATCGTTCGCCAGCTCGATATCGCGAGTTTCGCAGACCGGCGTACCAAGGGGTTTTCACAGGGACAGCGCACGAAAGTGGCGCTGGCGCGCGCCCTGGTACACGAGCCGCAGAACGTCATTCTCGACGAGCCGAGCAACGGGCTCGACGTCATGGCGACGCGAGCGCTGCGGGATGTCATTCGCGCGTTGAAGTCCGCCGGCAAGTGCGTGCTTTTTTCGTCGCACGTAATGCAGGAAGTCGCCGCGTTATGCGATGAGATCGTGATCATTGCCGCCGGCCAGGTGGCGCTGCATGACACGCCGGATGGCATTCGCCAGGCGACCGGTTGCGACGACCTGGAAGACGCGTTCGTGAGAGCGATCGGCCAGGTGGAGCGAGCCACATGAGGACGCTCGGCATCGTTTTTCGCAAGGAAGTCCTCGACAACTTTCGCGACCGTCGCACGCTCATGTCCGCGCTTCTGCTTGGACCTTTGTTCGGGCCCATCATCTTCGCGTTCGCGATCAACCTGTCACTCAAGCAATCGCTTAGCGATGTCAGCCAGACGCTGGAGTTGCCGGTGCTTGGCGCGGAATACGCCCCGAACCTGGTCTCTTATCTGCGAAGTTACAACATCGACATCACTGCTGCACCCGGATCGCGCGCGGAAGCGGTGGCGGCCGTCGAGTCCGGCACGCATGATGTCGTGGTCGTCATCGCGGAGACGTTCGGCCGCGATCTTGCCGAGGGCACGCCCGCCACAGTCGAGATCATCACGGATCAGGCGAATCGTGCCGCGGAACGGGAATCACGACGCGCGACCCGCGCACTGGCGAGCTACAGCCAGGAGCTTGCCGCGTTACGACTGTCGGCTCGCGGCGTCAGTCCGCAGGTATTGCGACCTTTGAATATCGATGTCGTCGATGTGTCGACGCCGAGCGGGCGCTCCGCGATGCTGCTCGGCATGATGAGTTACTTTTTTATCTTTGCGTTACTAACCGGTGGCATGAACCTCGCCATCGATACGACGGCGGGCGAGCGCGAACGGGGGTCGCTGGAGCCGCTCTTGTGCCTGCCGGTTACGCGCGACCAGTTGATACTTGGCAAAATACTGGCCGCCTGCGTTTTCATGGCCGCGTCGCTGGCCATCAGCCTGATCTCGTTTTTTATCGTGCTGAAGTTCGTGTCCCTCGAACAGCTCGGCATGACGCCCAATTTCGGGCCCGTCGTGGTGGGCATCGCCTTTCTGCTGTTGCTGCCGTTTGCGCTGGTTGGCGCCACTCTTATGACGCTCGTTGCCTCGTTCACCAAGAGTTACAAGGAAGCGCAAACCTGGCTTTCGGTCGTGTTGCTGGCACCGACCCTGCCAATACTGATCGTCAGCATTCTGATGGTGCGACCCAGCACCCTGCTGATGTTTGTCCCCAGCCTCAGTCAGCACTTGCTTCTCGTAGGCCTCATTCGCAACGAGCCATTGGTCGGGCTGCACGTGGCAGTATCGGTTGCCGGCACCCTCGCTGTCGGCGCCCTGCTCGCCTGGGTATGCACGCGCCTGTACCGCCGCGAAGGCCTCCTGATCTAATCGTAGGTAGTGCCCGGAGGTAGTGCCGGGGTCGAACATTCGT
>CAZSDL010000251.1:0-3448 GCA_964605635.1 uncultured Woeseiaceae bacterium
TGGTGACTTTCGCATCGACCACCGGGAAACCGGCAATGACACCGTTCTCCATCTGCTCACGGACGCCCTTGTCCACCGCGCCGATGTATTCCTTCGGCACTACACCACCGACGATCGCGTTGACGAACTCGTAGCCGGTACCCGCTTCCTGCGGTTCCAGGCGCAGGTACACATGGCCGTACTGGCCACGTCCGCCGGACTGGCGCACGAACTTGCCTTCCTGCTCGACTGTCTTGCGAATCGTTTCGCGATAGGCCACCTGCGGTTTGCCCACGTTCGCCTCGACCTTAAACTCGCGTTTCATGCGGTCGACGATGATGTCGAGATGCAACTCGCCCATGCCGGAGATGATGGTCTGGCCGGACTCTTCGTCGGTATGTACACGGAACGATGGATCTTCCTTCGCCAGTTTCTGCAAGGCGATACCCATCTTTTCCTGGTCAACCTTCGTTTTCGGTTCGACGGCAACTGCGATCACGGGCTCGGGGAATTCCATTTTTTCGAGCGTGATGATCTGCTTGAGATCGGTCAGCGTGTCGCCGGTTGTAACGTCCTTCAGTCCGACGGCGGCAGCAATATCGCCGGCCCGGACTTCCTTGATTTCCTTCCGGTCGTTCGAGTGCATCTGCAGGATGCGGCCGATGCGCTCTCGCCGGGTCTTGATCGGGTTGTAAATGGTGTCGCCCGAATTCAGCACACCGGAGTACACACGGAAGAACGTCAGGTTGCCCACGAACGGGTCGGTAGCAATCTTGAAAGCGAGCGCAGAGAACGGATCGGTGTCGTCGGCATGCCGGAAGCCTTCCGAACCATCGTCGAGAATGCCTTTGATCGGCGGCACGTCAATCGGCGACGGCATGTAACGAACGACGCCATCCAGCATCGCCTGCACGCCCTTGTTCTTGAATGCCGAGCCACACATCGTCACTACGATTTCACTCGCCAGCGAGCGCGTGCGCAGACCATGGCGAATCTCGTCATCGGTCAGCACGCCGTCGCCGAGAAACTTCTCAAGCAGCTCTTCATTGGCCTCGGCAGCAGCCTCGACCATTTTTTCGCGCCACTTGGTCGCCTCGGCTACGAGCTCTTCCGGGATTTCCCGCAGCTCGAAAACGGTGCCCATCGTGGCGTCGTCCCAGTAAATCGCCTTCATGGTGATGAGATCGATGATGCCGGCGAACGTCTCTTCGGCGCCGATCGGCAACTGGATAGGCACAGGGTTAGCGCCAAGGCGATCCTTCACCTGCTGCACGACACGTAAAAAGTTGGCACCGGCACGATCCATCTTGTTGATGAAGATGAGTCGCGGCACCTTGTACTTGTTGCCCTGGCGCCAGACTGTTTCCGTTTGCGGTTCGACGCCGCCCACAGAACACAGCACCGTGACAGCACCGTCGAGCACGCGCAGGCTTCGTTCCACCTCGATAGTAAAATCGACGTGGCCCGGAGTATCGATGATGTTGATGCGATGCTCTTCGAACTGCTGGTCCATGCCCTTCCAGAAACAGGTCGTTGCAGCAGACGTGATCGTAATGCCGCGCTCCTGCTCCTGCTCCATCCAGTCCATTACAGCCGCGCCTTCGTGCACCTCGCCCATTTTGTGCGATACACCGGTATAGAAAAGCACTCGCTCGGTCGTCGTCGTTTTGCCGGCGTCAATATGCGCCATGATGCCGATATTTCGATAACGTTCGATGGGGGTATGACGTGCCACGGATTACTTCCTTAACTGATTGCAGGTTGGGAGACGCTTACCAGCGATAATGCGAAAAAGCCTTGTTGGCTTCCGCCATGCGGTGAGTGTCTTCCTTTTTCTTCACGGCCGTGCCGCGATTCTCGGCGGCATCCATCAGCTCGTGAGCGAGACGATGTGCCATCGACTTCTCGCTGCGTTTGCGGGCGGCATCGATCAGCCAGCGCATGGCCAGCGTCTGGCGCCGCGATTGCCTGACTTCGACCGGCACCTGGTAGGTTGCACCGCCGACCCGCCGCGATTTGACTTCCACGACCGGCTTGACGTTTTCCAGCGCCTGCTCGAGAAGCTCCAGCGACTTGTCACCGCCGTGCGTCACTTTCTCGGATATCCGGTCGAGTGCGCCGTAAATAATGCGTTCAGCAACCGATTTCTTGCCGTCGTTCATGATCATGTTCATGAACTTTGCCAGCAGGTCACTGCCGTACTTGGGGTCCGGCAGGATGGTGCGTTTCGGGGCCTGGGATCGTCTTGACATGGTTCGTCTCTGGAGACCGAACCGCGACGTTTCAGGTTAGCGGTTCAGCGGGTGATTAATCAGGATTTCGGTTTCTTGGCGCCGTATTTCGAACGGCCCTGCCTACGGTCGGCGACACCGGCACAGTCGAGCGTGCCGCGCACCGTGTGATAGCGCACACCCGGCAGGTCCTTGACGCGACCGCCGCGGATCAGGACCACTGAGTGCTCCTGGAGGTTGTGGCCTTCGCCGCCGATATAACTGGTTACTTCAAAACCGTTGGTCAGGCGCACACGTGCCACTTTGCGCATTGCCGAGTTCGGCTTTTTCGGCGTTGTTGTATAAACACGGGTGCAGACGCCGCGCTTCTGCGGGCTGCCCTCGAGCGCCGGTACCGTACTCTTTGCGCGCTTGACCGAGCGCGGCTTGCGTACGAGTTGATTGGTCGTGGCCATGAGCCGTGTCCCTGAATTCGTTAGTGAAATCTGCCAATGCCAAAAAAACGGTGCGCTGAATGACACGCGCGCACCCACCGGCCAAACCTTATCCAGATCTGGCCCGCGGATATGACCTATGAAGCTCGTAAAACACTGAAAAATCGAACGTTCTACCGCTCATTGCCGGTCGTTGTAAGCCCGGTTGTAGCGAGCTTTCAGGCAAGGGCGGGCATTGTATTGATGCCCGCCGCGCAGTGTCAAGCCGCGCCCCGTCCGCTTAATTGTTCGAGGATTCGGTGGTTTCGCTCACTTCCTCTTCGTTTACCGGCGCCTCAATCGTATCGCTCTCGCCGGATTCCGCCGAAGACTCCGTTTCGAACACTTCCCGCGCTTCCCGCTCCAGGTCCAGTTCGCGCAGCTGGTCCGACAGATCCTGCTCCCGGGTGCGGCGGCGCTCTGCATGGTGCGCGTAGCCGGTACCCGCCGGGATGAGGCGTCCGACGATGACGTTTTCCTTTAGCCCGCGCAGGTCGTCCCGGAGCCCGCGGACCGCCGCTTCCGTCAGTACCCGGGTGGTTTCCTGGAACGAGGCCGCCGAAATAAACGACTCGGTTGCCAGCGATGCCTTGGTTATACCCAGCAATACCGGTTCGACCGTCAGCAGATCCTTGGCCTGGACATTCAGCTGGTCGCAAACCTCCAGCCCGCGCGCCTTGTCGATCTGTTCGCCGCGCAGGAAGTTGCTGTCGCCAGGATCGACGACCAGCACTTTGCGCAGCATCTGGCGGATGATGACTTCAA
>CAZSDL010000252.1:0-3425 GCA_964605635.1 uncultured Woeseiaceae bacterium
ATAACACAGAGCGTCACGCTGACAATCCTGCACAAGTCACTGTCTATGCGAGAAAACTCACAAAATGCACTGCCCGGTTTGCAAACCGGTGTACGCAAGGTCCGCATCGATGCCGACGCCGCGGGTCAGCGTCTCGACAACTACCTGCGACGGGAACTTCCCGGCGTGCCGAAAAGCCGTGTGCAGCGTCTGCTGCGACGTGGCGAGGTCCGTATCAACGGTGGCCGGGTGCGCGGTGACTATCGCCTGCAGGCGGGGGACGAGGTACGCATTCCCCCGGCCCGTATCCGTGAACCTGGCGGCAGCCCTTCGGCGGGCTATGCCGCGAACATTGCGCAGCGCGTCATATTTGAAGACCGACGACTGCTGGTCGTGGACAAGCCGAGCGGCACCGCCGTGCATGGCGGCAGTGGTGTCAGCCATGGCGTAATCGAGCTGCTGCGCTTTGCCCGCCCCGACCTGGTCGACCTGTCACTGGTGCACCGGCTGGACAGGGATACGTCGGGTTGTCTGGTGCTGGCCAAGAAACGCAGTGCATTGCGCGAGCTTCACCAAAAATTTCGTGAAGGGCAGGTCGAGAAGAATTACCTGGGACTCGTCGCCGGTGATTGGCAGGCGGGCGAACAATTGGTCGATGCACCCTTGTATGTGCAGAATCGCCAGGGCGGAGAGCGTCATGTCGTGGTACGCGATGACGGCAAAGCCGCAACAACCCGATTGAAACTGGTCCGGCAATGCGGCGACTTCAGCTTGCTGCAATGCCAACCGCTTACCGGACGGACGCACCAGATCCGCGTGCACGCTGCGTTTCGTGGCCATCCGCTGGTGGTAGATGAACGCTACGGTGACGCCGACGCCAATGCGCTTGCGCGGGCGCTTGGACTGAAACGTTTGTTCCTGCACGCGCAGTCGATTTCGTTCCCGGATGCCAGCGGCAACGAGCAGCACTTCACGGCGCCGTTGGCTGCCGACCTTGACCAGTTTTTGCAACAAATCGAAAAGCCGGGCTGAGGTCGACCGTTAACCGTTGCAAGGAGCCCCTCTATAAAAGGTAGCCGGATTCGAGAAGACGACCGGCGAGCCAGATCATGGGCAGGCCGATCAGCGCGGTCGGATCTTCAGTCGAGACTGCCTCGAACAACACGAACCCGGCGCCTTCGAGGCGAAAGCTGCCCGCACAGTCGTACGGCTGGTCGTGCTTCAGATAGGTATCCGCAAGACGGCGGTCGAATTGGCGAAATCGCACGACGGTCCTGTCGATGTGCGCGTAGCGATGCCGCGTCTGGGGATCCAGCACGCAAACGCCGGTGAGGAAATGCAAGGACTTGCCGGACGCCGCCAGCAGTTGCGCGACGGCGGACTGGTGATCGCCGGGTTTACCCAGGATGCGCTGGTCCAGGACAGCAATCTGGTCGGCGCCGATGATCAGGGCATGCCTGTGGTTCGTCGACACGGCTTCGGCTTTCTGGCGAGCGAGGCGGGCCACGAGATCCTCTGCCGCCTCGTCCTCCAGCCGCGTTTCGTCAACGTTGGGTGACACCACCTGGTATTCGTCGAGAAACCGATCCAGCAAACCCCGACGATAGCGTGACGACGAGGCGAGAATGATGGGTGGTGCAGACGGGTTTTGCATGAGTGATCGCACCGCCGGAAAACGACCGCAAGTCTAGCAGCCGGCCGGGGATGCGGGCACGACCGGCGGCTGACCGGTGCGAAATTTGCTGCGCACCGTGAAAAGCTTTTTTGACAGCGGGTTACGCGATACTTATCATGCGCGCGCCATGGCCAATCCGCTGCTCGACCGCTGGTCGCCACAGGAACTCGCTGGACGCGGACAAGTAATTGAAAAAGAAGAGGAACTACAGCTCTTCCCGCGTATGACAGAAGTGGTCGCCCTGGACCTTACACGTGTGCCGGAGGCGCAACGGCCGGCGCAATGGAGACGGGCACCGGTTGCGATTAGACTGGTGTTCGGCTGGGCGGACAGCCGGCGGCAGTGGCCGCAACTGACCGGCAGCGTTTCGGCGCAAGTTGCGGCGGTGTGCCAGCGTTGCCTCGAGCCGTTTACGCTGACGTTGACGCAGGAATTGAGGTTTTTACTGGCCTGGCCGGACAGCCCGGTGGTGGAGTCGCCCGGATTCGAAACCTGGGAACTCGATGAAGCTGTGGTCCGGCCGGTCGATATCGTCGATGAGGCGCTGATCATGGCTCTGCCCTTGTCTGCGCGGCACGCCGATCCTGCCGAATGCGGAACGCTGGCGAAATTGCTGGCGGGAGACAGCGCCAGTGGAATGGGCGACAGTAATGGCGACAACAAGGTACGGCCATTTGCCGACCTGCGGTCGCGAATGCAGCAGGACGACTGACGCGGACCGCTCAAGGGTCCGGACCGGATAACTGAATGTGATGAGGACGTGCCATCGTCGTCATCGACTGGAGACACGCAATGGCTGTACAAAAAAGTCGCAAGACACCTTCACGGCGCGGTATGCGTCGCTCGCACGATAAACTCAAGTCGCCGTCGCTGTCGGTCGATCCGACGTCCGGGGAAACTCATTTGCGGCATCGCGTGACGCCCGATGGTTTCTATCGTGGCGTACAGGTCATTCAGCAGCCCGAAGAAGATATCGAAGAATAAATAAAGACCGACTCAGGATGTTCGATCCTGCAGCCGTTATGGGCGACGCATAGTTCGGTGGACATAAACCCGGTAATTGCCCTGGATGCAATGAGCGGTGACCTGGGTTCCGAGGTCGTCGTGCGTGCAGCGATCGCATCCCTCAAGAAGCATCCTTCCCTTAGCCTCGTACTGGTGGGCGACAAGAACGAATTGACCGATCGCCTGGTGCGCCTCGTTGGCAAGGAAGCCCGCCTGTCCCTTCGTGAAACCACGGAAGTGGTCGGCATGTCGGAATCGCCTGGCGAAGCACTGCGCAAGAAGAAAAATTCGTCCATGCGCGTTGCGATTGACATGGTCAAGGAAGGATCTGCGCATGCCTGTGTCAGTGCCGGCAATACAGGGGCGCTCATGGCCATGGCCAAGTTCGTTCTGAAGATGCTGGCGGGCATCGAGCGCCCGGCGATTATAGCGGAATTGCCCGCGATCGGCGGCACTGTGCATATGCTGGACCTCGGCGCCAACACCGTGGGTGACGCCGAGTTGCTGTTTCAGTTCGCCGTGATGGGTTCCATTGTCACCGCGGATATTCGTTGCCTCGAGCGGCCGCGGGTCGCGCTCCTCAATATCGGTGTGGAAGCCACCAAGGGTCACGACACGGTGCGAGACGCGGCGGCAATGCTTGAGGCGAGCAGCCTCAATTATGTGGGCTTTATTGAAGGTAACGAAATTTTCTCCGGCAAGGCCGATGTAGTCGTTACAGACGGTTTCACCGGCAACGTTGCGCTGAAAACCATGGAGGGAACCA
>CAZSDL010000253.1:0-3411 GCA_964605635.1 uncultured Woeseiaceae bacterium
TCGCCCTGTCGATCGTACTGTTCATCTACACGCCGGGCGACGGCATCCAGTGGCCAGTGTTCTTCGGCGCCGCGACGGTCATCGTAATTGGCGAGGTCATCATTCGCGCCACCGAATCCGCCCGGGTTCCACCCGGGGTCGGACCTCAGTAAGTATCTGTTTAATAAAAATAAAATAATTCTGACCATCACGCCCCATACTGGGCTTACTCATGATCAGTATTTCTTTTTAATTCAATAGGTTATTGAGGTCCGACCCGGTTGTTCGACCGAGTGTTCGGAGCTGTTGGGACAGCGACAATACGTAGGCTCGAATTGCTTCGGACTGGTCGATAGACAGGTCTTGCTTTGGCATTCCGGTTTGCTGGCGGGATCCGCCAACGACGATGGCGTGCCAGCTGGCATGTGCATCGGCAGTTGCGTATCGCAGGTCGGGCACCGATCCACCGTATCGGCCCACTGCCTCCTTACCGTGGCAACTGGCGCAATGACTCGCATATAGCTCACGCCCCGATTCGATTTCTTCCGCGGTCGCATCGAGCGCCGGCTGCTCGGGCAATTGCCTGACCGTGAGTTCCGGCATGGCGAGTTCTCCGTCGCCGCCGAGGCGAAACGCAATCAGGCGCGTGGGGCCTTGCGCCTTATCGACGGCATGCAGTGCCGGGTACGCGTACTGCAAACCGCCACCGGCGCCGGCCGGCAGGAGAATATATTGTACGTCGTCCTGCAAGTAACTCGCCGGAGCAGCGCTGATCGTTGAACCGGTCGACATTGCCCAGAGCTCTTGTCCTGAACCCGCCTGGTACGCAGTGAATTTCCCGAACGCGTCCCCCTGGAACACCAGGTTGCCGGCGGTTGCCAGGACACCGCCGTTAAACGGCAACTCATGAGCGACGGTCCAGCGCGCCTGTTGTGCTACCGGATCGTAGGCGACGAGTTTACCGGGATCGAACGGCTTGCCGTCCACCTCCGTCACCATTACGAGTGTGTCGCTGAACTCACCGTCGCCTTCGTAGGTCACTTCACTCGGGATATCGATTACCGGTATGTAGAGAAGGCCGGTCTGCGGACTGAACGCCATGGGATTCCAACTGTGTGCACCCCACATGTTCGGCCACACCTGGACCTTCGAGCCCGGCTCCCGGCGCCAGTATTCCGCCTGCGGATCCATGACGGGACGACCGGTTTCCAGGTTCACGCCTGACGCCCACGTGACCTTGGCGTACTTGTCGGCGGCGAGCAGCTCGCCCGTTTTGCGATCGAGCACGTACTGGAAGCCGTTCTTCGGTGCAACCAGCAGTGTTTCCCGCGTCCTGCCATCGAACACCAGGTCAGCCAGTGTGATATTCATGGTGGCGTTGTATTCCCAGCTGTCCTGCGGGACGGTCTGGTAATGCCAGACATACTCGCCAGTGTTCGCATTAATCGCGAGTACGGAGGAGGTAAACAGCGAGTCTCCGCCCGCCGGATTGCGAATTTCATGGACGTACGGGAGGGCGCCGGCGGTACCGAAATACAACAAGCCCGTATCCGGATCGTAGGTCATTTCGTTCCAGCTGCTGCCACCACCGCCATAGGTTTCGAGCGCATCACCCGACCAGGTTTCCGCGGCCATTTTCATGGCGGGCGACGTGTTCTCAGCGGCATCGGCGCTCGGCACCGTGTAGAAACGCCACAGGAAGTCGCCGGATCGGGAATCATAGGCAGTTACATATCCGCGGTTCTTCTTCTCCGATTCAGAACCGGCGTTGCCCACGAAGACCTTGCCACCACCGTAGTAGGGTGAGTCCGATATCGCGTAGCCCATACTCGTATCGCAGGTCGTACGGCTCCAGGTTTCCTTTCCGCTGACGGCATCGAGAGCAATCAGGCGGCAATCGGCGGTAGCAACAAATACCTTGCCGTCGCCTGCGGCAACGCCGCGATTGGCGCGCGCGACCCACGAGAGCGAACTGTCGCCGCCAAGTGCGCTCCTGACGTCAGGGTCATAGCTCCATAAAATTCGCCCGGTTCCTGAATCGAGTGCAAATACCCGCGAATAAGCGACGCCAAGGTAAATTACGCCGTCAATGACTATTGGCGTGCCGGCGATACCATCGGAAACCGGCAAGGTAGTTATCCATGCAACACCGAGCTTGTCGACATTGCCGTCGTTTATGGCGTCTAACGCGCTGTAATGCTGGGCCTGCGCGTTGCCACTTTTCCGCAGCCAGTTCCGGCCGTGTGACTCCTCCGCCAGCATCCGTTCGTCAGTGACATCAGCGCCTCCGATCGCGATCGGGGAACAGAGTGTCGCGCACAGCATGACTGCAACTCGTCCGGATCGTGACCTTGCCATGGGTTATCTCAATTGCCTTGGTTCTGCATTTATTGCAAACACAACTATGCGCCAATCGCCAGCCGACTGTCAGCCAACCGTTCGCCGGTCAACGCTCGTAGACTACCTTGCCGGCCACGATGGTCATCAGGATACGCCCGTTGAGAAGATCTCCGGGGCTTTCATCGGCGAGCATGAACGGATCGATGTCCATGACCGTGATATCAGCCCAGCGACCGGACGCCAGCACCCCGGTATCGTCTTCACGGAAACTCGCGTACGCCGACCAGTTCGTGTACGCACGAATCGTCTCGTCCACGTTCACTGCCTGTTCGGCGTACCAGCCGCCCTCGGGTTCATAGGATTTATCCTGACGTGCGATTGCCGAGTGCATGCCGTAGAAAATATCGTGGTCCGACCCCGGATTGTCGGAATTGAACGTGAGCGGCGCACCAGACTCGCGCAGCGACCGCCATGCGTAAGCGCCCGCAATACGCTCAGGCCCGAGGCGCGTTTCCGCCCAGGTCTTGTCTTCCATCGCGTGCGGCGGTTCCATGGAGGCGATGACGCCGAGTTCGCCAAAGCGCGGGATGTCGTCCGGGTGCAGCACTTGCGCATGCTCGATGCGATGCCGGTTGCGGGATGTTTCGGGGTGCGTATCGAAAATACGCTGCAGAATATCCAGCGCCTCACGATTGCCGGCATCGCCAATGGCGTGAATCGCCAGCTGGAAACCGCGCTGCATGGCTTCCTCCGTCAGCGTTTCGTTGAAACCGTAGTTGTCGCCGCTGACGCCGCGATGTCCGGGCTGGTCGGCATAATCGTAAAGAAGTCGTGCCCCGCGCGAACCCAAAGCGCCGTCGTAGTAGGCCTTGACCGAACGCGTAACCAGCATGCTGTCCGTATCCGGATCAGGGCCCCTGACCAGCCAGTCGCGAATGAGATCCTCATCGCGCAGCGACAGCATGGCGTAGACACGAATCGGCAACTGCCCGGATGCTTCAAGCTCCTCGAGTATGCTCATTTCGCGAGCGTCGAGACCGGCTTCATGCACGGTAACGTAGCCGTCCTCTGCCATCTGCGTGAGGCCTGCGA
>CAZSDL010000254.1:0-3398 GCA_964605635.1 uncultured Woeseiaceae bacterium
CTGGCTGGCGGTGCGACTGATTCAACCAGATCGACGGGCGGCGGACAATGCCCGGTCAATTGCGCAGCAGACCGGCGCGGTCTGGATGATCCCAGCGCAACAGCGCCTCCGCGCCCGATATCAAGCCGGTACGGAGGTCGATCTTGGGCTGGTACAGTAATGAGAACTCGCGGTGCTCCAATGCCCTTCTCAAGTCCTGCTCGATGGATTGTCGCTCTACCGCCCGAGCTGTTGACACACGCCGACGCCGCAACAATCGCTGCGCTCCTCACGTGGTTCAGGTTGCCGCAAATACTGTGATCGGCGTCCGTGACGCAGGCCTGCCACTTTGTTGTAGTCCCCTTTTAATCGGCTTCCTGGCAGTTGGCTTCCCCAGGGGAACGGTAGACCATTGTCCGAGCTAGCAACAAAACCGGGCGACACCAGACTGGCAATCGACGTCGCCAACCTCAGGATCGGGATGTACGTATCCGTACTGGACAGGCCGTGGCTGGAAACGCCATTCCTGTTCCAGGGCTTCCTCATCCGGGAGCAGGGAGAAATCGACGAACTGCGCAAGCGCTGCAAGCGGGTGCTCATCGACGTCGACCAGACGGATCCTGCGGTCGACGTAAAATCGCTCGCTGCGCCCCCGCCCCGAAAGCCGGTTGAGACACCGGCGACGATGGAGCTGCCGTCCTATTCGGCGACCGCCGCAAAGAAGCCGGCGCCGAAAAAGCAGGCGTGCTCGCCACACGTTACCGTCGACGAACGTCATTCCGTTTACTCCGACATAAGCGAACTGCGGCGCGAACTGGCAAACGCCAGGGATCAGCACGACCGAGCTTCCCGGCTGGTCCGGGAGGTGATGGACAACCTGAGCAACGGCGGCAAACTGGACGTCAAGACAGCCGAAAGCGCCGTGCAGCTGATCGTTGAAAGCGTCATGAAAAACGAATCGGCCATGAGCTGGCTGGTGCGATTGCGCGAGGCCAACGATTATCTCTACACGCACTCGGTGTCCAGTGCGATCTGGGCTACCGTGATGGCGCGCCACCTCGGCATGCCGAAGGATGCCATTGA
The DNA here is from genome assembly GCA_964605635.1 of uncultured Woeseiaceae bacterium. Classification (GTDB taxonomy): domain Bacteria; phylum Pseudomonadota; class Gammaproteobacteria; order Steroidobacterales; family Woeseiaceae; genus IDS-8. Next base: position 1,063 of record CAZSDL010000254.1, read on the forward strand.
AACAATCGGCCTCGGGGCGATGCTGCTCGATATCGGCAAGACGAGACTGCCGGCGGAAATTCTCTTGAAGCCCGGCCCCCTGACCGATGACGAACTGGCGATTGCGCGCAGTCATGTCGAGCACGGCATCGAGATTCTTGAGGAGGCCGATGGTATCGACGAGCGGGCGCTGGCGATGGTCCGTACGCATCACGAGCGCCACGACGGTTCGGGCTACCCGCGAGGGCTTTCCGGGCAGCAAATTCCCGTTCACGGGCGCATCGCCGGAATCGTCGACTTCTACGACGCCATCACCTCGAAGCGCCCGTACGCCAACGCGCAGTCGTCCTACGACTGTCTTCGCTCCCTGAACACACTGGCCGGCACGGCATTCCAGACGCAGATGGTGGAGCAGTTCATCCAGTCCATCGGCTTTTTTCCTCCTGGCACACTCGTACAGCTCAACGACGGTTCGGTCGCCGTTGTCATCGCGCAGAACCGGCGCCACCGGCTAAAACCGGAAATCCTCCTGCTGCTGGACCCGGAGCACACCATGCAGCGTGACTTCCCGATGATAGATTTGCAGCTCGAGGTGAAAAGTGCCTATAACGATCAGGTCCTCTACATCGACAAGGGACTCGAGCCCGGCTCGTTCGGTATCGATCCTGCGGAGTACTTCCTGGGGTGACCGCCGCGGCCGCAGAGACCGTCTCGGAACAGACGACGGGCCACGTCGCATTCCTGTGCCGGCTCGACGAGTTTCTCGCTGCCAGGCGCCGGCCGGGCGCACTCTGCGGGCTTGTCGTCATTCATCTCGGCAACCTCCATCGCATCAACACGACGATGGGATATCGTGCCGGGCAATCGCTCTGTCGACGATTCATCGTGGCGTTGCGCGAGCTGTTACGTGATCAGGACTGGTTGCTGCCGCTCTCCGACGATCGCTTCGGTGTAGTGCTGGAGGACGTGAGAAACGCCGGGCACCTGGTACTGGCCGCGAATCGCATGGCACGGATGGCCGCCGAGCTGGCAGCTCCCGGTGGCAACGGAATTAGCCTCGATGCCTGCGCGGGCGCCGCATTGTTCCCGCAGCATGGCAATTCTGCCGAGCTCCTGCTGCGGCACAGCGAATTCGCGATCGATTCCGCGCGCCGGGAGCAGGTCACGTTCGCGCTTTACCGGCCCGAGGACTCGCGTCAGCTGACCGACGAGTGGGACCTGGAAGCAGAATTGCGTGCCGGTATCGAAAACAGCGAGCTGCACCTTTGCTACCAGCCGAAAATCGACGCCCGGACTCTCTCCCCGTGCGGTGCGGAAGCGCTCATGCGCTGGACTAGCCCGCAACGGGGCCCCGTGTCTCCGGAGCGATTCATCGCGGTGGCGGAGCGCAGCGAACTGATCGATTCGCTGTCCGAATTCGCGCTGCACAGCGCCGCCCGGGACGCCGCCGAATGGCCCTCAGCCCATGGTGAGTTGCACGTTGCTGTCAACGTCTCGCCCGCTACCGTCGAGTACAGCGATGTTCTGGGATATATCCGGCACGTGTCGGCGATCTGGGGTCTCGACATCGGACGATTCACCGTGGAAATCACCGAGAACGGCATCGTCTCGGGCGGCGGTGCGGCGCTTCGGGTCCTGCGAACGTTGCGGGACGCTGGCGTCAGGGTCTCCATCGACGATTTCGGCACGGGTAACTCCTCACTCGCCTACTTCAGGGACATCCCGGCCGACGAAGTCAAGATCGACAAGTCGTTTATCGTTGCGATGGACGCCGACGATCGCAACCGCCGGCTGGTCAAGTCCATCATCGACCTCGGTCACGCCTTCGACCTGACAGTGGTGGCGGAGGGCGTCGAGACGGCGCAGGCTGCAGAACTTCTGCTGCAACTAGGCTGCGACGTCCTGCAGGGTTTTCACTTCTCGAGACCCGTGGTGCAGGAGCGATTCCTTCAATATCTGCAACAGCCCGGGTATCGTTAGTATCTCAAGCCCGAAGTTACGCTACGCCACGCGTTTCGGCATCGCAACGCTACGAGCAAACCTTTGACGGCGATCGGATCGTTGTCATCGATCATCGCCTTGATCCACGTTGACCAGCGATTCGTGCAGCGACACCACATCGAGTTGCTCAGGATGACTTTGCAATAGGTTCTCGCTCACTTCGAGCGCACGCTCGAGCGCGCCCTGGTCCCGATACATTGTCGCCAGTGCCCAGGCGATGTCGAAATCGGCCGGGAACCGCTGTCGTGCCGATTCGAGCACCGCCAGTGCTGCGTCGCTTTGCCCCAGCGAGTTCGAGGATGGGTCGATGGGGTCGGACCAACCTAACGCTTTGAATTTGCACAAACCTTCTCTGC
>CAZSDL010000255.1:0-3397 GCA_964605635.1 uncultured Woeseiaceae bacterium
CTAGCTCCGGAATCCACGGTGGCCAGCGAACTTCGTAGCTTGGTTTGAATACTTTGAGTCGCGGCTCGTACCAGGACTCCCGCGTGGCCCAGGACGCAATGCCCTGCGGGGGAAAGTCGGTTCAGTTATCTTGTCCTGGCGCTTCGTCGACGCTTCAGCCCGGGGTCGTCCGTCTGTCATAATCCGCGAAATTGGCCGGTTCGACCGCTGGCAAGTCGCAGGGCATTCCTCAATAATGCCGCGGTCTCCACCACAGAACCGTCGCCTTGGATACCACGCTCCACGCTCCGAACGCACATGCCATCGCCGTGATGGTACTGACTCTTTTCGCACTTTATCTTTTCAGCCGGCCGCGAATTTCCATGGAATCATCCGGACTCGCGATTCTGACCCTGCTGGTCGTCGGTTTTGAGATTTTCCCATACGAGGGTGCCTCAGGTTCACTCGGCTCCGCCGACTTTCTTGTGGGATTCGGCAATCCTGCCCTTATTACAATTGTCGCCTTGCTCATTTGTGCGAAGGCGCTGGATGTTACCGGCGCATTGCATTCTTCGACACGACTGTTGGCCAGCTTCTGGGCAAAGTCGCCGCGCGGCGGCCTTTTGATCACGATGGTGTTTGCGGCCGTGGCCAGTATGTTCATGAACAACACGCCGCTGGTCGCAATGATTTTGCCGGTTCTCGTTGCCGTATGCATACGCAACCAGGTCTCAGCCTCCAACGTTCTGATGCCGGTTGGTTTCGCGACCATTATCGGCGGCATGGCGACGACCATCGGCACATCGACCAACCTTCTCGTTGTGGAGCTCGCTGCCCAGCAGGGCCTGCCGCGTTTTGGAATGTTCGACTTCGCATTGCCCGTCATTATCGCCGGCTCCGTAAGCATCCTCGCACTGTGGTTCATCGCACCCTGGGTGCTGCCTAACCGTACGCCACCGATGACCGATACATCACCGCGAATTTTTCGCGGCGTCCTGCATGTCACGGCCAAGAGTGCAGTCGTCGGGCGCACGCTTGCGGAGGTCCGGACACTGACCCAGGGCCGGATGCAGCTCGAGCGCATCGAACGCGGCAACGATCTTTTTATTGCTCGGTTGCCGACGACGGTGTTGCGTGACGGCGACCGGTTGTATGTTCGCGGCCAGTCGTGGCAACTGAAGGAATTCGAGACTGCACTGGGCGCGCCGTTGCGGCAGACCGATATGCCCACAAGCGAGGCAGAGAAGCGCTGGCTGGAGGAAAAGACCCAACAGCGCCTCGCCGAAATCGTCATTACGTCCGCGTCTTCTCTTTACGGGCAAACGCTGAGGCAATCACCGCTACTCGAACAATTCGGTCTCTCGCCGATAGCTGTGCACGCGCCGAAGACCCGCGCCGGCGACCAATCGGACGAGATGCGCAAACTCGAGGAACTGAAACTGCGCCTGGGCGATGTCCTGCTGGTGCAGGGCGACCCGGCCGGTATCAATGAGTTGAAACGCAGCGGCCAGGTGCTGGTGCTCGACGGCGCCGTCGACCTGCCGCTTACATCGAAAGCGCTGCCGGCTGGCGCCATCATGATCGGTGTTATCGCGGTCGCTGCGGCAGGTCTGTTGCCGATCATGGTGAGCGCATTGCTGGGTGTGGTGCTGGTGATAGCGACCCGCTGCATCCGCTGGAGCCAGGTGCGCTCCGCCATCGATGCCAATCTCGTGTTGATGATCGTTGCAGCGCTGGCACTCGGCGTGGCGCTGATGGACACGGGCGCGACGGTATGGCTGGCGAGTCTTTTCGTGGCGGTCGCAGGGGATCTGTCCCCGGGTATGGTCATCGCATTGCTTATGCTGACCGCGGCACTCATGACGGAGGTGGTCACCAACAACGCCGCGGCCGTGCTGCTGACTCCCATCGCGTTCGCCATCGCGGAAGGTCTGGGCATGGACACAAGGACGTTGATTCTTGCTGTCATGTTCGGCGCCAACATGAGTTACCTGACGCCGCTCGGTTACCAGACGAATGTCATGGTGATGAACGCCGGTGGCTATCGCTTCACCGACTTCGTTCGCCTCGGGCTGCCATTGCAAATCATCATGTGGATATTGCTGTCGTGGCTGCTCGCGATGGGCGTCGGTGTCTGAGCGCTGTCGCCGGCCGATGTCATCGCAGCGATTCGTACAGATGCTCACACGCCACACGCCAGTGCTGCTGGATGGCGGCCTGGCGACCGAACTCGAGGCACAAGGCCACGACATCGGCACGACCCTGTGGTCGGCCGAGCTGTTGCGTTCGAATTCGCAGGCCATTGTCCGCGCGCACCGTGCTTACCTCGATGCCGGTGCTGAGTGCATCATCAGTGCCAGCTACCAGGCGAGCCGGCAAGGCTTCATGACTCTCGGCCTTACGGCAGAGGAAGCGGACCGACTCATTGCAAGTGCCGTCACCCTTGCGATCGATGCTCGGGATGGTTTCCTTGCTGCACATCCGGACGTCGTGTGGCAACCGCTGGTCGCCGCGAGCATCGGGCCTTATGGCGCGGCGCTACATGACGGTTCGGAGTACCGGGGTCGTTACGGCGTGAGCAAAGGGGACCTGCGGGCGTTTCATCAGTCACGCCTGCGTTTGCTCGATGCCTGCGGGGCTGACGTACTGGCCTGCGAAACCATTCCTGATCAGGAAGAAACGGCTGTACTGTGCGAACTGCTTGCGTCGGCGGCAACGCCGGCGTGGATCAGCTTTTCCTGTCGTGACGAGCGCTGCATCAGCGATGGAACTCCAATTGCCGACGTAGCGGCTGAGCTGCAGGCACATCCTTCGGTGTTGGCGATCGGTGTGAACTGCACGCCGCCACAGTTTGTCACCGCCCTCATTCGTGAGATTCGCCGTGCCGCGCCGGACAAAGCGGTCGTCGTGTACCCGAATTCGGGCGAACGTTACGATGCCACGAACAACCGCTGGCTGGGCACCGTGAGCCCGCTCGACTGCGCTGCCGCAGCCGGAGAATGGCTCGCGGCAGGAGCCAGTCTCATTGGCGGCTGCTGCCGCATGGGGCCGGCGCACATTGCCGCGATGCGCACCCAACTCCCGGGCACCCAACTCCCGGGTCGGACCTCAGTAAGTAACTGAAAACATTGCCCGTTAACATTCGGGTCGGACCTCAGTAAGTGATTGAAAGTATTTTTCGTACTGTCGCCTACTCGGTCGGACCTTCATAAATGGCGGAAGAATAAAGAAAGTTCGGTTACGTCAGGCATCCCGTCCCAGTAAGGTCCCCGGTTTACTCCTAGCCGGTGTCGCGTGCCTCGAGCAAATCGACATTTTGTACCAGGGCAAATCTGGCATCTGACTCAGAGGTGCATTAATCGATCCTTTCTTTTCGGCGTTCCGGAGGAGCGTGACCGCTGGTGTTATTGGCTCGGTG
>CAZSDL010000256.1:0-3354 GCA_964605635.1 uncultured Woeseiaceae bacterium
CTATCGACGTCGCAGGAAGCTACCTGCTGGCGCACCCCGAGGACCTGCTGGATGACGGCGCCATAGAGCGCTTTCGCGTGGCTATCGATCGCCGCGCGTCCGGTGTGCCGATTCCCTATATTACCGGTGTCAGGGAATTCTGGTCGATTGCGCTGGCGGTCAGTCCTGACACGCTGGTGCCCCGGCCGGAAACCGAACTGCTGGTCGAAATGGCGTTACGGCACCTGCCGCGGGGCCAGGCGTCGCGTGTGCTGGACCTTGGCACCGGCAGCGGTGCCATTGCCGTCGCCATCGCCAAAGAGCGGCCGGCCTGCCTTGTTACCGCAACCGATCAGAGTGCCGCTGCGCTGGCCGTCGCCCGCGAAAACACGCGTCGCCATCTTCTTGCGAATATAGAATTCGCGCTGGGCGACTGGACGGACGCCGTGGCGGGTGCCCGTTTCGACCTGATTGTCAGCAATCCGCCTTACCTCGCTGCCGATGATCCTGCGTTGGCAACGCTCCGTCACGAACCCCTCGCAGCGCTGGTTGCAGGCAATGATGGCCTGGAAGTCTTTCGCATTCTTGCGCGCGATTGCCGCGCCTTGCTCGAAGTCGGCAGCAAACTGTTGCTCGAACACGGCGTCGAGCAGGCTGAACAGGTCGCAGGGATTCTCAGCGCGGCGGGCTGGAGCGAACTCGAGTGTTTCCGCGATCTTGCAGGCAGACCGCGGGTCACCCAGGCAACCTGGCCTGGCGGCGACGGGACTGTCTGAGATCTTCGGCCGTTTGCGCTGTTCACCGGGCCTTTTATACTGGCGCTCCAATCAATGACCGGGAGTCATCGTGATAACGATAGAAACAAGCCATGGCGACATCATCGTCGAACTCTATGAAGAATCCGCACCACTCAGTTGCGCGAACTTCCGGCAGTATGCCGAGGACGGCTTCTTCGACGACACGGTGTTTCATCGTGTTATCCCGAACTTCATGATCCAGGGCGGTGGCATGTCCGCCGACCTGTCGCGCAAGGAGACGCGGGCACCGATCAAGAATGAAGCCGGGAATGGCGAGAAAAACCTGCGCGGTACGCTGGCCATGGCGCGCACCAGCGAGGTCAACAGTGCCACCTCGCAATTTTTTGTCAACTTGAAGGACAACGCGTTTCTCGATCACAGTGCGCGGGAATTCGGCTATGCCGTGTTCGGTCGCGTCACGGAGGGCATGGATGTGGTCGACGCAATCGCGAAGGTGCCGACCGGCCGCAAGTCAGGCCATGACGATGTGCCGGTCGAACCGGTGACGATCAGGAAGATGCGCATCGCGAACTGACGATGAGTGTCATGGTCGAAGCATATGGCCGTCGGTTCGCCTTTCGACCGATGTAAGTGTGAAACGTTACTAATCTCACGGGACTGTATTTAGTCATCATGTTTCGGCAATTTCATAAACGGCTCTCGGAACTGCCGTACACGGTAATCGGCCTCCTTTCTTTGGTCCTGATCTTGCTCGTGGCCGCTCTCGATCAGGTAACAGGATATGAGATCTCGTTTTCTGTTTTCTTTCTCATTCCGATCCTGATTGCTGTCGGGTACGGCAACCGAAATATGGGTTACGCGGCTAGTGTTGTGTCGGCGGGTGCATGGATGACCGTCGAAAAGATTTCTGCGGTTCCCTACAGTCAAGCCTGGATTCTCTACTGGAACACCGGCGTACGTTTGACGTTCTTCCTGTTGTTCGCCTACCTGGCAGCTCAGCTTCGCACGAATTTTGTCCGACACAGGCAACTCGCTCGAACTGACAGCTTGACCGGACTCTTGAATCGGGTCGGCTTCATGGAGTCTGCCGCCGGAACGTTCGACACCGCTACTCACCGAAGGAAAGCGACGACAATCGCCTTCATTGATCTCGATGACTTCAAGAAGATCAATGACACGTTCGGGCATGAGCAAGGGGATGCCGTGCTCGGCTTTGTGGCAAAGGAGCTAAGTCGATCTTTGCGCAAAAGTGACGTCGTCGCGCGATACGGTGGCGATGAATTCGCAATTCTCCTGCCAAACACCGACTCTTCCGGCGCGACGGTGCTTCTGGAAAAGCTTCACGACCGGGTGCTGGAGGGATTGCGCAATTCCGAGTGGTCCGTGGTGGGGCTGAGTATCGGCGCCATCGTACTGGATCGCGGCGATGTGGATCTTGCCGAGGCCCTGCATACTGCGGACACTTTAATGTATCGCGCCAAGAATAGCGGTTCTGGTAAATCCTCCAAGGGTGTCATCATCGAGTCGGTGTCGGAGCGAGGTTCGGGAACCCTTTCACGCGGGTAGCCTGGTACAGGAATTGAGGTACCATTCCCCGAACGCCGGCTGACAGAACAAGAACCAATAAAGGCACGAGCATGCAGGAAATCGTCGATTCGCTGAACGCCGTCATCTGGAGTCCTGCGCTGGTCTACCTGTGTCTTGGTGCCGGACTTTTCTTTTCCATCATGACGCGCTTCGTGCAGGTGCGGCTTTTTCGCGAGATGGTGCATCTGCTCTTCTCGGGCAAGGCCTCGACGAGAGGCATCTCGACCTTCCAGGCACTGGCGGTCTCTCTGTCCGGGCGCGTTGGCACCGGCAACATCGCGGGTGTCGCGGCCGCCATCGGCTTCGGTGGCCCCGGTGCCGTATTCTGGATGTGGGTGGTCGCGTTTCTCGGCGCATCTACTGCCTATGTCGAATCTGCACTCGGCCAGATCTACAAGGAGGTCGACGACGGGCAATATCGCGGCGGACCGGCTTATTACATCGAAAAGGCGATGGGGCAGAAGTGGTACGCGTGGATTTTCGCAATTTCCACCATCGTCGCGACCGGCATGCTGCTGCCCGGGGTCCAGGCGAACAGTATAAGCACCGCGGCCGAAGTGGCGCTGGGTCCTGGCGCGATTATCGTGACAGAACTTGGTGACATCAGCGTCACCAAGGTCGTCACCGGCGCCGCGGTCGTATTTGTTCTCGGCGTTATTATCTTCGGAGGTGTCAAGCGCATCGCCGCGTTCACGCAAATTGTCGTGCCGTTCATGGCCCTCGGTTACATCATCGTGGCATGCATTGTCGTAGCACTGAATTTCTCAAAGTTGCCGGGTGTCGTCGCACTGATTTTCACGGACGCGTTTACTCCTATGGCAGGCATGGGCGCTGCTATTGGCTGGGGCGTGAAACGCGGCATTTACTCCAACGAAGCTGGTCAGGGTACGGGACCGCATGCCGCCGCGGCGGCTGAAGTACAACATCCGGCCCAACAAGGGCTCGTTCAGGCGTTCTCCGTTTACGTCGATACCCTGTTCGTCTGTTCCGCGACAGCCTTCATGATCCTGATTACCGGCGCCTATAACGT
>CAZSDL010000257.1:0-3320 GCA_964605635.1 uncultured Woeseiaceae bacterium
GAGTTTGCATTCAATCTGCCCCCTCGTCTTCGCCGCGGCCCGTTGGGACCCAAGCATTTGCTGAAGAAGATCCTTTACTCCTACGTGCCGCGTGAACTGGTCGATCGACCGAAACAGGGATTCGCAATCCCGCTCGACAGCTGGCTGCGATCGGACCTTAAGGAACTTGCGAATGACTATTTGAGCGATGCGAGAATACGTCAGTCCGGTATTTTCGATGCAGCGCTCGTCAGGAACGCGCTGCAAAACTTCTATGATGGAAATAAGACCCTCGGCACGCCAGTCTGGTTTCTGTTGGCCTTCGAAATGTGGCGCGAACAATGGGGATAGTCGGTGATTGAGCAAGTGCCAATCCCGCTGGAAAGGTTCCGGTTGCCGGTCCGGACGAAAGCCGATTTCACATAACTTCGGGGGTATCAAAATGTGTGACGCAGTTCGCACTAGCAAACGAGAAACAGTTTGCAAAACCTCCCCGCGGTTACGACAATTTCGCTCGAAGACGAAGGCAAACCTGTCGAGAGGCAGGGACGCAAAGCCACCGGTCCAGGAATTTTCAGATCAGGACAGCGGGGTTGCCGGCTACGGAATTGTCCGAAGCCGCAATAAGCCGATTCCGACTCAACTTGTGCACTGCGCAGGTTGAAGTTCCTGCCGCTGCAAGCAGTGCCTTTGTCAGAAATCGGGCGTCAGTGATTGTGGGACGCCCGAAACCTTTGAATTGAAAAGGGCAAACCCGCCGAAAGGCGGGGACGCAAAGCCACCGGTCTACGGGCGCAAGCCTACGACAGCGGGGCCGCCAATCTGCTCGCTCGCGAAAGCGATGTGAAAAGTGCCATACGCGCCGTTTCTGGCGTGTACCCCGGCGGCTCCCCCTGCATGACCGAAGGCCTGGTTTGGAAAAGGCGGAACGGTCATATGAAAACCTACAGCTTCCCTGCTCGAATTTCGGCACTACTGGTTACGCTTGTACTCCTTGGTGGATGCAAGCTCCTCGACGACAGTGTGGAAACAGATGTGACGCAGGACGAAAGCGGCGCTCCAACAGGCTCGGCGCCCATAATCTGGGGCGACCCGGCAACATCCGTACTGGTTGGTGCCAGCTATATGTTCCAGGCTGAGGCGTCCGACAACGACGGTGATGTGCTGGTATTCGCCATTGCCAACAAGCCGGAGTGGGCAACGTTCGACACCACAAACGGTGTGCTGCAGGGTACCCCGGACAGCCGGCATGTGGGCGAGCATGGCAACATCGTCATAGCGGTCACTGACTTTAGCAGCGTCATTGCGTTGCCAAGTTTCACGATCACGGTGGAAGCCATCGCCACGCCTCCCGACGATGACGACGATCCAATCGGGTCCGTCCCACCAACGATCGGCGGCACACCCAATACTTCGGTTGTGGTCGATACGCTGTATTCGTTCATGCCTGACGCCAGCGATCCGGACGGCGACACTCTGAGTTTTTCGATCATTAACAAGCCGACATGGGCGACGTTCAGCACCACCACAGGCCGCTTGCGGGGAACGCCGACATCCAGTCATATCGGCACGACCGCCGCGATAGAGATATCCGTTACTGACGGCGACAGCATCGCTGCACTGGGCCGGTTCAGCATAACCGTCGAACCGATTGGCACGGAATCGAAAACCATTGCCTGGACGCCGCCTACGCACAACGAAGACGGATCGCTACTGACCGACCTCGCCGGCTATCGCATCTACTACGGCACCAGCGCGGGTGATTTGACTGAGGTGATCGAACTGAATTCGCCCGGAATCACCAGCTACGTGATAGAGGATCTGGCGCCGGGCACTTACTTCCTGGCGATGACCAGCTTCAACAGCGAGGGTATCGAAAGCCGCCGCACGGCGGAAATCTCCTTCGAGCTCGGTACCTGATGCTCCGGCGCGGCATTCAGTCAGTTTCAGGCGACAGCTAGTAATTGATGATTATTCAATAGCTTCCACGGATCTCCTAAGTACCGAGCCGGTTTTGTGTCCGCGCTGACGCACAGGCGACTGCACTCGTATCCTGCCGACATATCGAGCTTTTTCACATAGCTTATTGATTACTATACATAGCGCACTTTGTGGCACGCGATTTGCTCTATATGCCATCAACATCGCTTGGGCGCCATTCAATCGTGGCAATAAGGACCGGGGGCAGCGGTTCGGGCGATGCATGCGTGTACGGGTAACCGGGCGCTGCCATACGCCCGGGCTCGCTCGTGCGAAACATTCAAGTCGCTTGGGGAAGCAGTCATGATTCCAATCAAACACCGCGCTTAGCAGCGCAATCGCTCAGTCTGTAAACGGCAAACCCGCCGAAAGGCGGGGACGCAAAACTACCGGTCTACGAGACGCGAGTCTTAGGACAGCGGGGTTGCCATGCAAGCGGATGCACTCTTACGGCGACTCGCGGTTCCAGGTCGCCGGTATTCGACGCAACTCCATTGATTCATTGAAGATTGTGGTTCGCACCACAGGGCTCTCGTGCGCGCTCGTTTTCCCGGTTGGCAAGACAACCTGGAGTTGTATCGAGAATGAAGTTCCACGCAATTGCGCCACACGCGTGCCTGATGATGTTAGTGCTGGTATCGGCCGCCTGCGGCGGAGGCTCCGGCGCGACGCCATTCGAAGGCAACAGGGTTTCAACGGCGCCAAACTTGAAACTGACAATAACGCAACCGACCTCGAACGGCGAGATGGAGACGTCGGATGACTCGGTTACGGTAGCGGGCACAGCCGACAGCAATGCCGGCATTGTGTCAGTTGAATGGGCGAATGATCAGGGCGGGCAAGGAACTGCCAGCGGCACCGAATCATGGACGGCCGATAGCATCCCACTGGACCTGGGTGAGAACCTGATCACTGTCACCGCGCAAGACAGTACGGGCGCGACGGCCAGCAGGACTATCCTGGTCAAACGGGAAACGGAAGGTACCGGTTCGGTTACCTTGTCGTGGGAGGCGCCGACGACGCGCGCCGACGGCTCGCCGCTGGCCAATCTGGCGGGCTATAACATTTATTATGGTCGGATGTCCGGTGTATACGATTACGAAATCAATATCGATAACCCGGGCGTTACTACTTATGTAGTGGAAGGCCTCACTCCAGGAACCTGGTATTTCGTTCTCACCTCGTACGATAGCGATGGCATCGAGAGCGATTACAGCGAAGAAGTAGTAAGAGAAGTAATGTAGGAGCCCGCCCTGCGGGCGAATGCGGCAACGTCAAAGCTTTTCCCATTCGCGCGCAAGGCGCGCTCCTACAGTTATTCGGCTGTCGGCAGGCGGATCGAGAAGGTGGTGCCCACCCCC
>CAZSDL010000258.1:0-3304 GCA_964605635.1 uncultured Woeseiaceae bacterium
CGAAAGAAAACGAGGCAATCAACGAAACCTGGCTGGCCGACCGGGATCGCTTCGGGTTCGAAGGTATGTACAGCACGGACCGCCTCCTGACGCCACGCATCAGGGAAAACGACGAATGGCGGGACCTGGGCTGGGACGAAGCGCTGCAATTACTTGCGCAGAAGCTGCAGGGCAGTGCTGGCGAGCGCATCGGCGTTCTGGCATCACCCAGTGCCACGCTGGAAGAGTACGCATTGCTTCGGGGCATAACGGATTCGCTGGGCAGCCCGAATATCGATCACCGTCTTCGTCGTCGCAATTTTCTCGATCAACACAACGACCCTGTATTTCCGTGGTTGGGCTGCGAGATAGCGGAGATCGAGTCGCTGCAGGCAATAGCCGTGGTTGGTTCGAATCTGCGACGCGAGGTGCCGATTATTGCGCATCGCATACGCAAGTCAGCGCTGAACGGTGCGCGGATCGCTTTTATCAATCCCGAGGAATACGAGTACTTTTTTGAAGCTGAGCAGTATCGTGCGGGCGACTCGCTCGTCGATGAGCTCGCTGGCGTGGCCATTGCAGCGGCGAAAGGTGCGGCTTTGCCGGCCACGGTCAAGGCCTTGTGCGATGGTGTAAAAGTAGAGGCACGCCACAAGAACATCGCTGCGATGCTCGCCGAGGCGGAATCGTCACTTTTATTGCTGGGTCTCATTGCCGGGCGCATGCCGGACTTCGCGGCACTGCGAGTGTTGGCAGATGCGATCGGTGGATCGACGGGTTCCCGTGTCGGTTTCCTTTCCGAAGGCGGCAATTCCGCAGGCGCGCACCTCGCAGGAGTATTGCCGCATCGGCAGGCAGGTGGCACCGCTCGGAAGACCATCGGCTTGAACGCCGATGAAATACCGGGCGCCGATCTCGATGCCGTCCTGCTTTTCGGTGTCGAGCCGGACAGGGACATGTGGGCCGGGTACGAAACGGTCAGGCAGTTGACCGAGCGATCGTTCGTGGCTGCGATGACGCCGTTTAATTCATCCGGCTTGCAGCAGTGCGCGGACCTGCTATTACCCATAGGCACCTTCGCAGAAACCTCCGGCACCTTTGTGAATTGTGAAGGTCGTTGGCAGACCTTTGCCGGAGTCGCCAACCCGGTAGGGCAGGCGAGGCCCGGATGGAAGGTTTTACGAGTTCTGGGCAACCTGTTGGGCATCGAGAGCTTCGACTACGAAACCAGCGAAGCGATTCGCACTGCGTTTGAACAACAATTTGGGACGGTGTCGCCGGATAATTCGTATGCCGGCGGAGAGCCTGTCGAACGCGCCAGTGACGGAAGTAGTGCGCTGGAAATCGACATTCCGATGTACGAAATCGACGGGGTCGTTCGCCGGGCAACTGCATTGCAACTGACGCCTGAAGCACGTCGCGGCCAAACCCGGGAAGAAGCCGCGTGAATGCGCTCATTCCACAGTTCATGATTGATCTCTGGAATGGCGTGCCGCCCACATTGCAGCACGTTACTGTGATTACGACGCAGATTCTTGCCGTTACAATCTGTGTCATTCTCACCGTTGCATTCACGACCTATTTCGAACGCAAGGTAATCGGGTTCATGCAAGGCCGGGTCGGCCCGAACCGGGTCGGTCCGCTGGGCCTCGGTCAGCCGTTTGCCGACGTCATAAAACTTCTCATCAAAGAAGTGATCGTTCCACGGGAGTCGAATCGCTTCCTGTTTGTCATTGCGCCACTTTTGTCCATTGTCCCGGCACTGGCTGCATGGGCTGTTATTCCACTGACCGATTCCTTCGTAATCGCCGACATCAATGCCGGGCTACTCTATGTATTGGCTTTGACATCGGTAGGCGTGTACGGCGTAATTCTTGCCGGTTGGGCGAGCAACTCGAAGTATGCGTTTCTCGGCGCAATGCGTTCAGCCGCGCAGATTGTTGCCTATGAGATCGCGATGGGTTTTGCCCTGGTCGGCGTGTTGATGGCCGGCGGCAGTCTCAACCTCGGCGAGATCGTGCGTGCGCAGTCGGGCGGGTTCAGTAACTGGTTCCTCATTCCGCTGCTGCCGTTGTTCCTGGTTTACTTCGTGTCAGGCGTCGCAGAGACGAATCGCGCGCCGTTCGATGTTGCCGAGGGCGAATCGGAGATCGTCGCAGGATTTCACGTCGAGTATTCGGGTGTCGCGTTTGCCGTGTTTTTCCTCGCCGAATACGCGAACATGGTGCTTATCGCCGCGTTGACCTCGATTTTCTTTTTCGGCGGTTGGGCTTCGTTTTTTGAGGGTTGGACATTTCTCGGAGAGAATCACTTTCTCCGCGAACCAAGCTTTTTCTGGCTGGCGTTCAAGATAGCGTTTTTCATATTTGTGTTTTTCTGGTTGCGTGCGACGTTTCCACGTTACCGGTACGACCAGATCATGCGATTGGGCTGGAAGGTATTTATTCCAGTGACAATTATCTGGATCGCCGTCGAGGGTGTGATGGCCTGGATGCAGGTCGGTCCATGGTCGAGGATGGCAGGTTAGGGTGATGGACTGGATTCGCAACGGACTCAAAACGCTTCTCCTGTGGGAGCTATGGCAAGGTCTCGCCGTTACGTTACGTAACTTTTTCCGAGACGACGTTACAGTTCAGTATCCGGAGGAGAAAACCCCGCAATCGTATCGATTTCGGGGCCTGCACGCGTTGCGGCGCTATCCGAACGGCGAGGAACGTTGTATTGCGTGCAAACTCTGCGAGGCCGTCTGTCCGGCGCTGGCAATTACCATTGAATCGGCTGTCGGTGACGACGGTACCCGTCGGACTACGCGTTACGACATCGACCTGTTTAAGTGCATCTACTGCGGCTTCTGCGAAGAAGCCTGCCCGGTTGATGCCATTGTCGAGACCCGAATCCACGAATACCACATGGAAAAGCCGGGCGAAAATATCATGACCAAAGACAAGCTAATGGCCGTAGGGGACCGGTTCGAGGCTATGATCTCCGCGGACAAGTCAGCAGACGCAAAATACAAATAAGGCAGACGACTCTTGTTTCACGCTTTCCTATTTTATTTTTTTGCAGCCGTATTGATTGCCGCGGCCGGGGGCGTGATCTTTTCCCGCAATCCGGTTCACGCCGTCTTGTTCCTGGTGCTTGCCTTTTTCCAGAGCGCCGCCCTGTGGCTGCTGATTGAAGCAGAATTTCTGGCGATCGTGCTGGTTCTCGTCTACGTCGGCGCGGTAATGGTGCTGTTCCTGTTTGTTGTCATGATGCTCGATGTTGAAGTCGAACAGGTTCGAGGCGGGTTGACGCGTCACGCACCGCTCGGCCTGCTGGTCGC
>CAZSDL010000259.1:0-3245 GCA_964605635.1 uncultured Woeseiaceae bacterium
TGATCGCTGCGAGCGACCGTCGTTATCGACTGACGGCAACTGCGCAAGAACGACATCGTGCGGCGCAGGAGCAGCCCGTTTGAAATTGCGTTACGTTGCACCGGTACTGGCGTTCATTGTCCTGCTCCCGATGCTGATCTTCGGCTTGCAGCGCGATCCCTCCGAGCTGCCGTCACCCTTTATCAACAAGCCGTCTCCGGAGTTCGAATTGCCCGCACTGCGGGACCCCGCGCGTACCGTCAGCAACCGTGACTATGCGGGACAGGTGGCACTGGTCAATGTGTGGGCAACGTGGTGCGTAGGCTGTCGGCAGGAGCACGATTTCCTGTTGTCGCTGGCGGCCAGCGGCGACGTGCCCATCTACGGTCTCAACTGGCGCGATCGGCGCGAGGATGCGATTCGTTGGCTGGACGAGCTGGGCGACCCGTACGTCGTGTCGGGATTCGACGCGGACGGCACCGTTGGCATCGACTGGGGAGTCTACGGCGCCCCGGAGACGTTCCTGATCGGTCCGGACGGCACGGTACTGCATAAGCATCTCAGTCCTCTGACCGACGCCATCTGGCAGCGTGATTTCGTGCCCAAAATTGCTGCGGCGAGAGAGCGCTGAATTGCGCAGCGTCGCACTGATACTGCTGTTGCTGTTCGCTCATGCAAGTCCGGCAATTGATGCCGGCACGGCATTCGAAGACCCGGAACTGCAGGCACGTTACGAGAAAATCGTTGCGGAAGTCCGTTGCCTGCAATGCCAGAACGAAAGCATCAAGGACTCCAATGCATTTCTCGCGGCCGATTTGCGTCGCGAGATTCGCCGTATGCTGGCAGAGGGCCAGACAGACGCTGAGATCTATGACTTCCTGGTTACGCGTTACGGAGAGTTTGCGCTGTATCGACCCCGGTTTCGCGGCAAGACACTGTTCCTGTGGATTGCACCGGGATTCCTGATCGCCGTCGGCCTTTTCGTCGCGGTCCGGATAGTACGGGGTCGCATGGCCCTGCCGATCGACGACACGACCGATGAGGCGAACACTGAGCGACAGGCCCGCAATCGATCATGATATGGGTCGTAATCGGCTTCATGCTGCTCGCGGCCACCCTTGTGGTCGCGTGGCCGCTCATTCGAATCCAGCGTCGGCTGACGCCGTCGCTGATGACCGCTGTCGCCACCGTATTGCTCGTCTCCGCCGTAGTTTATTCACGGATCGGCACGCCGGTCGCTCCCGAGGCACCCGCCACGATCGATGAAATGGTGGCATCGCTTGCGGCGCGACTCGAAGAAAACCCCGATGATTTGAATGGCTGGACGATGCTTGGTCGTTCCTATGTGCAAATGCAGCGTTATCCTGAGGCTGTCGCTGCCTATGCGCGGGCCGTAGCGCTGGAGTCAGCGTCAAACGCACAGACCCTTGCCGATTTCGGCGAGGCGGTCGTATTGAGCGAGACGGGACGGATCAGTGAGCGCGCCGAGCAGCTGTTTGAGAACGCACTGGGGATCGAATCGAACAACCCGAAAGCACTGTTTTATGGCGGCATCGCTGCTATTGAGCGCAACGATCGTGCACTGGCCGCCGATCGCTGGGAAGCTCTGCTGGCACAGGCACCGCCCCCCGAAATCCAGGAGGTGTTGCGGCAGCGCATTGCGGAGTGGCGCGGGCTCGCGCAACCTGCGATATCAAGTGAGACACCAACGAGTAGTGTGGCGGTAATTACTGCCAGGGTGTCGCTGGCTGCGGACGCCGCGGCGCAAATAGCGCCGAACGCGACCGTATTCGTTATTGCACGGGACCCCGACCAGCCGTCCCCGCCGATCGCCGCAACACGCCGCCTGGCATCCGAACTACCGGCAACGGTGACGCTCGGTGACGCCGATGCGATGATTCCAGGCCGACTGTTATCCGGATTCGAGCGACTCGAAATCATTGCGCGCGCTTCGAGTTCCGGCGAACCGATCGCGCAAACCGGCGATTGGTATGGCGAACAGGTCATGGTTGTAGCGGAATCAGCAGACGTAGAGATTGTCATCGAGCATAAGGTGCAGTGACACCGTGACCGTCTCGGAGCGTCCGTCAATCGAAAACGCCACGATGTGTTTTGCCTGTGGTGTCGACAATTCAATTGGCCTGCAGATTCGCTTTCAATTGGAGAATGAGCGCTGCGAGGGTGTATTCACGCCAACCGAACTTCATGTCGGCTATCAGAATACCGTGCATGGCGGGATCATTTATTCCGCCCTTGACGATGTTATGGCGAATGTACTTTATTTGCAGGCCATCAAGGCGCACACCGCACGTTGCGAGATCCGCTACCGGCAACCGCTGACAACAGGTCAAACCATCAGGCTCACAGGCTGGATCGAACAGCGTCGACGCAGACTCGTCATGCTGAAAGGCGAAGCACGTCGGGTCAGCGACGACTGCCTGATCGCCGACTGCGACGCGGCTTTCATGATTGTCTAGGTATGCATGGCCCGGCGGTGCCGGTCAGGTACAGTGAGTCTAGCAATGGTTGGCTGCGTCAAATGTGAACTCGATCACGTCGGGCCGGCGCAAAATTACAACATTCAACGCAATATGTTGCATCGCCTCAAATCAGGGAGATTGTTTTGTGACGCTACCGAAGACATTGTCAAATTCGATGCGGATTCCACTAATCGGGGCGCCGATGTTCATCGTGTCCGGACCGGAACTGGTCCTGGCGCAGTGCAAGGCGGGCATTATCGGCTCGTTCCCGGCGTTGAATGCCCGATCGGCATCGATGCTCGACGAATGGCTGTCACGGATAAGTACTGAGCTCGACGAGGCGCGGAAGAAAAATCCCGGAGTTCCGGTTGCGCCGTATGCCGTCAACCAGATCGTGCATCAAAGCAACGACCGCCTTGAGCAGGATGTCGCGCTGTGCGTGAAGTACAAGGTACCTGTCGTGATCACCAGCCTGCGACCACCCGCGGAAGTTGTCGCAGCCGTGCATGGCTACGGCGGCATCGTCCTGCATGATGTGATCAACCTGCGGCATGCCGAAAAAGCGGCGGAGCAGGGCGTCGATGGCATCATCGCCGTGTGTGCCGGTGCCGGCGGACACGCGGGCACGCTCAGCCCGTTTGCGCTGGTCCGGGAGATTCGCCAGTTTTTTGACGGGACGATCGTCCTGTCAGGCGCCATGAGTGGCGGCGGCGATATCGTCGCTGCACGTGCCATCGGCGCCGATCTCGCCTATTTCGGGACACGCTTCATCGCCACAAAAGAGGC